>DDIL01000195.1:4412-6440 GCA_002338515.1 Glaciecola sp. UBA1851 | reverse complement strand
TGTGTGAATCTACTACTCTTTATAAATAGGTGCAACATGAGAACAAACAACATTATCGACCACAAATTAATGAACGGCGCGTTCAGAGAGACAGGTCTAAAAACAAAAAAGCTTGTAAAAGAAGACCTCAAAGCATTAGTCAGACTCTGATAACCGTAGATAATTGACTTATTTAGTTTCGTGCTAAATGAACTCAGAGGTTATTAGCATGTTTTCAATAAGTTTAATAATATTATCTTTCGCAACCATAGCTGCTTTATCTATATCTTCTGGGGAAATTTCATTTACATTATCAGGAACCAAGATGCTTGGCATTTCTTCCTGCTGAAAGAATCTAAATTCCATAGGTTTTAAAGACGAATTTCTATTTACATCATAAATTCTAGCGCCAACATAATCCAAAGCATACACGTTGCAAGAACCCAAAAAGCATCTGGTATATAAACCATAACCTGATAAATATGCGGAGGAATTTGGCCAAGCTGCTCCAGAATTTGGATAGACAAGAAGTATGAAATCTAATCCTTGCTCTTGAGCTAATAAAGTTAACTCATTTTTAATTTCATCTTTGAAATTTACGTTACTAGACATATAGGAAAACAATGAGGTGCGTTCTTGAACCAATTTATTTGAAGGCTCAACAAGCTTTGGTTTGTGTCCACCACTTTTTAATATTCCCGAAATTTGCTCACCAAATAGTTTCTTAAACTCAGTATTTGAAGCCACGTCTATGCTTTCATTGTTAAATATGGTTGTCCCTACATGCATATAGGTCGGATTTTCATCTATCAATAAAACGATACCAATATTGGAGTTTGCTGGGGGTTTGCCAAAATTTGCTGGTACTGAAGCGCAACCTGCCAGAAACAACAATCCAATCGTTAAAATAATAATTCTCATAATATCCTCATAGAACTGTAAATTGCCAATAACGTACAATTATTCAATGCGTATTTGCCGAAGGCGTGTTGTGTATTTGTACCCGCGAGCGAAGCTAGTATAAGTTTATTTGTTTGTTATATTCGCTACACGAAAACATATATTAGAACCATAAAAACAGGAATGCCAACCCAAAATAAGGGTGATTGTTGAATAGGAATTGGTCCAGACTTATCAAATTCTAATTTTGTTATGAATAAGTAGTGACATACTGGCATGACAACGAGATAAATAAATATTTTGATTAAGATATTTCTGATTGTCTCATCGTCTTGCCAGCCTGCAACCCCCGAAAAAACAAGACATAGTAGCAAGAATTTCCAATTTTCCCTTAAATATTTTCTCATTAAATCTCTTTACTAAAACACCGAATATAACACCCTATAAAACAGTAAAAATCGCTCTTGTTTTTATCCGTCTTCAATCGTTTGTTATACCTGCTACGGCAGTTCATAGAATTGTCTATGTCGATACAAACTAATTAACTTGTCGTCTTTAAAATTCAACCTAATACTATTATTGTATTTGCGCTTTCCGTTAAGGTTTAAACGCCATTGGTCGTAATGTTTCAGGTCGTCATATTGAAAATTGAGATCGATTAACTGACTTTGTGCTTGCAACTCAACTTCCACATAACTGTATATCGCTAAGTTTGGATATTCTACTCTTAATAACAATACATCTGAAAATGCTTCTTTCTTTGTAGTTTCAATTGAAAAACCGTATTTTTCCCCTTCGGTCATCGTGTCATGTATTGTCGAAGCCCATAAAAAACATACATAGCCGACTATCGCGACCACAAAAATCGCAACTAAATAGCCTAGGTATTTAATTACTTTCATCAATAGAACCAACTATATTTTTCCCAGCGACCGAAGTGAGAGCGTTTAATTTTTTGTTAGGTGCGCGCTCATTCATAACTTTCTAACAATTTATATGCGGTGATTTGATGCTCACGATTAAGCAAACTAGTTTCCGATAAAGAGCGAACATTATAATACTCTTTGTCATTTCTTATGATGCCACGGTTGGAAATTTTTAAAAATTCCTGAAACGCTTTGTTTTGTAGCGAGAAAAGAGACGGTAAAC
>DDIL01000195.1:1394-4126 GCA_002338515.1 Glaciecola sp. UBA1851 | reverse complement strand
CTCACTTCTAATGCGTCGTTGGCAGCAATGCGAACTGAACTTAAAGAGCCTTTTATTAGATTTACTTTGGATAGCACATCTTTATGATCTGAGTTGTCTATGTGAAAAACCAGCCCAATAAATTCGCAGAGAAGTTCCTTTTCCGTTTTCATAAAGCACCGAACGTCCCAGTGAGCAGCTCAAGTGCCTTTAGTGTTTTGTTTGCTGACATTGTTTCCGATACCTTTGGGCCAGAGTAACTAAAATAAAGCACAGCAACCAAACAGCGATAATATCCCAAAATGCTAAAAGAAAGGTTACTGGAGCTAAAATTGAGCCAACCAAGGGTACTGTATAACCATAAAGACGCTCACCAATATCTATACCTAGAAACACACATTCACTTGGCCCCGCTGCCGACAAGTTACAACCAATAAAATTTGAAAGATTGAACACTATGATGGTACTTACAATTGGGATCGCAAAAACAATTAGCATTACGATACCAAAAGCTAGAAGAACATTTTTTGCGAACTTCAAGTAATCCATTATTTAATTCTACAGCCTCAACTTGCCAATAACTGGCACTTACACAACGCGCAAATGCCGAAGGCGAGTTGTGTAACTATCCCCGCGACTCAAGCGAAGGCTTGTTTGAATTGATTGTTATACATGGTAGTTAACCATTCCCCTGTTAGTTTTTTTTGTCATCACTAAATAAATCAACAATACCTTGTAAAATGACATTAAAAATACCTACTACAGCATCCTCATCTTTGAACTTATTATCTTGTGAACTACCTCTTGATGCTTGTTGCTGTTGGCGTTGCTGTTGATTTGAAATAGCACCGTCCTCAAAATCTTTTGCGACATTTTGACTTGTGCTTGCACAGCCTCCAAACATCAAAGTGAAAAACAATAAAGCGCTAAATTTCCATTTCTTATTCATAATTTTCCTTAGAGTGTATAAGTGTCCCCGTGAGCGAAGCGAGTGCTTGGTTGAATTGCTTGTTTTACGCACTTTATTACTCATCAAGTAAATAAGTAGTAATATCTATAAAGTTATCTATTTTATGTGTATTAAAATCCCAACTTGAATAAGTACTGCGTGGTGCTCTTATATCAACAGGTCTAGTTTCTTGTATTAACTGGTTTCTAAAAATTGCTCTTTCTTTGGGATTTAAAAAAAGTGTACGCAAATTGTCCAGTTCGCCGCTATCTAACCATATTCCACCGCATCCTGGACACTCATCTATTTCAACAATATGTAATGGGCTATAGTACCTTCTCATCATCACGATATCTTGGCATCTAGGGCAGTTTATTCGTTTACTCTCGTCAATTAATTCAGTGTGAAATTGTTGAAGGTGTTTTGCTAATACTTGGCCTCTTTTTTCAGTTGGCGCTTCAAAACTTTTAAGTATTGTATTATCAAAAAAAACACCACCGCAAGATTCACTAATGAAAACAGTGATACCTCCTACTTTAACGCTTTTTAAATTACTTCCTGTTCTCGGGCAGTTCATGCTAATCCTTTTTCGTCATTCGGATAACTTGCCAATAACGGGCAAATACGCAACGCGCAAAATGCCGAAGGCGCGCACTGTTTGTTTCCCCGCGAGCGAAGCGAGTGCTTGTTTGAATTGATTGTTATAAGCCATTCACTCACCTCCACCACCACAATTACCCGAACCGCCTCCTGATGAACTTGTAGTTTCGCCTAATACGAGCGAATTATCGGTGTTACAATTTGTTGAATTTGACTGCACCGACCTACTTGTTTTTGAATGTACGATCACTAAACCGATCACTGGTAAACATACAATTAATACGATAAGCCAAAATTTTACAGATGTCGGATATAGTATATCTTCAACGACTCGACTACCAACCAAGAACAAAATTACTGAATAAACAATGCCACCTAAAACTAGTATTGTTTCCTCTATATATTAGTCCTCGAATGATGTTATAACTTTTAAATAAGGGGCGCAGGCACGGAGGGCATAATTGCGCAGCTGCCCTTCGTGTATGCGGCCCAGTCCGCGCAGTGGGCGAGCTTGATTTTTTTTGCTATACATATATTGTCCCTACGAAGAAAGCTGATGGAATTACTATAAACAAAACAAAGCGACCTAGTTTTTTGGGCTGCTCTGTAGCGACAACTACTACATTGTACAAGACGGTTGTTGCTACAAATATTGTGAAAACTAACAAATAACCGACTAATCCAAATTGCGCTAAAAGGACCACTGAAATAAGAATGGTGGGCGCTGTAGCTAAACCGACGAGTAGTTTGTTTGAATAGTCCATTATTACTTTCTGTTTACCTGTATGTATAACTTGCCAATAACGGGCACTTACACAACGCGTATCCGGCCGAAGGCGCGTTGTGTAAGTGTCTCCTCGAGCGAAGCTAGTGCTTGGTTTAATTGACTGTTAGGCTGCATTCAGATCTAGACGCTGGACTTTATTTAAGTCAAGCTTCTGTTTTGCTTGCCACAATTCATAATTGTCTTGCATACTTAACCAGCTCTCAGGTGTTCTGCCCAATGTTTTTGACAAACGTAATGCCATTTCTGGACTTATTGCACTTTTACCTTTCACGATACGATTTAGAGTAGAAGCAGCAACTCCCAAATGAGTCGCTAAAGTTCTGCAACTAATTCTATGGGGCTCTAAGTAAATTGATTCTATAAATTCGCCAGGATGTGGCGGGTTATGCATATTCATTAGTGATAATCCTCATAATT
>DDIL01000195.1:888-1187 GCA_002338515.1 Glaciecola sp. UBA1851 | reverse complement strand
TTCATTAGTGATAATCCTCATAATTAAGAATGTAAGCATTACCATCCTTGAACTCGAATGTTATTCTCCAATTTCCGTTTACAGATATTGACCATATGTTACTTCTATCACCTTTTAATCTGTGTAGAGAAAAGCCTGGAATATCCATATCATCGATATTATGCGCAGTATTAATAGCAGTAAGCTGCATCCGAAGCTTCTTTGAATGTTGAGTTTGAATGCCAGAAGTCTTACCTTTTTCGTAAAATAACTTTAGGCCTTTATGCTTAAATGATTTGATCATATGAATAGTGTAGCGC
>DDIL01000195.1:0-568 GCA_002338515.1 Glaciecola sp. UBA1851 | reverse complement strand
GCGAAGCGAGTGCTTGGTTGAATTGATTGTTATGCTGCGATGCCATCTAGTGTGATTTTGTCTATATCAGTTCTATTACTAGCGTGTTCTAATGTTATTGCAACAACATCGCCATTGGAATCGATATCTAAAGTTGTATTTTCATCAAGGTCTTTAGTTTCTACAATATCGGTTGATTTAAATTCAATATAAAGGGTATCTGAATCATCAAAATAGCTCATTTTCATTGTTTAAATCTCCTATCAAAAAATGCATTATGCACCGTCTCGCCATCTTCAAGCAATACTACTCTTAAAAATCTATTGTCCATTTCAGTAATTTTTGCCCATCTACGAATTCTATTGTCATTTTGAATTTTTCTTGGGCAGGATTATTAACGACAAATTCTATCCATTCAATTTTAATTTTGGCTCTATCTGGACGAGACCTAGTTGCTTCAAAGTACTTGGTGAACTTCATTTAAACCTCGTTTCCGCATAACTTTAAGCTAACGGGCAATTATACAATGCGTATCTGCCGAAGGCGCATTGTATAATTGTCCCAGCGACCGGAGGGAGTGCTTGGTTTA
>DDIL01000024.1 GCA_002338515.1 Glaciecola sp. UBA1851 | reverse complement strand
AGTATATCCAAAGAATCCCCTTTGTATGTGCACTTAGGTCAAGGCATATCAAAAGGTGATAGGATGGATATTGCTATTCAAAAATCGGTAGAACTAGGTGTGTCTGAAATTACACCTATCATAACCGAAAACTGCAATGTTAAATTGGACAAAGATAGATGGGAAAAAAAGCATTTATCTTGGACAAAACTTATTATTGCGGCATGTGAACAGAGTCAAAGAAATGTTTTGCCGAAACTCAATATGCCAGTAACAATGAATGAGTGGTTAGGCCAACACTCTCAATTAGACAAACTTATTATTACTCCGGGAGCAAAGACCTACCTCTCAAGTTTATCTAAACCCCGTAAAGGTTTTAGAATTATTATTGGTCCAGAGGGTGGTTTAAGCGAGCAAGAAGTATATACCGCAACTGAGACTGGTTATATTTCATGTAATATGGGCTCAAGAATACTTAGAACAGAAACTGCTGCTGTTGCAGCCATAGCCATATTGCAGTCTTGTTTCGGCGATCTTTAAAGATAAAAATAAGAGCAAGCAAACTTGTTTTTAAATCAAACACCCACACAAATAAAGTGTGAAAGAAACGAACACTTAATTAAGCGTGTTGGAAGTGCAGTAAATTAAAACATAATAAGGCAAGATATGAGTCACTCTATAGGTTTTGTGATGGATCCAATCGATTCCATTAATACGAAAAAAGATACTAGTTTCGCAATGATGATTGAGGCTCAATCTAGAGGTCATCGTATCTTCTATTTACAAATTTCAGATATGTATATAGATAGTGGCGTGCCATACGCTCGTATGCAACAAATAGAGGTAACAGACCAAGCTTCTGATTTTTATAACGTTATAGATGAAGTAGATATCGCATTATCTAGTTTAAATGTAATAATGATGAGGAAAGACCCGCCTGTAGATAGTCAATTTATATATGCAACACACATGTTTTCACTTGCTCAAGAAGCTGGCACATTAATTGTTAATGACCCACAAGCGTTGCGTGATTTTAACGAAAAACTATTTACGTCGTGGTATCCAGATTTTATTCCTTCTACAGTTGTAACTAGCCAAAAATCAAAAATTAAGGCGTTTCATGCACAACATAAAGACATTATCGTTAAACCGCTTGATGGAATGGGCGGTACCAGCATCTTTCGAGTGAAAGAAGATGGGGTGAATTTAGGCGTAATCAGTGAAATTATTACTAATAATGAAAGCGTACACGCTATGGTGCAAGCGTACATGCCTGAAATTAAACAAGGCGATAAACGCATATTACTTGTTGATGGGGAAGTTATCCCATATTGTCTAGCTAGGCTACCCAGCGGGAATGAAACTCGCGGTAACTTAGCGGCTGGAGGCACAGGCGAACCACAAAAAGTAAGCGATGAAAATATGAAAGTTGCCCAAGCAATCGCTAAGGATATGCCTGCTAGAGGAATATTATTTGTAGGCTTAGATATGATAGGCAACAAAGTCACAGAAATAAACATTACTAGCCCAACTTGTGTGCGAGAAATTGAAGCGGCTTTTGATGTCAATATATGTGGAAAGTTATTTGATGCAATTGAAAAACGCATTGCTTAAAATCAATTTAACGTTAATAGCCGTTTTTAAAATTTAGCCTAATTGATATCAACAAGCTTAACTCGAGTTTTAGATAAATAAACAGTAGTAAAGGAGAAGTAGTGTCTAACATTAGCAGTATAGATAGTCTGAAAAATCATTTTTTAATTGCCATGCCATCTTTGACCGACAAATATTTCTCACGTGCAGTTACCTATGTGGTTGAGCATTCACAAGAAGGTGCCATGGGATTAGTGATTAATTTACCCTCCAATCTAAGCTTTAAAGAGCTTATTGATCAATCTCAATCAAACTCTGAAGCACTTGCAGAATTAAGTGAAAAAGTGGTGGTTTGTGGAGGCCCTGTTTATAGAGACAGAGGATTTATATTGCATACTAATCAGCCTGGCTGGAGCTCTTCAATAGAAGTATCTTCAGAAATAATGTTGACCACATCAAAAGATATTTTGTCAGCTATTGGCACTAGCTCTGGTCCAGAAAAGTCAATTGTCGCGCTTGGATATGCGGGTTGGGAAGCCGGTCAATTAGAACAAGAAATTCAAGAGAATGCATGGTTAACAATAGAAGCAGATGATGAGATTCTATTCGATGTACCCATCCACAAAAAGTGGCAAGCAGCCGTTAATAAACTCGGCATAGATGTTTGGCAGCTGACCCAAAATTCAGGACAAGCTTAGTATGCCTATCAATCCATTTACTAATGCCCAACAATGAGTACTATCTTAGCATTTGATTTTGGTATGCGGTCAATTGGCTTAGCTATTGGTCAAGTAATTACGGGGACGGCTTCGCCTCTACCCGCGTTGAAAGCAAAAGACGGCATACCTAATTGGGATACTATTGAAGCCACGATCAAAGAATGGCAACCAGAATCAATGGTAGTCGGTTTACCTTTAAATATGGATGGCTCAGAGCAAGACATAACGCAAAATGTGAAGCGCTTTGTTGGGAGACTAAAACACAAGTACAAGCTTCCCGTTCATCTACACGACGAACGCCTCTCTACTGTAGATGCCAAGGCCAAGCTATTTGAACTAGGAGGTTATAAAAAATTAAACAAACAAAAGATAGATAGTGTGTCAGCTTGTTTAATTTTTGAAAGCTGGTTATTAAGTTTATAAATAAGGTGGATATTATTTACTTTCTTGGCATTGCCAACAAAGCATAAACTGGCCTTCGTTAGTTTCATTACAAGACGAACATACCCATTCTACATCGTCCATATTAGCTAAGTCGTCTTCCAATTGTTTAAGGAGTTTATTCGCCTTAGATGCCCAGCTACCATCATTTAGCCAAATTTCAGGGAGCGCTTCATGAGGTGGAATTTCGCCACTAGCACCTTGAATAAATTCGTTTTTAATAAAACAAGGTACACCAGCATCATCTAACATTTCCTTTACTTGCCTTAATTTAATTTGATTGTAATCGCTGTAAAATCTTTCCATGTAGTATTAACTCTTAATTATTGTATTCGAACGGGTTAAATAATATGCTCGGAATCATACAACAATCTTTAGCTTATTAGTCATCCATATCAATAGAGACACTGGCAAGTGAGCCAAGTGAACCTGCGTCTGACTGAGTGCCTAACTTTATCATTAGGCGAAGATCATTAGGTGAATCGGCATGGTGAATCGCCATATCTTTTGTTATTTTATGTTCCATGTATAAATTATACAACGCAATATCAAAGGTTTGCATTCCTTGCTCTTTACCCTTACTCATCGCATCTTTTAAAGACCCAATTTCATTGCGTGCAATCAACTCGCTAATAAATGGCGTGTTTAACATAATTTCAATCGCAGCGCATCTTCCTGCGCCATCACTTGTTGGCACTAATTGTTGAGCTACAATAGCACGCAAATTTTGGCTTAAATCAAACCTCAGTTTACCATGACTTTCTTTAGGCGCTAGATGCATAATACGTTCAATTGCCTGATTCGCATTGTTAGCATGCAAGGTCGCAACGCACAAATGCCCAGTATCAGCAAACGACATCGCATATTCCATTGTTTCCATAGACCGGATTTCACCAATTAAAATTACATCAGGCGCTTGGCGCAGTGAGCTTTTTAATGCGTCATCAAATGACAACGTATCAATACCCACTTCACGCTGAGTCACCACACAGTTTTGATGTTCATGTACAAATTCAATAGGGTCTTCAATAGTAAGAATATGACCATGGCTATTAAGGTTTCTATGTCCAATCAATGCCGCTAATGACGTCGACTTACCCGTACCAGTGCCACCAACAAATAAGACTAACCCTTTTTTCGCCATAATTATTTCTTTTAGAATTTTAGGTAACCCTAAATCTTCTGCTTTAGGAATTTCTGTGACAATACGTCGAATAACCATGCCGGCTTGGTCTCGTTGCCAAAACGCGCTACAACGAAAACGTCCTAAATCTTCAAGTGCTATTGCAAAATTACATTCTTTTTCTGCCTCAAATGCTAACTTCTGTTTTTCAGTCATAGCTTGATGCACTAGATCTAACGCATCATTTTCTGTTAAGCGAATACTAGTTAGCGGTTCTAATTTTCCATTAATTTTTGCACTTACTGGCATACCAACGGTGATGAATAAGTCAGATGCGCTGTGAGCAACCATATCGTTTAAACATTGATCAAGTGTCATCATTGCATTGAATTCCTTAAAAAATTAGTTTAGAAACCAGGCGAAGTTGGTTTATCAATAGATTTTCCTGCAGCATCTTGGTGAGAGATCAAACCTTGAGCCACCAGTTTCTGTAAGCATTGATCCATTGTTTGCATACCATGTGCTTGACCCGTTTGAATAACTGAATACATTTGCGGGACTTTATCTTCCCGAATTAGGTTCCTAATAGCCGGTATACCTACCATAATTTCATGGGCAGCAATACGCCCTCCCCCTACTTTCTTCAGTAGAGTTTGTGATATTACTGCTCGCAACGATTCAGATAGCATAGAACGCACCATCGACTTTTCTTCAGCAGGGAATACATCAATAATTCTATCGATTGTTTTCGGCGCTGAGTTTGTATGTAGAGTACCGAATACGAGGTGACCAGTTTCAGCCGCCGAAATAGCAAGCCTTATTGTTTCTAAATCACGTAGTTCACCCACAAGAATTACGTCAGGATCTTCCCTTAACGCAGAGCGCAAAGCATTATTGAAACTGTGCGTATCTCTATGCACTTCCCTTTGATTAAGTACACTTAACTTATTTTGGTGAACAAATTCGATTGGGTCTTCAATAGTAAGTATGTGCTCTCTTTTATTACTATTGATATGATCAACCATAGCAGCGAGTGTGGTAGATTTTCCTGAACCCGTTGCCCCTGTCACCAAAACAATACCCGTTGGTTGGTCAATTATTTTTTTGAAAATATCTGGCGCACCCAATTGGTCTAATGTGAGTATTTCACTTGGGATTGTCCTTAAGACTGCCGCCGCTCCCCGGTTTTGCATAAAGGCATTTACCCTGAAGCGAGATAAATTTTCTACTTCGAAAGAAAAGTCTACTTCCAACCTTTCTTCGTATTCCTTTCTTTGCTTGTCGTTCATGATGTCATAAACCAACGCATGAACCATTTTGTGATCTAAGTCGGGAACATTCAGCCGGCGCATTTCACCATCAACCCGTATGATTGGAGGCAGACCGGCACTTAAATGCAAATCTGATGCTTTATTTTGCACACTAAAAGCCAATAATTCGTTAATATCCAATATACTATCTCCAATTAAATGTTTATTACTAGGGGGCTATAAGTAATGGAATCATCTTCTATTGCGCAAAACCTAATCAATATTAACGCACAAATTACTGACATTGCCGCTCGCCACAATCGAAACCCCAACCATATTCAATTGTTAGCGGTTAGTAAAACCAAACCCGTATCAGATATCATCACCGCGTATGAGTCTGGTCAACGCATATTTGGTGAGAACTATGTGCAAGAGGGTGTTGATAAAATCAACGAATTATCTGCATATAAAGATGTCCTATGGCACTTTATCGGCCCCTTACAATCAAACAAAAGTAAATTTGTAGCAGAAAATTTTGATTGGATGCACTCTGTTGATCGTTTGAAAATAGTTAAACGTTTACATGACCAACGTTCTCCTCATAAGAAGCCTCTAAATATATGCGTCCAAATTAATATTGATGATGAAGATAGCAAGGCTGGAATTAGTGCTAACGAAGCGGTTGATTTCATTGCAGAGGTACAGAAATTTGAACGAATAAAGTGTCGAGGTCTTATGACCATCCCAAAAGCAGACGTGCCTGAAGCGAAAAGACGTACTAGCTTTGCAAAAATGCAGCAATTATTTTTACAATGCACTGAAAAATTTGAGCAGTTTGATACTCTTTCGATGGGAATGAGCGGCGATTTAGACTTAGCGATTGAATATGGCTCTACCATGGTAAGAGTAGGTACTGCCATATTTGGCTCTCGGCAGTAATTTTTCCATAGAAATAAGGATAGTAATGCAACAACACAAAAGAATTAGTTTTATTGGCGCGGGTAATATGTCAAAAGCAATTATTGGCGGCCTGGTGAGCAAAGAGTATCCAGCAGACAAAATCACCGCTAGCAATAGATCCATAGAAAAACTAGATTTATTAAAAAGTACATTCAATATCAATATTACGCTAAATAACCAAGAGGCCGTTGATAATGCTGATATCCTAGTGCTCGCTGTCAAACCCCAATTAATGCAAGAAGTTTGTCAAAACCTTCAAATTAATGACAACACTATTGTTGTATCTATTGCAGCCGGCTTACCTATATCTCGTTTACAAGTATTTTTAAATGGGAATAAAAAAATTGTAAGAGTGATGCCCAATACACCCAGTGCAATTGGAATGGGCATGTCAGGAATATATGCAACGGCTGAAGTGAGCAAAAATGAGTTGGCAGAAGTTGATAATGTCATGCAAAGTGTCGGTAAAACTATTATTGTTGAGAATGAGTCCGATATAAATACTGTTATTGCCGCCGCTGGCTCTAGTCCTGCTTATTTTTTCTTAATTGCAGAGTCTATGCAGAAGTGTGCGATGGATATGGGCTTAACCAAACAGCAAGCTAGAGCCTTAGTTGAACAAGCTATGTTAGGCAGTGCCAAACTGATGCAACATGAATCTAGTCTTGAATTATCTGAGCTTAGACACCAAGTTACATCTAAAGGCGGTACGACTGCCAAGGCTATAGAAAGCTTGCAAAACGATAATATTGAGAAAATATTCGCAAATGCTATGCAAGCGGCTATTACCCGAGCGGAAGAAATGTCTTCACAGTTTTAATTAGGAAAAAATATGAACGCAGTTATTACGTTAGTCATGTCACTATTCAATCTTTATTTGATGGTGGTGATTTTAAGATTATGGCTACAATTAGCTCGAGCCGACTTTTATAATCCATTTAGTCAGTTCACGGTAAAGGCTACCCAGCCTGTAGTAGGTCCGCTAAGAAGAATTATTCCTTCCATAGGTCCATTAGATACAGCCACGTTAGTATTTGCACTTATAGTTGCTTATGCGAAGGTGTTTACATTTTGGCTAATTGGCACTGGGGATATGCCGCCGGTTGTTGATGCTTTGTTTGTAGGTGTATTTAATCTGATATACCAAATTCTTTGGCTAGTTTTCTGGATTTTAATCATACGTGCAATATTAAGTTGGGTCAGCCAAGGCAATCATCCAATGGAGATGGTCATGCAACAGCTTACCGAACCTATGCTGGCTCCAATACGACGCATTTTGCCTCCAATGGGTGGTTTAGACCTATCTGTATTGGTTTTTTTACTTGGTTTACAATTTATTATTAATTTGTACAAAGGTGCTTTTGGTATGTACATCATTGGTTAACCGTAAGTAATACTATGCTTTGGTGTAACTAAACGATATATAAGGAATTGAATATGAAGCAATATACAAATACAAAAACTTGTAAGCTATCAGTAATACCCTTTGCTTCTGCAATATTATTACTGTTGATGTTTAATAGTACTTCTCATGCTGAAATGAAGAAAAAACTTGGCGACTGGGATGTTCACTATATTGCATTAACCTCAACTTTTTTGAGTCCGCAAATTGCAAGAGCCAACAATATTCTTCGAAGTGGTAAAAATGCTTTAGTGAATATTTCTGTCCTTGACTCGCGTACTAACGAGGCGCAAGAAGTATCCATGACAGGTACGGCTAGAAATTTACTCGGTAATACCAGAGAGCTTACATTTGTTATGGTTAAAGAAGGGGACGCCATATACTATCTAGCACAAGTGCCGTTTGATCATAAAGAAGTGTTGAGGTTTGATATTGATATTAAGCAAGGCAGAGCATCGCAAAATCTTAAATTTCAGCAAACTATGTATGTGGAAGAATAAGTAACAACAAACACACTATTTTATGATTATTAAATAGTGTGTTTGTTATACCGATCATACAAGCTGGCTATTTTATCTGATCTTTTAGTTCTTTTTCATGCGCGCGTGCCTGTTTAAGCGCTGGGCGAGTTAATACTCTTGATGCATACTCTTTGACGTTATCCAGCTCAATTTTTTGTTCAAAACCTTGTGCCCAAGAAAGCGTATGGCCAGCCACAATATCCGCGACGCTAAACTCGTCACCTAGTACGTACTGATTGTCACCCAACATTGTACCAAACACCTTTAGCGCTTTTTGGAATTCCCATTCCCCCAGTTCAATCGCTTGTGGAATACGTTTGTCTTCAGGTAAAGCAAATTTATGCTTCGCCTGAGTCCATAAGGGTTGTTCAAGTTCAGTTAATACAAAAAACATAAACTCCTCGTATTTCGCTCGCAGTGGTGAATTAACCTTTGGAATTAATTTACCTGCCTTGTCTGCCAAGTAGGTTAAAATTGCACCAGATTCCGCTATATTAACTTCACCATCAACAATCGCTGGTACTTTTTGAGTAGGCGTTATTGCTTTATATTCGGGACTTTTGTGTTCAAGTTTGTATAAATTTACGATGTTATATTCATAATCAATATCTAATTCAATACATGCCCATGTAACACGCACGCCTCGCGTTTGAGGGAAACTATAAAGCTGTAACATACTTTTCTTATCCTTATTATTGTTTATTAGTCTAAATACTTTCTGGACGCTTAAATACTAAATCGGTAGCGGAAGACTCTGACTCACTATAGTAGTAACCGTCTATATCAAAGGTAGTTAAATCTTCAACAGTTTGAATTTCATTCTGAATAATATACCTTGCCATTAGTCCCCTTGCCTTTTTGGCATAAAAACTAATCACTTTAAATTTGCCATTTTTCTCATCTTTAAAGTGCGGAGTAATAATTTTTGCGTCTAACTCTTTCTTTTTTACGGAACTAAAATATTCATTTGACGCCAAATTAACTATCAATTGTGTACCAGCCCTATTGAGGGATTGGTTCAAATTGTTGGTAATGGTATCCCCCCAAAATTGATATAAATTATTGTGTTTATCTACCTTTAACTTTGTTCCCATTTCCAGCCTATAAGGTTGCATTAAATCGAGTGGTTTTAATACACCGTATAGGCCCGATAATATTCTAAGATGGGATTGAGCATACTCTGTTTGTGCAGCAGATAAGGTTTGAGCGGATAAACCGGTATATACGTCACCATTAAATGCAAATAAAGCAGGACGTGCGTTGTCAGGTGTAAATGGAAAACTAAAACTTGAAAACCTTTCAGCATTTAGAATTGCCAGCTTATCACTAATTTTCATCAATGAACTTAAATCAGCTGGACTAAGCGTCTTGCAATTTTTGAGTAAATGTTTTGTCTCTTTCAATAGTTCTGGTTGCGTAATTGCCAAATTCGCATTTTCATCAATGTAGTCTGGCAAAGGGGTGCCATAATCTAAATTCTTAGCGGGAGAAACAACTACTAACATATACCATCCTTTCTTAAATTATTGATTACTTACTTTAAACACTTTATGGGTTCTTTGCGCCACAAATCAACGCATAACCAACATGTATTTATATATTTGAATACCCAATCAATAGTGAGTTAATCACCGGAAAATGTTTGATAGATAGCTTACGCAACAAAATAGCATATCGACCACGTTATTTATCAAATTCTATTAACCATTACGATTAGATTTTTCAGCCATTTGTGCCTCAATAATAAAGAGAATTACTAAAATTCATAAAGCTAATATCAGAATATCTACATTTATTTTTAAAATTGAGTGGTTATTGCACATTCAATTTTGTTTAATCCTTGATATGATAGACCTTTAAGAGAAAATTAATAGTGAGACTGACTCAATGTCTAATCAATTAGCGTCATTACGCAAACTTACCACTGTAGTTGCCGATACAGGTGATATTGAAGCGATAAAAAAATATAAACCCGTTGATGCAACGACAAATCCATCGTTATTACTAAAAGCGGCAAGCATGCCCCAATATACACAACATATTCAGCAGGCGGTCAGTTACGCAAAATCCCAAAGCCAAGACGAAGCGCAACAGTTAATCGATGCAGGTGACAAGTTATCAGTATTGATTGGACAAGAAATTAACAAAGTTATTCCTGGTAGGATATCAACAGAAGTGGATGCTAGGTTATCTTTTGACACGCAAGCAACTATTAAGAAAGCAAAAAAATTAGTTGCCATGTATGCGGAAGCGGGTGTGGATAAATCGAAAATTTTAATTAAGATTGCTTCCACTTGGGAAGGCATAAAAGCAGCTGAATCGTTAGAGAAAGAAGGGATAAACTGTAACTTAACATTACTATTTAGTTTTGCACAAGCGAGAGCTTGCGCGGAAGCTGGCGCATTCCTCATTTCTCCTTTTGTTGGTCGTATTTTAGATTGGTACAAAGCCAATACTGATCAAACTGACTTTTCTGGGGAAAGAGACCCTGGTGTAATATCAGTAAGCAATATCTATAATTATTACAAAGAACACGGATACAATACGGTGGTAATGGGAGCTAGCTTTAGAAATACAGGTGAAATTATAGAGTTAGCAGGATGTGATAGGCTTACCATTAGCCCACAACTATTGGAAGAATTAGAAAACACATCAGGCAGTTTAGAAGCAAAGTTAGTAGACACTGGTACCACAGCAAAAAAACCAAGCCCGTTAAGTGAACAAGCCTTCAGATGGGAAATGAATCAAGACCCAATGGCAACAGAAAAGCTTAGTGAAGGAATACGTAATTTTGCCGCCGACCAAGTAAAGCTAGAAGCACTATTACAAGACCAGTTGAGTAAATAATAAATCGCCCTTTACGTGTTTTATCGTAACGGCTATCGAAATATTGCGTGCTTAGCTAGGCGTTATGAGTACGCAGCCAATATTTTCATCAAAGTAAGCCATGTTAAAGGTATGTTTGATAACCACAATTAAAATAAATCTAACGGGAATTATCAATGGATAAACTTAAAAAATCTAACGCTTGGATTACGCTTGAGCATCATGCAGCCTTAGTGCGTCGATATCATATGCGGGATATGTTTGAAGCGGATCCTAATCGAGCTGAAAAGTACTCTTTAAGTGCAGCGGGCCTATACCTAGATTATTCAAAAAATTTAGTGACTCAAGAAGTGCTTGATAACCTGTTTGAACTAATTAATGAGCGTGGGGTGCTAGATAAAGCCAAAGCGATGTTTAGTGGCGAAAAAATAAATGTGACAGAAAATCGAGCTGTGTTGCATACCGCTTTACGAAACTTCTCAAAACAACCTGTCATGTTTGATGGCAAAGACGTCATGCCAGAAATTAAGCAAACACTCGATAAAGTAAAATCATTTACTGAATCAGTGCACTCTGGTAAGCACCTAGGGTTTACGAATAAACCTATTACAAAGGTAGTTAGCATTGGTATTGGCGGCTCTTTTTTAGGTCCTAAAATAGTAACAGAAGCACTTAAACCTTATAAAAAAGATGGTGTTGAAGTGGTGTTTGTGGCCAACGTAGATGGTTGCCATATTATGGATGTACTAAAAAGCTGCGATAGCGAACAAACACTTTTTGTTATGTCTTCTAAGTCTTTTTCAACCCAAGAAACCTTACAAAATACATTAAGTGCAAAAGCGTGGTTTTTAAATCATGGCGGTACGCAGGAAGATATAGGAAAACACTTCGTGGCTGTCTCAAGTAATGTAGACGCTGCGGTCAAGTTTGGTATGAAAGCTGAAAATGTTTTTCCAATGGGTGATTGGGTAGGTGGAAGATATTCTCTTTGGTCGGCAATAGGTTTACCAATCAGTTTAGCCTTAGGATTTAAGAACTTTGAATCACTTCTTAAAGGCGCATATGATATGGACAAGCATTTTGTAGAGGCGCCTGCAGAAGAAAATATGCCAATTATTTTAGCCATGCTTGGTATTTGGTATCGTAATTTCATGGATGCTCAGTCTCATGCATTATTACCCTACTATCATTATTTAAGAGGCTTTCCTGCTTATGTGCAACAACTCGATATGGAAAGTAACGGTAAATCGACTACATTAAATGGCCGCACGGTGGATTATGGTACTGGCCCTATTATTTGGGGTAGCGAAGGTACAAACGGGCAGCACTCGTTTTATCAATTAATCCACCAAAGTAATTTAACCATCCCCGCCGATTTCATGTTCCCGTTGAAGGTGCCTTATTTAAAAACTACAGAGCAAGTTAAACATCACCAAATGTTAGCCTCTAATTGCTTTGGGCAAACGCAAGCATTGATGCAAGGAAAAAGCTTTGAAGATTGCTACAACGACTTAGCTGAAAGTGGATTAAGTGATGAAGCCAGACGCGAACTAGCGGCGCATAAAACCATGCCAGGTAACAATCCTAGCAATACAATATTGTTCGATGAATTATCACCTGCAAAGTTAGGCGCTTTGATCGCTTTATATGAGCATAAAGTTTTTGTTCAAGGCGCAGTTTGGGGATTGAATTCGTTTGATCAATGGGGAGTGGAATTAGGTAAAGAATTGGGGAATCAGGTTCTGGATATGATCCAAGGCAATATGCCGCTTGAAAAAGCAGATGCATCAACTCAGTCATTAATAAGTAAGTTTTCTAAGTCATTTAAATAGAAACGTTAACCTTTTTAATATTGTAAAAAAGCGTCATTTTTCATAACGGTAACTTAAATGAGTTGCTATCAGCTTACCGAACTATTTAGGGTATGTTGATGATTTCTCCGTAATTTTGCAACTGCTTGTGTGTTATTTAGACGAAGAAGCGGAATTGAATTGTAGTCATCTACACTACATTAGGTTGCTGAAGTATAAATAATTCACAAGCGCTCTACATAATTTCACTTAACCGTGTCTCTTTATTTTCAAGCGTAGCGCACTGATAATAGCGTAGCGCACTGTCATATAAACTTAATATATATTTAACAATATTTTAACTTTTATATTTTATTATCTATATATATATGGTAAAACATTAATACAGTCTCAACACACCTCTATCTAAAACAAGCAATATCTTTATTTTTGTTGGCATTCTTTAATAAAGAGAATGGTTAAAAAAGTCGCTCTCCATTTTAACAATAAGCTTGTGAGATTGTATTTGCCTTGTACAGAAGTAGCTTAAAGGAGCAGTCTAATGGAATCAGTTGATTTCTTAAATTCAGTTGATAATGAAAGCCGCAGCGTTAAAACTAAAAGTAAAAAAAGAAAGTGGCGCGAAATTGAAGCAATTAAAGAGAAATATAGATTAAAGCAAGAGCTATGCGAAATGGATTTGTCATGGGAATTAGAACTTAGCCGAGTACGATGACGCACCTACTCTTCCACAATAAATAACACGTTAGTCAATTTGCCAATTAATGGGTGCTTTGCCCATTTTTGTCAATAAGTTGTTTGTTTGACTAAAGTGTTTACACCCCATAAAGCCTCTGTGCGCAGAAAGAGGTGATGGGTGTGCGCTTGTTAAAATATGATGTTTACTTGTATCAATGAGGGTCATTTTTTGTTGTGAAGGCTTACCCCACAATAAGAACACAACGCCTTCTAGCTGTTCACTTATTTGCTGAATAACAACATTGGTGAACGTCTCCCAACCTTTATTTTTATGGGAGTGAGCCTGACCTTCTTCAACCGTTAAAACCGTATTTAAAAGCAATACGCCTTGCTTAGCCCATGGCGTTAAATTTCCGTGAGAAGGCATAGTAAAGCTTGGAATATCAGTGATTAACTCTTTGTACATATTAAGCAATGATGGCGGTATTCTTACGCCCTTTTGAACTGAAAAACTGAGGCCATGAGCTTGTCCTTGCCCATGGTAGGGATCTTGTCCTAATATCACGACTTTAAGCTCACTGGCAGGTGTTAGAGCAAAAGCATTAAACACATCAGATTTTTCTGGGAATACATGAATGCCTGCCCGTCTGCGCTGCTTAACAAAAGCTATTAACTCTTTAAAATAGGGCTTTTCTTTTTCTGGCCCAAGTAAACTAGTCCAGTCCATTTGAAGCCTCTATATTCAATCTCAATTTAATTACGATAGTAAGTCAAACAAGTGGGTTTTCAATGCTTGATAGTCGTTTTCCACGTCAACTGAAAACGCTTCTTTTGCCACACTTTCCGCTAATGCTTTAGGTAAAGCGATAGGTTGACCTAGAACATTCTCAACAGTTTCTCTAAATTTAGCTGGGTGTGCGGTACCTAAAAATATTCCCACCTCGTCTTCTTCAAGACTTTTGGTTAAACACCTATAACTTACCGCAGCATGCGGCTCTGACGTATAGCCTAAGCTAGACATCTGACGCATTGCCAATTGAGTATACTGCTCGTCTACTGCCTCTCCAATTAATAAGTTAGGATCGAACATGCCTTTATCGATCATGGCTTGAATTCGAGGCCAATTGTTTGGCTGGCTCACGTCCATTGCGTTAGATATAGTGGCAATGGTTGCATTGGGCTCCCATTTACCGGTTTTCAAAAAGCGAGGTACCGTATCATTACTGTTTGTTGCAGCAATAAAACGTTTTATAGGTAACCCTAGTAATTTGGCAATAATACCCGCGGTCAAATTACCAAAATTACCACTTGGAACAGCAAATACCGCTTTGCTTTGTTGTTCTTCTGGTAATTGTGCAATTGCCTCGAAGTAATAGCAAATTTGCGCCATTAAACGACTAATATTGATAGAATTCGCAGAGTTAAGATGTAACCCTTCTCGTACATCAGGATCATCGAACGCTGTTTTAACAAGTTGCTGACAAGCATCAAAATCGGCATCAATAGCGACAGTATGGATGTTGCCACCTAATGTAGTAAATAACTTCTCTTGTAGTGGGCTAATTTTTCCTTTTGGAAACAAAATCACAACTTGAATATTATTAATACCATGAAAAGCATGAGCCACGGCAGCGCCCGTATCTCCTGACGTAGCGGTAAGTATAGTAACTGGGTTACCATCACTTATATAGGCTAAGCATTGAGCCATGAAACGACCACCAAAGTCTTTAAATGCTAAGGTTGGACCATGGAATAACTCAAGGCTAAAAATGTTATCACTTACTTTTTCAAGTGGGGCAGGAAAGGTAAAAGCATTGCTAACAAACTCTTCAATTTTCTCTTTTGGCAATTCATCGCCAATAAGATGAGTTAGCACTTTAATACTTCTTTCTACTAAAGGTAAATTTAACAAGCCTGGAATATCGTCCATTGGCTGAATATTTTCAGGAAAATATAACCCCTGGTTTTGTCCCAAGCCTTTTTTTACTGCTTCACAAAAACTTGCTTTATCGCTATTAACTTTTAAATTTACTAATTCCACAAAAAACTCTTTTAAATTGTATTGAGGCGCACAAACGCCTAATTTCATTGCTTGTTATGTTGCCACGTTTTACCTTAAAAGTGGTAAGACAAGGCAACTAATATATTAATCAATTACTCGTGTACCGGCTTTGTCAATTCTGCAAACATGACTAAAACCATCTTCATTCTGAATATAATGCTTGTTTAAATGCGCTTGAATTGCTTCAGCATCGTTTAATGATTCAGTAACCGCAAATACTGTTGGGCCAGAGCCTGAAATGCCAAAACTCAATGCACCATTGGCTTCACTGAAGTTGCGAGCATTGTCAAACTCAGGTAACAATACTTTTCGATGTTGCTCAGCAATCACATCTTTCATCATTGATGCTGCCAATTTTTTGTTACCCGTATGAAGAGCATGCACAAATACTGCCAACTGGCGGCCAAATGTTAATGTATCAGACAACGCATATTCTTTAGGTAATAACTCTCTTGCTTTTGCAGTTGAAACTGACAAACCAGAATAGCAACTTACCCAATACCATTCATCAAATACCGGCAAGTTAATAGCAATAGGCTCATTTAAACCGCTCATTAGGGTCATACCGCCCAAATAACTAGGGGCAACGTTATCATAATGAACACTTCCACTTATTTGACCTTCTAACTCGCCCATCATATCTAATAGTGTATCGTTCGAAAAAATAGTCGTTTGATGTATCTTTTCAGCATGTGCATTTAACGCATAAAAAGCAGCCACTATAGAACTTGCGCTTGACCCTAAACCACTACCTATTGGTAAATTTTTATGTAAATGAAGCGATATTTCTAACGGTTTAAACCCAGCACTTATTAAAGCATTTTGAAAAAACTCATAACACTTGGTCACGATATTTTCTTTTATATTATTTGGTAGCTTATGCACAAAACGACCATCTTGCGTTAATTGAAATGCATTAGCATTAGTCACTTCAACCCAATCGCCTAAAAGAGTACCGTCAATAGGTGCAAGCGCTGCACCTAGCACATCAAACCCTAGACTGACGTTACCTATTGATGCTGGGGCAAATGCTTTTGTCTTCATTAATTATATTCCAATTGAATTGGCATGGTTCTAAGTACGTCAGCAAACACACCTGCTGCCGTAACCGTTGCGCCTGCCCCATACCCTCTAATAACAAAAGGAATAGGCTGATAGTATTTTGAATGAATAGCTAACGCATTTTCACCATCTTTCACCGCCGCCAATGGATGGCTCAGTGAAACAGATTGAATTGCTACCTTACATTTACCATTTTCGATTGAACCAACATACCGTAACACTTCATTATTACTTGATGCTTTGCTTGATAAACTAGCAATATGCTCATCAAGTTTAGGCAAATTTTGCATAAATTCATCGATGCTACCATTAGCATCAAACCACTCAGGTAATACTGATTCAATTTCAATATCGTCTAATTCAAGCGACAAACCTGATTCTCTTGCCATAATCAGCAACTTTCGAGCCACGTCCATGCCACTTAAATCGTCTCTTGGATCCGGCTCTGTGAAGCCATTTTCTTTGGCTGTTTCAGTAGCCTGCGACAAGCTCATACCATCATCAAGCTTGCCAAACACATATGATAATGAACCAGACAATATCCCTTCAAATTTTTCTAACTTATCGCCTGCAATAACTAGCTTTTGTAAGTTATCAATAACAGGCAAACCTGCACCTACGGTTGTTTCATATAAATATTGACGGTTAAATTGCAATGCTGTTTTCTTAAGCGCCTGATAGGCTGAGTAATCGCTTGTGTTTGCTTTTTTGTTCGGCGTCACAACATGGAAACCAGACTGCAACATTGAGATATATAGACTTGCGATGCTTTTGTTACTTGTACAATCAATGATGACCGGATTGGTCAGACTATTAGCGCTAACAAATTCAGTTAACTGTTCAACGCTAAAAGCTTGCTTTTGTGCTTTTAGCTGCGACATATAATCACTTGTTAAATCAATGCCATTAGGACTTAATAAGCACTGCTTAGAATTTGCCATACCAAACACATTTAAGCGTATATTTCGGGCTAATAATGCGTCTTGTTGCTTACTAATTTGAGTTAGCAATTCACTTCCAACTAAGCCTACGCCAATTAAGAAGGCATCAATACTCATCATATTGGTAAAGAAGTTTTGATGAATAACTTTTACTGCTTTCTTTGCTTTACTATTTTCAATCACCGTTGAAATTGAGCGTTCCGACGAACCTTGCGCAATAGCAACATTGTTTACGCGCGCTTGAGCAAGCGCTTTAAAGAATTTTGCAGCAAGTCCTTTAGAATGACGCATACCGTCACCTACTAGCGTAACAATGGCTAAGTCACTGCGAACTTCAATTGGCTCAAGTAAGTGATTAGTTAATTCCAGTGCAAAGTTTTCTTCTAATAACTCTTTAGCACGAAGTGAATCTTTTTCAGCAATACAAAAACTAATACTATACTCGGAAGAACTTTGCGTAATTAGGCTAATGGAAATGTTACCTTTAGAAATAACATCAAAGATACGACTGGCCATACCTACCATGCCTTTCATACCAGGGCCTGACAAGTTAAACATGGTAATATCTTCTAAATGAGAAATACCTTTTACACTGGTCCATTTTTCACTAGCTTCATGGCTAATTAAGGTACCCGGAGCAATAGGATTTAAGGTGTTTCTTATTAAACAAGGAATACCAAATTGAGCAATGGGTCCAATAGTTTTGGGATGTAGCACTTTTGCGCCGAAATAACTTAGTTCCATTGCTTCTTGATAGGTCAGCTTATCAAGTAAAACCGCGCCGTCTACTTGGTTTGGGTCAGCATTATAAACGCCATCTACGTCAGTCCAAATTTCGCAGCAACTTGCATTAATACATGCGGCTAATATTGCTGCTGAATAATCAGAGCCGTTACGGCCTAAAGTTACCTTCTCGCCTAGCTCATTTGCCGCTACAAAACCCGGCATAATAAGAAATTTGCTGCCATCGGTAGGGATATCAGCGAAGCGAGCACGGCTCTCAGACAATAAAGCTAGACTATCAAGGTAATCCCCTTCAGCAACCACATAATCAACAGGATCAACAATTAGGTTACTAATATTATTTGCACTTAAAATAGCGCTGAATATTTTAACGCTAACATACTCGCCCATGCTCAAAATACTGGCGGTTACTTGATC
>DDIL01000030.1 GCA_002338515.1 Glaciecola sp. UBA1851 | reverse complement strand
TGGCATTCGAATTAGCTTTATTTGATTCAATTCTATTCTAAATTTTGGGTTAAAACCTTTTTGCGATTCGAATGGTTGATGTTGCATTTAGTTAATGATTCTATAATTTCATAATGGCTTGAAATAGAACTGATGCTTATCATTTTGTTCAAATTATTATATTCTCCATGCACATGTCATGAAATGAATCGTTATATTTTGCGAAAATCAAAAAACGTAATCTCGTCGGATAATCAGAAGCATCCAAAAGCAGCTAGAGAATTGGTAGAAGTATCTTCTTCAACGAAAAACACAGCGCAACTTGTTAAGGAGAATGAAAACCTTCGTTTAGCATTGACAGTTGAGCAAAGAAAAAATCAATTGCTGAATACGCTATTAAAGATTTCTGAACTAACCTATGATTTTAGTCTTGATATAGACAGCCTTTACAATCAAATTCATGTATTGCTAGAAAAGATAATTAATTCTTCGAACTTCTATATCGCTCGTTACAATGACGAAAAACAAACCATAACATTTGAATATTACAAAGATACATTTGGTTCCTCATACGAATACCCTGAAGACTTCCCAGTTAGGCCTGTAGGGAATGGCGTAACTGAAATGGTTATCACTTCACGCAAAACTGTTTTATTAACGCAAGAAGAGCTTAAAACGTTATTCAATCAAGGTGAAATAGCAAGAAGAAAATTGTTTCCAGTTTCGTGGTTAGGCGCCCCCCTATTGTATGATGATGAGATAATGGGCGCTATTGTTGTACAAAGCTACAACGACGACTTTTATTATGACGGAACTGATGCAGAGCATCTCAACTTTATTGCACAGCACATTTCAAGTGCGATAAAACGCCATGAAAAGAAGGCAATTGAAACAATAAACAAAAAGAAATTGGAATATGTAGCTACACATGACAATTTAACAGGACTGCTAAATCGTTCCAGCTTAAACGAAAATCTGGAAATACTTATCAATAAAGAATTAGCAACAAAAAAACAAGGTTATGCGGTTTTGTTTATTGACCTAGACGGTTTTAAAGAGGTGAATGATAACTTTGGTCATGCTGTCGGCGACAGATTGTTAATCGAAGTAGCAAGAACACTACAAAGTGTCGTGAGAGTTGGCGATCTTACGTTTAGACTAGGTGGCGATGAGTTTGTTGTACTTTTAACAAAATTACCAAGACAAGCTGATTGTATTGAGATTACTGAAAGATTAATATCGGAATTGGCAGTGCCAATAAGTATTGACAATAAGACTTGTTCAATTGGAGCTAGTGTCGGTGTGGTTTTTAACAACAAAGACCAAAATAATCCCGAAGACATTCTTAGCCAGGCTGATAAAGCTATGTACGCAGCAAAGTTAAATGGTAAGAACTGCTACGAAATATTTGCGATGTCATAGGGTAATGAGATGATTCATAGACTTTCTATTGCCCAATATTTAAATGTACTGAAAAGTATAATGAAGGATGTTTACAAATTCTGAATTGTGGCTAATACAGCTAACTTCTTAATTACTTCTGTATTGTTCTTGATATGGCTCCCGAACGACCGCAATTGGATGACACTCGACGAATTCGCTCAATTAATCTAAAGCCGTTTACTGATATTCTTTAGAACTTCTGTTCGCGGATGTAATATAGCAATTATTATTGGCGTTTGGTCTTTTGGGCGTAAGTAAAAAATATAGTGTGAGCCTGCTTTAATAAAGAAAAGGTCTTCAACCGCTTTGGAGAAAAGTCTATCGGTCACTCGTTTTCGAGCAATCGATTCGAACTTAGTTGTTAATAATTCTCGATATTTTCTTACCTGCGCGTCACCCCACTCGTTCTTTGTATATCTTATAAGCTCTCGCAGGTCTTGCTCAGCTTCTTTAGAAAGTAAGTATCGAGACATTTATTTCTAGCGGCTTAATTCTTCATCAAATATATCATCTAAGGATTTATTTGATAGCGAACCCGCTAATGCATTCTCTTTCCTTTTCATCAATAAAGTTTCAAGCTCTTTAAAGGCTCGTTGTTCGTCTATTGTTGGCAGGGCACTATCCAAAACATAATCTTTGATACTTTTACCTTGAATAGCCGCGGCTGCTTTTAAAAATTGATGTTGTTCAGAAGAAATGTCGATTGATAATCTCATTTTCACGATCCTAACTCTAATTCTTTAACAGAGAATAAAATCAAAACAACAAATTGTCAAATTGTTGCAATAGTTCCAAGAAAAGTTAGATTAATGGGTTTATATGGAAGCCTTCAATGGCGACTTATGGGATGACTTGCGACCCTTCTTAATCAGGCAAGAACAGCGCAGTCATATGACAGTCGCTATGGCTGAACGATTGCTTACTTACGAACTCGCCGCGTGGTGATAAATCAAAAACACATATCAAATGTTTTATCTCTAGTACATCTTTTTAAACAGAGATTCATAATAACTACATAATAGTTATTAAGCTTTATACTTGCACGTCAGCGCTTATACGTCAGTTTTTCAGATTCAAGTCTATTATGTAGTTATTATTACTCGTTAATGGAAAAGTAATGAATAAGAAACAGTATTTGGGAGAATTTGAACATATTGTGCTACTCGCCATTTTAGCACTTAAAGATGACGCTTACGGTGTGACTATTAGAAGACATATTAAGAGCTGTGCAGAGCGAGACGTTTCAATCGGTGCACTTTATTCAACAACTGACCGCCTAGAAAATAAGGGACTTTTGACGTCGAGCAAATCGGGGGCATCAGCGGCACGAGGTGGTAAAGCAAAGCGTTATTTTCAAATTACCACTGCAGGAATAAATGAGCTGAGAGCAACCAAAAACCAAATTGAAAGGCTTTGGGCAAGTGCGGCTTTTATACAAGGAGCTTCAATATGAAAAACTCGAAAAATACACCACCTAAAATCGGTCTATTCCTGCTAGAAATATGTTTACCAAACTCAGTTAAAGACGAAATAATCGGTGATTTACATGAGCAATATTATGAATCAGAGGAGCCGATCTCAATTAAACAACTCAACTTCTGGTATCAATCAGCAATAGTAATTTGGAGGTGTATAATGTTCACCAAAAAAACACTAGCGTTAGCTCTCTGCGTCATGAGTTGCGCGGTCTTATTTATATGTATTGCTGCTATCACTTTCATATCTAATAGCACTGATGCAGAGGCATTTTCTAAGCCTTACTGGACTGACGGAAACTTCTACCAGTTCTTTCTTGACCCCATTTTATACAGTCATATCTCAAATAATATGGTCGATGGAATTAGTCCTCAGCTATTCATCAATATCCCTTCGATACTTTGGATGCTCGGCGGAATAGCTATAGTCTTATTACTAAAAAAAGCATCTAAACTAAACCTTCAAACTATAGCTGTAGTTTCTTTAGTTTTGCTAGTTGGCCCATACATTTGGGCAGTATTTAGCTTTAAAACGAACAATGTACCGCTTCGTGAATCGGGTCCAATATTGGCATTTATGCTTATAAATGTTGTATATCTAGTCGTGCCACTTACCATTCTGTTTATAAAAGAAATGTTCAAAGAAAAAATATTCGCTTAGACCTTAATATAAATAGAGTGAGTTATAAGGGATTTATGCTCACCGACATGTAACAACATTGATAGATGTACCAGTTATGTCTGAAATTGGACGGCTTGCGACGAAGGGCGACCATTTTTGCGCGGTAAAGACCTTTCGTTATTGCCGCCCCCACTCCTTTCCACCCATTTCTACCAACCGAGACGCGGCTCGTCGAAAGGAAAAGGCGAGATCATTGGCGGACGAAAATTGTGCCAGTGACACGCCAATTCGACCCGTCGCCGACCACTCGTAATATTCTCCCTCTTTTGTGCGAATCATGGTCGTCGCAAAGG
>DDIL01000055.1:11304-16825 GCA_002338515.1 Glaciecola sp. UBA1851 | reverse complement strand
AACAATGTGCGCTTTTTCGTCATTGTCACAACGCGTTCCAACATAAGTTAATAAGTTATCTTGCTCTAAAACTTCTTCGATAATTATTTCGAATCCGTCAATATGCTTTACTTTTTCGCCTTCACTTAATACAAGGCGAGTAATATGGGCATTAGATTTAGCATAGGTTCTTTCTTCATTAGCAGCAGGGAATAATATTTTAACGCTTCTTGCGTCAGCTCCCATCACCACACCTAATCCTAAAACATCTTCACTATTACTAATGTATCGTTGCCCAACAAAATAATTTTCACTCATGAATTACTAAATAACACCTTAAATCTACAATGCCGCAATTGTAAACGTCTGAAAATCGTATGTCAGCCTTTAAAACCTGTTATTGGTTGATATGGTGATAAGTTTGTGTTTTTTGCTTAAATTAACATGATAAAAAGTGGAATGTTGAATCGACATAAAATTAGTGTTGGGCTTTCAAAGCAACAGGTAATTCAGCTAACTTAGCTTTGAAAGCCTATTTTATTTAGAAGTTTTTCTCAGTAAATTCAGCTAAAGAGCTTCTTTCTACTTCGTCAAATATTAATATTGAGCCTTTTTCGTAATTCCTAAAAACGTTTACTGCGGCACTTGCACCTGAGCTAGCGGGGGTAACAAATTTATCATCAATTTGCGCTAGGTTTCCTAATACAACTGTCCTGCAATTTCTGCCTCCTCTTGAAAGCATGCCTTTCATTTGTGCTTTGGTCATATTCTGAGCTTCATCAATAATTAGCACTGCATTGTCAATACTACGGCCTCTAAAGTAAGCCATGCTTGTAAACTCTATATTGGCTCGTTCAATTATGTGCTCGATAGTCGCTAATGCCGCACCTTCATCTTCATCATTAGAATGCATCGATAACAATGCATCTGTAATACCCGCTAAAAGCGGTAATGACTTCTCTTTTAAATCACCCGGCAAAAAGCCTGGGTCTTCATCCATAAAATCACGACTTCTTACTACCACTATTTTTTTATACTGTTTGGTTTCTAATACTTGATGTAATGCGGCGGCAACCGCTAAAAAAGTTTTACCGGAGCCTGCTGGCCCTAACAATATATTTAAATCATAGTGAGAGTCGGTTAGCTGTGAAAGCGCAATGGCCTGCCGCGGGTTTTTCGGGCTTATGCCCCATATTTTTTCTTGTTTACGAGGTAGCAGTTTAGTGTAAACATGTTCTTGTGTTACTTCGGTTACTAACCCAACATGGCCAGCATCATCGTACCAATACATATTGTATTGCACATCATCGCAAAACCATTCTTTTGGAAAGGTGTACACACTTCCTGATAGTTTAAAGTCTTCGTCTGAATTTAATTTATCGAAGATATCTCCTTCAAACGATTGCACACCTGAATACAGTAAATCAATGTCAGCAATTTGCGTATCTACTGCAACATCTTCAGCATTGACGCCAATAGTTCGGGCCTTTAGCCTCATATTAATGTCGCGAGAAACAATAGATACGTCTTTACCTAATGTTTTCTGCAGTTGAAACGCATAGTTGATGATTCTATTGTCAGCGTCACTACCAATACCATGCTTTAAGGATGCTTCAATTTCTACATTGGTATCTACACCAATGAATAGTTTACCTCTTTTGCCCGTTTCGCTTGTTGGTAAATCAATACCGGCTTGCATTTCATCCGCATCACAACCGCTTACCAAATCTTCTAACATTCTGATACAGACTCTAGCATCAGCGCTGACCGACTTATCTCTTCTTTCTTTTAAATTATCTAACTCTTCCAAAACAGTTAAACAGACATAAATATCGTCTTCATATGCCAGCAAGCTTTTTGGGTCGTGAACTAAAGCGGAGGTGTCTAAAACGCGAGGTATACTACTTTTGCTTATCATATTAGATGTGCTTCCTTTTGATGTGAATATGTACACGGAAGATTTTTAGTATTTGACGATATAACAAGATATTATTCGCCCAATACTTCTATTACCGTTCTACCATATTCTCTTTACTGTGTCTGTTGCAAATTTAAAGGTGTGTGACAATCTGTTACTACTATCACTCAAAACGTCTGATATTGAAACTAGTTAAAAGTAATTATATTTTTATTGCTTACAACATTTTTGTATAAGAAAAGTATTGTTAGCATATATGATAGTAGTTATGGGCTTGTATATGCTGTTAAAAAGAAGTATTGAGTGTGAAAATTAGTCACATATATTGCAGCATTAAATGCATAAATTTTTATAAAAAAGTTTAATGATAAGACGCACAATGACGATAGTATTTTGATATAAATGAGCTAGTATAAAAATTCTTATAATTTATACTTTAGTATCAAGTGGGTTATAAAATTGCAAACTAAAATAATAACACGGCAATAATGATTGAATATCATTCTAAAATTCTTGTTGTAGATGATGAACGTATTAATATTCAACTATTATACGAAGGGCTAAGTGCGAGTTATTCTATTTTGGCCGCATCTACTGGTATAGAAGCGCTAAAAGTAGCTAAACAGCAGCTACCTGACCTTATATTACTCGATGTCATGCTCAGCGATATGAGCGGCTATGAGGTATGTGAGCTCCTTAAGCAAGACGCCGTAACAAAAGACATTCCTATTATCTTTGCTACCAGTAAAGACACAACAGAAGATGAATTAAAAGGGCTTGAGCTAGGAGCCGTAGACTATCTTAAAAAACCCTTTGTTTTGCCGTTAGTAAAAGCCAGAGTGGGAATTCAAATTGAGCTTGCACAGAAAACTGCATTACTAGAACATTTATCGTCAGTTGATGGCTTAACAGGCGTAGCAAATAGACGCCAATTTGACGAGAAACTGGCCCAAGCTATTCGATATTCAGATCGAAATCATCGAGGCTTAACGCTTCTTTTAATCGATATTGATTATTTCAAACAATTCAACGACACCTATGGACATGTCAATGGAGATCAAGCTTTAAAACAAGTCGCAAAGGTTTTAGCTAATGGTGCTTGTAGGCCACTTGATTTTGTTTCGCGTTATGGCGGTGAAGAATTCGCAATCTTACTCTTAGATTCTTCACTTGATGAAGGAGCCGATCTTGGGGAAAAGCTATGTAAAAGCGTCATGAATTTGAATGTGCAACATGAAACATCTGTTTTTAAGACGCTGACTATTAGTATAGGCGTTTCGCATGTTGCCGCTGATCACTTGGCTAAAATAAATGGTAAAAAGTTTATTGAAGATGCCGACGAGAGTTTATACCAAGCTAAGGCGTCTGGGAGAAACAATGTGGTTGCCTCGCAATTTATTGTCGATTAGACAACATCAATCTGGTGAAACCTCACAACCTATCTAAAATTATTTGTTGCCCTGTCTTATTCTAACATTTTTTTGATTTTAACTTGATATTATCGAGTCATGTTATATTATCACATACACATATTGATATATTATAACAACACAACATATTAAATTATTATCATGAAACTAAAAAAACTATCAAGTTGCATCATTCTTTCCTTAGGCTTATCTCCCATTGTATTAGCAAATACTATTCAAGGCACTGTTAAAGACGAATCTGGCGCATTAGTTACTCAAGGTAGCGTGCAAATAATGGGCACAAACAAGCGGGTTTCCCTAGATGAAAATGGCCAATTCAAATTTGAAGATGTAAAACCTGGCACATTTGAATTACATGTTTCCTCAATTAATCATATTCATTCCAGTAATAAAATTACTGTACAAGATGATTCCGTAGCAGAAGTTGATATTGTAGTTAACATCGCAAGTATAGAAGTACTTGACGTAACAGCTAGTGCGTTTCATGCATCCAATATAGAGTCAGCCGCTCCCGTTAGTATCCTGGCTGGTGAACGATTAAAACAACAAACTGCATCTACGTTGGGTGAAACTTTAAAGAATCAAGTTGGCGTGCATTCTAGTTTTTACGGCGGTGTCACAAGCTCGCCAATTATTCGCGGTTTGGACGGGCCCAGGGTTCTCATTACTCAAAACGGAATGGATGCAGCAGATGCATCAAGAGTAGGACCAGACCATTTAGTTTCAACTGATTCAGCCACCGTAAAACAAATTGAAGTGTTACGTGGTCCTGCAACCTTGTTTTATGGAAGCGGTGCAATAGGCGGCGTAGTTAATGTTGTAGATACGCGTATCCCTGAAGATAATTTAACAGAAGGTGAATTTTCTGTTTCTCACAATACCAATAATTCACAAGAATCTTTTGACGGTCAATTTAAAACGGGGACGGGTAATTTAGCATTCCAAGTATTGGGTTTTTACCGTGATGGAGATAATTATTCTATTCCAGGTTTTGCGGAAAGTGAAAACGCTCATGATCATGAAGATGAGCAAGAGGAAGAAGAGCATGACCATGAAGAAGGTAGCTTTGGTAAGGTAGAAAACTCTGCCTCAAGAACAAAAGGGTTAACTTTTGGTACGAGTTATTTATTTGATAGTGGGCAAGTAGGTTTTTCAGTTGAACATTTATCATCTGTTTACGGTATTCCGGGTCATGCGCATGGTGACCATGAAGAACACGACGATCACGACGAAGATCATGAAGACGAAATGCATGACGACGAACACGAAATGGAAGAAGCTGAAGAAATAGTGCAGGCTGATTTACGGCAAAATCGTTATCAGATGTCTGGCGAATTTCAAGTTAGCTCAGACCTTATTAGTGCGGTTAATTTCGGAGTGGGTTACACAGATTATCAACATACTGAAATTGAAAATGGTGTACCAGGGACAACCTTTAGCAATGAGACATTTGAAACACGAATGGAAATATTGCATCAACCATTTAACGGTTGGAGAGGTGGCATCAGTTTGCATACTAAACTATCAGACTTTTCTGCATTGGGTGAAGAAGCCTTTACTCCACCCTCAGATACTAAATCATTCGGTTTAGGATTAATTGAAGAGAAGCATTTTGGTGACTTTCTAGTTCAATTAGGGGCTAGAGTTGAAAGAGTCAATATAGATGTTCCTATTATTTTTGACCCTGAAATAGAACTGTTAGAAATGGAACATGATCATGATGAGGAGCATGACGAAGAACATGCTCATGATGACGAGCATGATCATGAAGAGCATTCACATATGAGTGATCCTGTTAGTATGAGCTTCACTCCTGTGTCTTTATCTGCTGGTGTAGTATGGGATATTGCTGACGGTTACAATTTTGCAGTGTCATATGTGCATGCACAACGAGCGCCATCTACTGCCGAGTTATTTTCTTTCGGGCCACATATTGGTACACAATCATATGAAATTGGCGCCTTGTATGAATTAGAAGATGAATACTACGAATTTATTACCGATAAACCTGAAATAGAAGAATCAAACAACATTGATATTTCGTGGCGTAAATTTGGTGGTAATTTTGGCGTCGTATTTAATCTGTTTTATAACCAAGTAGATAATTTCTATTATGCTGCTGATACAGGTTTCGAAGCGGCCTTCTCGCATGACCATGATGACGAACATGAAGATGATCATGATGATATGCACG
>DDIL01000055.1:0-11066 GCA_002338515.1 Glaciecola sp. UBA1851 | reverse complement strand
CATGATGATGACATGCACGATGATCATGAAGAAGAGCATTCTGAAGAAGGGTTACCCGTTTTTGCTTTTGGTGCAACAGATGCTGACTTGTATGGTGCAGAGTTACAAGTCACTTATCGCGCCACACAAAATTTAACCTTTATGGCACAAGGCGACTACATTCGTGGAAAAGTAGACGACGATTCCAATGGTAATTTGCCAAGAATTTCGCCGATGAAAACTATATTTAGTGTTGACTATAAAACAAATGAAATGACGCTGATGGCACAGGTGACGCATATGTTTGAGCAGGACAAGGTAGCCGAGTTTGAATCAACAACAGACTCATACACCTTAGTTGATGTGAATGCCTCTTACTACACTGATTTTATGGGAACCGACGCAGAGCTGTTCTTAAAAGGAAGAAACCTATTAGATGAAGAGGCAAGAGTACATACTTCATTCCTTAAGGATTTAGCTCCGTTACCAGGTCGTTCAGTAGAAATTGGCGTTCGCATGAATTTCTAACTGATATTCTTTAATAGTGAAATAAAAAGCCCAGCGATTGCTGGGTTTTTTGACTGTAATATATGGCTGTAATGTTACGCTTTTAAGGTTGTGACTTTAAGGGCTTGTCAATTTCAAATTCAAATTCATGCACCTTTCCTACGGTGGTATCACCATTACAACCGAATAACCAAACTTGTCCGCATTTTCCTTGGTACATTGTTTTGTTATTCTTTAATATCTGATAACCATATGCCCACCAAAGTGCCGCATTCTCAAATTCAAGGCGCAGCTTATTGTTGCCGTATTCTAAATGCGGTGATAATTCGATAGTACAACTTTGAGCGAGGTCACATTGATTTATTTTTACCTCATTGACGAAGACAGAAACGGTATCATCAATATTGTATAAATAGGCTGTCCATATATCTTCTGCTTCACTTTCGCGCTTTATAATTTCTTTGCTAGTGGCTAGCCGATGCTTTTCAATAATATCTGGGCTGACTTTAATTAACATGTAAACTAGCCATAATGGCTCACCATCTTCTGTTTCATGCAGCGCAACAAAGTATTCATCTACCTTTTTAATGTCACTCAGCCTATGTTGCAGCTCTTCAGTGTTGGTTTGTTCAAATTGGCTTTGGTAGACTTTGTTATTGAAAACCTCTTTCATGAAACTTGATGAGGAAATATCTACGCCTAAAAATCTGGCATACTGCATTTCTGCATCTCTTTGCGCAGAGTAAAAAGATTCTCTTTTAGGAAAGCTCCAATTAGGTAACGTTTCGTCGCTACGACCAACAAAATAGAGTGAGTTGTCATCATTGGTAGACAAACATTGAGGATTGCGTATCCAGCAGGGTGCGTCGTCTGCTAATACCTGATTCATAACCAGTGGCGTTTCACGTTCTTTTGGACTAGAAGAACAACCCATTAAAACAAGGGAAGCTAAGCAACCTACAAATATAAGGAATATTGTTTGGTTCATGATGACCTTGTCTTATTAAATAGATTTGTATATTAAACAGTACTCAAGCTATTTTATCTCATTTAACAACATTTCATGTTCCAACAAATATAAGCGTTGCTAATGTTCATAGGAACACAATCGTTAAAGGGATACTTACGATTTGTATCCAGAGCGAAGTTGTACATCAATAGCGTTAAGTACTTCTGACCGATTGATACAGCCTACTAAAACGCCGTCATCATCTACTACCGGGTAAACTTTCGGTTTTTCTTTTAACATTCTTTGAGCAAGCTCTAAAATAGAACTATATTCTTTGACAGTTAATACATTGCTTTGCATAAGATCTTCAACTCTGCTGACTTGTTCTCTGTAATAGCTAGATGTAATCATTCTGCTTAAACAATCTTGCTCTGATAAAAAGCCAACAAGTTCATTTTGTTTATTTACAACTGGTCCACCCGTTTGTTTACTTAATAATAATGCTTCTACAGCAACGGCGACTGGCATTTCAGGACTAAGCTTTACAGGTCGATGATTCATGTAGTCAGCTACTTTCAATGATTCCATGGTTACTCCATTTTTATAAATATTATTGTTTAAGAATGCTTAAACATTACTGTACGATAAAAATACACGTGTGAATATTAGTTTAAGTAATTTTATTTGCATTACTATCGTACTATTAGCGAACATTTATATTTTTTATCGTTATTTATTCTGAATATATAGAGTTAAGTCATCTAAATTCGATTCACTGAAGTCTAACGCATTTTGAATTCTGTCTTCTGTAAGCGGGTGAGAGCTAAGCAATATCTGTAATTCATCACTCATTTCAGGCGCTAGTTCACTAAATTTTTGCATACCAGCAGCAAAATCTAATGGGTTACGGCCAGTTTGTTGTAATTTCTCTAGAGCAAAATTATCTGCTTCCCACTCGGCTTCTTGCGTATATTGATTACTAGTAATAGTTGAAGCTGTACCAATAAACACTTCAAATATTCCGCTTATATCACCAAAAAAATAACTAATTGCGACCGATGTGGCAATAGACTGTGCAATCAATCTAATACTATGATGTTGTTCTACATGTCCTACTTCATGCACAAAAATGGCGGTTAGTATGTCTTTATCATAATTCACTAATTTAAGTAAGTCGTCTGTGAACACAATGGTGCCGTCTGGCAAAGCGAATGCATTAGCACCAAAGGTATCTGAATCTCTAAATAAAATAGTAAAGTCCTGATGATCTAACTTCATTTCATACAACAAGCTCTGCCATTCTGTTTTTAGTTCATTTTGCAGGTTTTCATCAATTTTCGATGGTTCTAAACTGGTTCTTTCTAAAATACTCATGCTTTGTTGAGTAGTTTGCTTTACAACCCATTCAGGCACGGCTGGTGCGAAAGCAATTGCCATAGCAGGAATGGCAATTGCAAACACAAAATAGAACGCAAGCGGCACTAACATAATGCTCGCGATTACAGCTTTAGGTGATCTTTCAAAAAAGCTGATATCTCTTTTGCCATCGCTAAGCCAGCTATCAACTAGTGAGTCAGATTCAATTACAATTAAATCATTATTTGGAAGCGTCAATTCTCTGGGAAGAGAACCAAGGCGATTGGTTATACTAATTTCATCCTTATTTATGCTAAAAGAGGTATTATTGTCTAACTCAACAAATATTAAGCCACTTGCATAAAATTTTAATTTTGCATTAATGCAAGCCGCACTGCCGTGTTGGAAATAATCCCCTTTTACTATAATTAAATTTTCATCCATTTAAATATGTGCACCTATTTTCACTAGCCAATTGACAAATCAATATCAAAAGCCCCAACTACTTCATCCGCTGTAGCATTAGCATCAGCATTATTCGCACCAATCACGTTGTTGATATCATTTAAAACCACAATAGTGGTAGCGTTTGCGAAAAAATGAGCCTTTCTAACCATCACCCAGGGGTAAGCTAAACCAAGACTCAAAAATAATAGAAAATAATTAGTTAACACTAATTTTGCTAGTGGAAAAGTCAGAACTTCTGATTCAAATACCGCCACACCTTCTACTCTGGTATTGTTATATACGTGGTTACGAATGTAAGCAGTATAAAAAGAACTAGCTACAAGAAGACCCAAAAGATAAAAAGCCATGCCAACAATAGCAAATACGCCCCCCAATACTTCACTGTTTTCAATTCCAATAGAGTTAACAGCGTATGCTACAATTCCAAACACAATTCCGCTAAAAACGATGCTAATAAACCCAATTAAACCAGATAGAAGAGTTGCTGCATAATACTCACCAGTTGAAAGTTTAGGAATAAATGTTCTGTCGCCATAAGTCATGTTTTCATATAAAAATTCATCAATTTTTTTCATCACCCAAGGGAACGCCAAATAAAGACTAATAATGCCTAAAATGGGAAACAAGACAAACACCACAAATGCACGACCAAAACGCATTTTAAAACCAAAACGAATGTTTCTGTATGACATCATTCTCATTTTAAAACGCATACTAAAACACACTATATAGGGCATACAGGCGAAAATAATTAATAAAACAACAAATCCACCAACAGGATAAAATGAAGCCATGACTAAGTAAGTTGCCAAAAGCAAAACGGCGATAATTCGCCCTTTCAATATTTGAATGGGTTTAGCTAAGTAGTTTAACCGATGGCTACCTATTTCAGTGTTAGAAAAAAAATAGCGATTTGTTCTTACAGTAGCCCAAGCAGAATAAATCCCTAATGTTAGAATAGTTAGCAAAATATTCACTATCCAAATAGCAAAGTATTCTGTTCCGTTTCCATTGAATTTCACTTTATCTCTAGAAGCAATATTAGAATCACTTATACGGGTTTCTTTGTTTGTCTCTAAATTGGACTCATCAGATAAAAGCGCTTGGATTCGAGACATAATTTCATTTGCTCGGTCCGGATATGCGTTTTTGTCTATTGTGGAGTATGCTTCTTGTAATTCAGATAATGTATAGGTTGAGTAGTCGATTTCAAATGACATTCGGATTCCTTTTAGTAATAAGTCATAGACCAGATATGTATGATGACTTTTTCCTTGTTTACTGTTTTTATAACAATGCAGTATTGAGCTATAAAAGATATCTTAATGTGCTATTAAAGTAAAACAAAAGAAGGGAGTGATAAACGATGAATTCTCTAGTTTTAAGTAGGGATTATCTAGATTCGTTTGGAAGTAACGAATAAATCTACGCTTTTAACTTTTATTAACTATTAATCTGTCTATTCGCACAACCAAAAACAGTTAAATTAAAATAATAGTGTATGTAATCACTAAAGTAACCAGCGTAAAACATCGATATAAGTATTATCTAATCACTTAACTATTTTCATATGAGTAGCCAAAGCTATTTAAATTGAATACTCAAAGGGAAATGCGTGCGAACAATACTTGGCCTAACTTGTTTTAATTTGTGCCTGCTACTAAGCAGTAACATTACGTCTGCCCAAGTATATACTTATACAGACGAAAATGGCGTAACTGTGTTTACTGACCGAAAGCCTGACTCAGCTAAATATCAGGTAAAGAACCATGGTTGTTTTGGTACTTGTCGTACTGGCGTAAATTGGAAAATGATACCACTGAAGCAACATTTGTATGCTGCAGAAGTAAATGCTGCAGCTAAAACATTTAATGTTGATAAAGCCCTCGTTAGAGCAATTATGCATGCTGAGTCTTGGTTCGAACCAAACGCCCTCTCCAGTGCGGGCGCGCAGGGATTGATGCAACTCATGCCTGCTACCCAGGCGCGATTTGGTGTTACCGACCCGCATGATCCTCAGCAAAACATTAATGCTGGCGTTGAATATTTAGCTTGGTTAATGAAAGAATTCAATCAGAATAAAGAGCATGTAATTGCCGCCTATAACGCTGGAGAAAATGCAGTAAAACGTCACAATGGCGTCCCACCTTTTAACGAAACGCAAGAATATTTGCGTCGAGTTACTATTCTGTACCAGCGTTATCACAGTCAATTTTAAATCAATGCTAAGGCGGAATGTTGTTCGTTTAAGAGAACAACCCAATTTAGTTGTTACCGCGAACGCAGACTGTTATTCGCTTAAGCGATAAACCCAGACTAGTCATTATCGCGAACGCGGTAATCTCCCAAATCGACATTGAAAGCCAGGGTGTTAATCAACTTCACTACGCTTTTTGGGAGATACTCGCCTGCGCGATGTATGACGAGAGTGTTAAGAAACCAATCAACCCAATTTAACCCAGCCTAAAGAGTGACAAACTCTTCAGCTGATGTGGGATGAATGGCCACACAGGCATCAAAATCTGCCTTGGTTGCCCCCATTTTAATGGCAACACCGAAGCCTTGTAGTATTTCATCCATAGCATAACCAATACCGTGTAAACCAACGACTTTTTCATCAGGGCCGGCGCAAATCAGCTTCATTTTGGTAGCTTGACGATGAGACGTAACCGCAGTGTACATTGCTGCAAAGCTAGAATTGTAAACCGTTATGTCTTCACCATATTGCTCTTTAGCTTGCTCTTCAGTTAACCCCATTGTGCCAATAGTAGGGTGGCTGAAAACAACAGTTGGGATCATGTCATAATCCATGTGCGCATCATCTTTGCCATTAAACAAACGCTCCGATAATAATCTGCCTGCTTTTACCGCAACTGGCGTTAAATCTACCTTGCCAATGTTGTCGCCAACCGCATATATATTTTTCGCTGTTGTATTTTGATATTTATCTACTTTGATAAAACCACGTCTATCTAACTCAACATCTGTATTTTCAATATTAATTTTGTCATTAGCAGGCTCTCTTCCTATTGCCCAAATAAGGCTATCCACTTCTAAATGTCGGTCGCCATTTAAGTGAACTAGCAAACTGCCATCGCCTTGCTTTTCAATTTTTGTTACTTCAGTATGCGGATGTAAATTCACACCTTCTTCTTGCATTATTTCCGTTAGCGTATCAGACAGCATATTATCAAAACTTCTTAAGGGCTTTTCACGTCTTACTAATAAATGCGTTTCTGTTCCAAGAGAATGAAGAACGCCAGCAAGTTCAACCGCAATGTAACCCGCGCCAACCACTACTACTCGTTTTGGTTGTTTAGTTAAGGCAAAGAAACCGTCTGAATCAATACCTAGTTCAGCACCAGGAACAGGTGGTTTTATTGGTCTACCGCCAGTGGCAATGGTAATGTGATCGGCTGTATAGATGACGCCATTAACGTCAATTGTGTTGTTATCAATGAAAGTAGCAAAACCATTTATTAGCGCCACACCATTATTACCTAGTACTCTGTCATATGACTGATGAATGCGATCAATATAAGTTTGACGACTCTCTACTAGCTTTTCCCAACTGAAACTATTCACTGTTACATCGAAACCATAATCGGGGGCATATTTATGAATGGCTTCAGCCACTTGCGCACCATACCACATGGCTTTTTTCGGGACGCATCCAACATTTACGCATGTGCCACCTATGTCTTTTGCCTCAATAATTGCCGCCTTTTTTCCATAGCGAGATGCTCTATTTGCTGAAGCAATGCCGCCGCTACCGCCGCCAATACATATATAATCAAAATGCGTATTTGTATCTGTCATAATTTTCCAATTTGTTTTTATTTCATAAAGTTCTATTACTATGCTGACTAGACCTGAGTATTCAAGTTTTTGTTGCAACTTTAGTACGCTTTTTTTGGTAAGTAGAACACAACTAGCAATCTAAACGTATTTATTCTCGTACAAAACTTGTTTTTTACAGACAATCCCACACATTTAATCTATCACAGTTTAAGAGAGCAACTATTAAATGACAATTAAGCAGATATCAGCCGATCACGCTTTGAGCGATTTCACCAGTAATCCAGTATTTTCAGCAATAGACCCAAGCAGTATAGTCGATGAATTAGGACAAGCGATTGATAATTGTAAGGCGGTGATTAGTGATGTGGTCGAATCAAATGATGTCAGCTATTTAAATGTGGTGGGTAAACTTGAAGATGCTGATGATGAGCTCTCAAAATTATTTTCTCCTATCAGTCATATGAATTCAGTTGTGAGTAGCGACGAATTGCGAGAAGCTCACGATGCTTGCTTGCCTTTACTATCAGAATACTCAACTTTTGTAGGCCAGCATCAAGGACTATGTGACTTGTATACGGCCTTATCTAAATCTGATGAATTCAAAGATTTGTCAGCAGCCCAGCAAAAAGTCATTACAAATGCGGTTCGCGATTTTGAACTGTCAGGCGTGTCTCTGCCAGATGATAAAAAACTAGAATATGCAAAAATAAAAGCTAGGTTATCCGATCTCTCGTCTAAATTTTCGAATAATGTAATGGACGCGACCTTGGCTTTCAGCAAGCATATAGATGATGAAGCTCAGCTCGCAGGCTTGCCTCAAAGTGCATTAGATGCGGCTAAACAAGCTGCTCATTTAAAAGACTTGCAAGGATATCTATTTACTTTAGATATACCCAGTTATTTACCCATTATGATGTATGCGGATAATCGCGAATTACGTGAAGAAATGTACAAAGCATACTCTACGCGCGCATCAGACCAAGACGGCGAAAGTTTAGGTAAAGAACCTGGCCAATTTGACAATACGGCAATTATTGATGAAACACTGAAACTACGCCAACAAGTTGCAGAGCTACTTGGTTTTTCTTCCTATGCAGATTACTCCTTGTCTACCAAAATGGCTGAAAATCCTGAGCAAGTAATGGATTTTCTCAATGATTTAGCACGTCGTTCTAAGCCTCAAGCCGAAAGCGAAAAGCAAGAAATTGAATCGTATGCAAGTGCCGAATTTGGCATGAGTGAGCTAAAAGCTTGGGATTATGCTTACTATGCTGAAAAGTTAAAACAAAATAAATATTCAATATCTGACGAAGAGCTCAAGCCTTATTTCCCAGAGCATAGAGTTCTAACTGGTCTATTTGAAGTTGTTTCGAGATTATTTGGTTTACAAGTGGTTGAAGTATTGAATGTTGATACTTGGCACAAAGATGTTCGTTATTTTGAAATTCATGATTCACAAGGCGAGTTAAGAGGGGCATTCTACTTAGACTTATATGCACGAGCCAAGAAAAGAGGTGGTGCGTGGATGGATGAGTGCAGAGTGCGCAGAACTAAATTGTCAGGTGACTTACAAACACCAGTGGCGTACTTAACGTGTAACTTTTCTGGACCAGTGGGCGACAAACCTGCGTTATTTACGCACGATGAAGTGGTTACCTTGTTCCACGAATTTGGTCATGGTATTCATCATATGCTCACTAAAATAGATGTAGGCGGTGTGTCGGGTATTAATGGCGTGGCCTGGGATGCAGTTGAGTTGCCCAGCCAGTTCTTGGAAAATTGGTGTTGGCAAAGCGAAGCATTAGCCTTTATTTCTGGTCATTATGAAACATCTAAGCCATTGCCTAAAGACTTACTCGATAAAATGCTTGCAGCTAAGAACTTTCAAGCTGCAATGCAAATGGTAAGGCAATTAGAATTTAGCCTATTTGATTTTAAACTTCATTCTCAAACCTCAGGCGCGCAAAGCGTGCAAGAGGTATTGGATAGTGTTCGAGAACAAGTCTCAGTTACCGTCCCGCCTAAATTTAATAAATTCCAAAATAGCTTTGGTCATATTTTTGCGGGTGGTTATGCAGCAGGTTACTATAGCTATAAATGGGCGGAAGTATTATCGGCAGACGCATTCGCGAAATTTGAAGAAGAGGGTATTTTTAATGCTCAAACTGGCCAATCATTTTTAAATAATGTTCTTGAAATGGGTGGCTCGAAAGAACCAATGGAATTATTCAAAGCCTTTGTAGGTCGCGAGCCACAAACAGATGCGCTACTTCGTCATTCAGGTATTCAAGGTTAATTATGTCGGCTGAAAAATTTGCCACAATTTATGCTCGCGCGGCCAAACGTAAAGGCAGTCAAGAAAAGCTAGAAAGCATGGTGGGCAAGCCCTTAACTACAAAGGAAGTAGAGACTATCGGTGACGATCGATTTTTAGCTGAATTTACTAAGAAAGTGTTTCAGTCAGGCTTTGTATGGCGAGTGGTTAGGCAAAAATGGCCAAATTTTGAAAAAGAATTCTTTGAATTCAATATTGAGAAAATGTTGTTGATACCTGACGATATGTTGGAAAAAAAGGCAACAAACCCGGATATTATTCGTAACTTGAATAAAGTACGCACCATTCGAGATAACGCCCTGATGATACAAACTATCCAAGAGTCGCATGGTAGTTTTGCTAAATTTGTCGCCAATTGGCCTGAAGAAGATATTATTGGTTTATGGGATTACTTAAAGAAACAAGGCAGTAGGCTTGGTGGCAATACTGGGCCATATGCCTTGCGATATTTGGGAAAAGATACGTTTTTAATTAGCCAAGATGTAGAAGGCTACTTTTTGGCTCGAAATATTATTAGTGGGTCGTCACGTTCAAAACGTAGTTTAACCGCCATTCAAAACACGTTTAATGAATGGCATAAACAAAGTGGACGATCACTGCAAGAAATGAGTCAGATTTTGTCGATGAGTGTTGGAGATAATTATATTCCAGCTTGAGTGCAATATTTTTAATTCCCTTCCACTTTTCAAGAAGCTCGCAAGTTGCATTATCATATATTGCATTAGGACGCTCTCTCACAATGCTTCAAACTGAATATTCATAATTCGAGATTGTTAAAGTTTTCACCTGCTCGTCAAGCTCTACAGGAACCTTAAAAACCATTTAAGGTACTTTAAATGATCTGCGCGAACAAAGCGGGTGTTCGCAGCAAGATATGAGTCAGATTTTATCTATGTATGTTATAGATAGCTATATTCCGGTGCAGCTCAGTGACATATTGTGAGAATTTAGACTATGCAGAAAAATAACTTCTTTTTAACAAGGACGTTGAAACATTAGGCTATGTTCAACGTTAATTTGTCAAAAAATCAAAATAAAGCCATGATTTATGGATTTTTAAGACCATAGTGCATTAGTTAATTTTTCATTTTTCTTTTAATGTTATAGGCATAGTAGGAAAGGCTATTTTTAGCGATTAAAAAAGCTTTTGCGAATCAGAATTCGTTTTAAAATAAAGGTAAAAGCTATGTCATTGATTGGAGCACCAAAAGAGACATTTGAAGCTGAAGCCAGAGTTGCTATGACCCCTGACTCAGCGTTTCAACTACAAAAATTAGGATATACCTGTGCTATAGAGTCGGGAGCAGGGGTAAAAGCGGGATTTTCTGACGCGCTATATGCGGAGGCAGGCGTGGAGGTTGTTCCAACAGCAAAAGAGCTATGGGAAAAAGCCGACGTAATCACAAAAGTTCGTCAACCCTCTAGTCAAGAGCTTGAGTATTTAACCAGTAGTAAAACGTTAATTTCTTTCTTCAATCCAGCAGGTAATGAAGAGGGGATGGAAAAAGCCAAAATAGCTGGTACAAGTGTCATTGCGATGGAAATGGTGCCACGTATATCGCGAGCGCAAAAAATGGATGCGCTAAGCTCTATGGCGAATATAGCGGGATATCGCGCAGTAATAGAAGCTAGTAACAACTTTGGACGTTTTTTCACTGGACAAATTACAGC
>DDIL01000168.1:26083-47771 GCA_002338515.1 Glaciecola sp. UBA1851 | reverse complement strand
GACTGGTCATGGCGGTGTTCCACCTACCCTCATATGGTGTGGTATTTAAAATAATTAAAGACGAATTTGCGGAAAGCAAAAAAATTACACGAGACCATGTGAAGTATTGCTATAACTTAGTAAAAACAATTGACCGAGTAGGGAGAATGGCAGATACACATGAATACATTTATTTTGAGTTTGCCAGAGACCGGTTTTCAGATGATTTATTAAATTACTTACTTGATACCTGCGCCTCGAGTGTTGAAGTAACAGAAACTAAAGTGATCATTAAACACCTATATATTGAGCGTAAAATGACGCCTCTAAATTTATACTTCCAACAAGAAGAAGACCCTGAAAAAGTTAGAAGCGCGATTGAAGATTTGGGCCGGTGTATCAAGCAAATTGCTCATGCCAATATATTTCCCGGTGACATGCTCCATAAAAATTTTGGCATTACCAAAACTGGAAGAGTCATTTTTTATGATTACGATGAAATTTGCTTTATGAATCAACGTCAATTTAGAGCCCTACCTAAAAGCGACGACCCTTTTGCTATAGATACGCTGTCAGTTGGTCCAACAGATGTATTTCCGGAGCAGTTTGAACATTTTATTGTGGGTAAAAAACACTTAAAAGACTTACTTAAAGAACTTCATGGCGACTTACTCAAACCAGAATATTGGCAAGAAGTTCAACAAATAGCGAGCCAAGGCACAATGCAAAACTTCACGCCTTATCCACCTAGCTTATGTTTTACACGAAATTATGAATGACCCTAAAAGATGTACTACACAATTAATAACATCCAATAATGAGCAACCAAAGTGCCAATACCTAATACCCAAACAATACTTCTGAGTTTATCCCAATTCATCCAGTAAAAAACCAAATACAACACACGGCTTAATACATAGGCCAAGCATAGTTGTACTGTGTAAACATTATGTTCGTCTAACGCTAACACCAGCAGAACAGTTGGTGCAAACAAACATATTGCTTCAAAACAATTTTGGTGTGCAGCTAAAGCTCTTGCCCCTAGGCCAGTTAATTTAGCTTGTTGATCTCTGGGGTTTTTATTGTCGTAACCATTTAGCCTATGCATTTCGAGCGCGACTGGAATTTTTGCAACAAAAGGCATAAATACGATAATGGCGACACAAATTATAATTAAACTCATAGTGTTTCCTTAAAAATGATTAATGACAGTAATTTAACCTGACAAAGTGTACTCTTTTGACTATCTTTTAAATATGAATATATTATTAGTAGAAGACGAGCCAACCGTTGCTCGATTTATCCAAAAAGGCCTAAGTGAGCACAATTTTGATGTTGTTTACGCGCCAGACGGTAAAAAAGGTCTAGACCATGCTCTCTCTGGAGAGTTTGACGTGATCATCCTTGATAGGATGTTACCTCATATTGATGGTTTAGAGGTATTACAAAATTTTAGAGAACAAGGAATAGATACACCTACGCTAATTCTCAGCGCAAAAAATAAAGTGGATGATAAAGTTAAGGGCCTGAGAGCAGGCGCTGACGATTATCTTACTAAGCCTTTTGCGTTTGAAGAGTTGCTTGCACGAATTGAGATATTAGCCTCTCGTGTATCCACCAAAGCAGGTGGCAGCACTGAAATGAACCTTGGAAAACTGAAGCTCGATTTAATTAATCGCAAAGTAACCCGAGAAGAACAAGTCATTGATTTACAGTCAAAAGAGTTTAAATTACTTGAGTATTTGATGCAAAACGCGAATAAAATTGTGACTCGTACTATGCTACTAGAGAAAGTGTGGGAATATAATTTTGACCCGCAAACAAATGTTATTGACGTGCACATAAGTCGTCTTAGGAATAAAATTGATAAAGGCTTTGCATATCCAATGATTGAAACGATTAGAGGCGCAGGCTACATGATAAGTTCCAGAGAACAGTAACCTGTTAAATTTACTACGGGCTAGTTTATAAATGCGTGCTATCAAGGCTTACACCAAAAGCTCCAGTTTTGTTGTAAGCTTTTTCTTTATTATTCTCCTCATGTTGGGTGTAGGTTTTAATACTTACACTTTGACCGTTGCAAACGATGATCTACTGATTCGAGAAACCCAAGCAGCCATTCAAGCGGATATTGGCGGTTTTAGAAGTTTGTACGAAGAATCAGGACGAGCGGCTGTATATGAAGCAATTAAAAATCGTTTGGCCAACATTAATAATGATTTTCTTTATCATTTCAAAGATGAAAACGGTAATCATTTAACGGGCAACCTTAAAAACTGGCCTACCGACCAAAATGTGTCGTTAATAAAAAACGGCGTATTAGAAATAGAAATAAACACCCAAGATTTAATTGAAGAACCCCAAGGAAAAATTAGGCAAGAAACAGCGATTGCTATGGTGATTGAGTTTAGTAATGGTGAAGCCTTGATGGTAGCTAGGAACGTTCAAGATATTGAATTTGCAGTCGCTTTGGCCCGAATCTCTTCTTATGTCATGATAATAATTGTATTAATTGTTGCCATTACTAGCTTAGGCGTGGCTTATTATGTGGTAAGCCGTATCAACAAAATAGCTGATACTGCCGACGATATTATTGCGACAGGTAACTTGAGTGATCGGCTTTACGTTGAGTCGCAATGGGATGACTTAAGCAAACTCAACTTGGTACTTAACCAGTTACTGGATAAAATTGAGAGCTCTGTAAAAGCAATATCGTCAGTATCTGACAGTATCGCTCACGACCTAAGAACCCCACTGACACGTTTAAAAACACACCTTGAAGATATAAAGGATCCGCAAGAGCGGCTGCAACTAATAAATGAATGCGATAACTTATTGTCGATATTCAATTCATTATTACGAATTAGTGATATTGAAAATAGTGCCAAACGGGCAGGTTTTACAACCCTTGATTTAGATGAAGTGGCAAATGATGCGATTGAATTATACTCACCACTTTTAGAAGATAAACAAATTACTATTTCCGCTGATGTCACACCCATTTCGAAATTTGTTGGTGATAGAGATTTATTATTCCAATGCTTTGCAAACCTATTAGACAACGCCATTAAATTTACGCCACAGAATGGCACAATTGAAATTCAACTAACACGTCAGAATAAAAATATATTGTTTAGTATAGACGATACAGGAACAGGCGTAAGTGAACAGAGCATAGAAAAATTAACGCGAAGATTTTACCGAGAAGACAAAAGCAGAACCGCTTCTGGTAACGGTTTAGGCTTAGCATTAGTCAACGCAATTGTTCAACTTCACGAAGGTAGAATTTGGTTTGAAAAATCCCATATCAAAAACAGTTCAGGCTTACGCTGTAACTTCTTAATACAGTCTGCATAAAGCTACCCATTAATTTTCACATTTTTTTACAAATTCATTGAGCAATTTTAATGAATATAGGCTATTAATGAATAATCAAAACAACGTCCGAGGATGATATGACGCGATTTGCAAATTATGTTCATAAATTATCGCCTGTATTCTTACTATTTATTATTGGTAGTGTTTATACACAAGCTCAAGAAATCAATATCGATTATGAAAAATTCGAACTAGACAATGGCTTAACAGTAGTTGTACATGAAGACCGAAAAGCACCTGTTGTCGCCGTTGCTGTTTGGTACAAAGTGGGTTCAAAAGATGAACCTGCAGGAAAGACAGGGTTTGCTCATTTATTTGAACACCTGATGTTTAACGGTACTGAAAACTATGATGATGAATGGTTTAAACCACTTCAAGAAGTAGGCGCAACAGGTTTAAACGGAACAACAAGTTTTGACCGAACAAATTACTTTCAAACTGTCCCAACTCCCGCTTTAGATAGAATCTTGTGGATGGAATCAGACAGAATGGGACATTTGCTAGGCGCCATCACACAAGAAAAACTAGACGAGCAAAGAGGCGTTGTTCAAAATGAAAAACGTCAAGGTGAAGACCAACCATATGGAAAGGTATTTGATCGTATTATTGATAACATGTTTCCAGATGAACATCCCTATTCTCATCTGCCTATAGGCTCAATGGATGATTTAAACGCAGCATCCCTTGAAGATGTTGAAGGTTGGTTTAAACAATACTATGGTGCAGCCAATGCTATTTTAGTGCTATCGGGCGACATTAATGCCGCTGAAGCGAAACCTTTAGTTGAAAAATACTTTGGTGACATTGAATCAGGCCCTGCTTTAACCAAATGGCAAGCGTGGGTACCCAAACGTAACGTTAACTCTCGCGAAGTAATGCAAGATAAAGTCCCGCAAACTAGAATTTATAGAGTGTGGGTTGCGCCAGAAGATACTAACCCTATCTCAACAGACTTATTTATTGCAGCTAATGTATTAGGTGATGGTAAAAACTCACGTTTATACAAAGAATTAGTATATGAGCAACAAATTGCCACCGGTGCATCGGTTTTCAATTTAGAATTGCAAATGGCGTCAATATTTGGTGTGGTTATAGATGTAGCAGACGGTGTTGAGTTAAGTAAAGTAGAGCAAGAACTTGATAAGGTCATGAATCAATTTTTGAAGAAAGGCCCAACTAGAAAAGAAGTTGCACTCGTTTCCACCAAAACAAAAGCTGGCATTATTCGCGGTTTAGAAGAAGTAGGCGGATTCTCAGGAAAAGCGCAAACACTCGCGCAAGGCGAACTATTAGCTGGCGATCCTAATTATTTTAAAGTTGAATTAAATAGGCTCGACAATGCAGAAGCAAAGTCTGTTTTAAAAGCGTCAAGAGAGTGGTTAAGTAAAGGTTGGCATCAGCTCACGGTTGAACCTTTCCCTGAATATAAAACAATAGCATCAGCTGTTGATAGAAGCGCTGGCTTGCCTGATGTTAAGGGAGAAACTGAACTAACCTTCCCAGCAATTGAGACAGTTACATTATCTAATGGCATCACAGTGAATCTTGCAACACGCTCAACCATTCCTGTTATTAATATAGCTTTTCAATTTGATGCTGGATATGCGGCTGACAAAGGCAACAAATTAGGTTTAGCGAGTTTCACTACCCGTATGCTGGATGAAGGCGCAGGAAAATTTGATGCCTTAGAGTTATCAGCTGAAATTGAAAAGTTAGGTGCTAACTTAAGTGCAGGCTCTAACTTAGATACCACTACCGTTAGTATGTCTATGTTAAAAGAGAACATGCAAGACTCGCTAGAAATTCTAAGTGACGTATTACTACGTCCAACTTTCGATTCTGAAGAAATTGAACGGCAAAGAAGCCTTATTTTAAGTAACATTGCTCAACAACTAGCCAACCCACAAGCTATCGCCTTAACCATGCTTCCACCTATTATTTATGGTGAAGATCATGCCTACGGCATTCCGTTTACTGGAACAGGTAGTCAGCAATCGGTTAGTAGTATTAATCGTGATGATTTAGTTAACTTTAAAGATGCATGGATACGTCCAGACAACGCCACAATATTTGTGGTTGGTGATACCAATATGGATGAATTAAAACCATTATTAGAAGATGAATTTGGCAGTTGGAAGGCGAAAGGAACGCAGCCAAGCAAAGTTATAGAAAGTGTAGATTTACCAGCCGAAGGGCAAGTTATTATTATAGACCGACCTGGCTCATCACAATCACTCATTCTAGCGGCTCATGTGGCTCCGCCTACATCTGTTGAAAACAACATTGCAATAGATGCAATGAATGAAACCTTAGGCGGCGCATTTACTGCTAGAGTCAACATGAACTTAAGGGAAGATAAAGGTTGGGCTTATGGCGCCTATACTTTCTTACAAAATGCACGTGGTCAGCGCCCTTATATGGTTTATGCACCGGTACAAACTGATAAAACCACTGATTCAGTAAAAGAATTAATGAAAGAACTAAACGCATACAAGGGTGAACGGCCTCCTACAGAAGAAGAGCTTAGTCGTGTAGTGCTTGACCGTATTCGATCCTTACCTGGTCAGTACGAAACGTCGGGCTCAGTGCTTGGTTCAATGTTATCTAGTAGCCGATTTGACCGTGCACTTAACTACCCTGAATCGTTACCAGAAAAATATCAGTCTCTTAGCATTGAAGAACTAAAAGAAGCGGCCGCTCAAGTACTGCATCCAGAGAAACTTACTTGGTTAATTATTGGCGATGCCAGTCAAATAAAGGAAGGGTTAGAAAGCGCTGGAGTGGGTAAAATAACTGTGCAAGATATGAGCAGTTTGCAATAAGAACCAGCTCGTTAAAAAGCAAAAAAAGCCCACAAAATGTGGGCTTTTTATTATCCATCAGTCTAGAGCCTGTTTATCTTTTCTGTATGATTTTGCAGCAAAGATAAACAAGCCCTAGTCTTGTTTTTGCATAAATATAGTTACTTCAGCCATTACAATGCCAAATTTCTTGATATAAGACCGATTCATCATATGGTCATCATCAAACGCCCAAAACCAGTCATCAAAGTTAACACGGTATGTTGAGCCATCCACTTCCAAATCCATTTCATAAGCAAAACTAAACGCATTGCCAAAACTTATACCTGTTGCATCACCGGCAATATCGCCAGCATTTCCGGTATACGTGCCATCTGCATTCTTCGTTATGGTCCACACTCGTTTTATAGGCCCATCACCTAAACCGTATTCAAAGGTTTCATCTAATATCACTTTGCCATCTTGAATACTTCCATCGATATCTACTACAAACCTTTGCACAACATCACCCGAGCGATTTTGTACTATACCCCATGCGATAACTTTACCATCGAAAAACGCCTCTAACTCAAATTTGGGCTGATGTTGCATGTATTGCTGTCCATCAATAGACGTTGAGCATGCATTTAAAAATAAAACACTAACGCTTGCAACAATTAACCGTTTAACCCATACCGTGAAAATTCTCATAAGTTATCCTAATTGATTAAATAAAAAAGTTGCCGTTACGTTGCTAACTAATTTGCAAGTTAACTCAGTAAGGACAACTTTGTAAGTGATGCTGAAACTATATCGTTTTGATAATTTTTAGTTAACAGAACCTAATAAGTCTCGTCTCATTTCCGGCTCTGATGTTTTTTCAGATAGCCAAATATTGAAGAACCATAGGCTAAACTCTTTATCATGCACTTTACCTAGCAATTTATCGTTGTAGTAAAAGTGACTTATTCTATTCTCGTCTACCACACCAGTGATAGATTCGCCTTCTTTGACGTCGGGAAACAAGTCTTGCATCTCTTGGTACCAAGCAGCCAATTTGACTTCATCTTTAACGCCCAACTTACGCATTTCATCTACCGAGCGACTAGCAATCTCTTTGCCTTTAAAATCGCGTAAATATTTAAGTTCTAACGCGAATGGCTTATCATTTGAAAACTGTCCTTTGGGTGCAATGAGTGATGCGTCGTAAATATCCCAAAATAATACTTTCAGACGTGTTTGCCCAACTACTTTGGGCTCTTCAATATATTTAGCTAATTCCATTGAAACGGAAACAGACGAGAAACTATACATAGTAAACGTACTCATTATTACAATTAACTTGGTGAGGAAAAAAAGAGACTTATACATTACAATTACTATTCCAAAATATTTAATTACACAGTAATGATAACGGCAAAGTAGTGCCTTTGGTTTATTAAGTTTGTGTAATGTGGAAGCGCATATATATTCGGTTGGTAATGATTAGAATAATAGTGCGATTACTCAATAGGTTATTTGACCTACAGGAAAGATAATGTCACAGCAATTAGAGCAATTAAAACAGTGCTTAACACTTCCCTCTCCTCTTCTTCCAATATCATTCGAAGGCGATGCAGTTTTTTTAAATGAATTGATAACGCAGCAGAATTTACAAATACTATGCAAAAGAGACGATTTAATACACCCCATCATTTCTGGGAATAAGTGGCGAAAACTAGAATCAACCGTTGCAAGCATATCGAATCAAAATATAAAAAATGTTATTAGTTTTGGAGGAGGATTTTCGAATCATATCCATGCATTGGGTTACGTTTGCATGCAACTTGGCATAAAAATGAAAGCAATTATTCGGGGAAATTATGAAGACAATTTAACGCCAATGCTTTCTGACTTGAATAAATGGGGGGCTGAAATACATTATGTTGACAAAAATGAGTACAAACTAAGACATTCAGCTAAATATTTAGATAATTTATCAGAAAAATACCCGAATTCTATAATAGTGCCAGAAGGTGGTTCAAGCGAGCATTGCTTAAAAGGTATGTTGGAATTGGTGACAGAACTTTTCACTCAAATTAACAACCTACCAAATGCATCTAAGCGAAACGGTCAACGGACATATATTATTACACCTGTTGCAAGCGGGGGGACATTAGCTGGATTAATAAATGGCTTTTCTCATTTTTTTTCGAATAGAAACAATAATCAAATCTCATATAAAAATAGCAATTCCTTCAATTTTAACGATACTTATATAGTAGGAATTGGTGTGTTGAAAGGCCAAGATTATTTAGAAGAGCTTGTTTTGGACATTCTTCCTGACACTCAACAAACAAACAAAGTGAAATGGCACATATCACATAAATTTCATCATGGTGGCTATGCAAAATCATCGAGTAAATTAACTGAATTTATCACAACCAGTAAAATCCTTAGTCATAAAAATGGAAATAATTTAGGTTCAATTTCTTTTGAGCAAGCAAGTCAGATCTCATCAGATGAGTTAGTGAAAATAGAAAAAGTTTATTCAGCTAAGATGTTCTATGCCATTAAAGAAATGATAAAAAATGAACAATTTCAAGAGAATAGCAGAATCATTGCACTTCATACTGGTGGCGTACAAGGAGCAAGAATTCGGTAAGCTGGCAATATCCCAGCATTTTACCTTAAATAATATTGAACTTTTCGTATTTCAGTGCCGTTAACAATAGTATATAAGATTTTAGTAGCACAGGAGCCCGCTTGAAAAATAGTATGATACTGCAACAGCATATTCCTTATGCTGCAACCATTAGTCGTTCGTTAGATTTCTGCGTAACAATGTTGTCGCGGTCTAACGTGTTATACCCGTTTGCATTGTTATCAATTGACAACGATTTGCACAGTGTGTTTGTGCCAAGCAACACACAGCACGCGCGCGGGGGAATGATTGAAGACCTACAAGCACAAATCGATGAAAGGAAGTTGTTTGCAGAGAATGCAATAAGTATATTGGTATATTCTGCAACTGTGACTCACCCAAACAGAAAAGAGTCGGATGCGTTAGTGCTTACTATCACTGACACTCAAGGTCACAATACAGTAACAATTTATCCTTACAAACAAATTGAAACTGGCATAAAAATATATACTCCTTACACTTGCGATTTTTCTGACTAGTTCCATACTTGCTTAAGACGCGCATTACCCTTACTATGCGCGAAAATTAAATTAACAAATTAATTAACTATGCTAGCTTCGTTAGCATAGTTAATTTCCTATATATGGGAATTTATATGTCTAAAGTATTAATTATTGGTGCTGGTGGTGTTTCTTCTGTAACCGTTAAGAAATGTGCAAGATTACCGCAAATTTTTGATGAAATTTATTTGGCTAGTAGAACACTTTCAAAGTGTGAAGCCTTACAAAAAGAAGTCGGCATTGACAGATTAAAAGGTGTGTTTGCAGTAGATGCAGATAACAGTAAAGAGGTTGTCGCACTTATAAATAAGATTGCTCCAGATTTAGTAATTAATCTGGCTTTACCGTACCAAGACCTGCCAATTATGGATGCTTGCTTAGCCACTAAAACCGACTATCTTGATACTGCTAATTATGAGCCGAAAGATGAAGCTAAATTTGAATATTCTTGGCAATGGGCATACCAAGAAAAATTTCAAGAAGCTGGTGTCATGGCCTTACTAGGTAGTGGATTCGATCCTGGTGTTACCAACGTTTACACTGCGTATGCCGCTAAACATTATTTCGATGAAATACATTATTTAGATATTGTTGATTGTAATGGAGGTGATCACGGTCAGGCCTTTGCAACTAACTTTAATCCTGAAATAAACATCAGAGAAATTACACAAAGAGGTAAATTCTTTGAAAATGGTGAATGGAAAGAAACTGATCCATTAAGCGTGAGAGAAGACTTAGATTATCAAAATATTGGTGTTCGAGCCTCGTATTTAATGTATCACGAAGAACTAGAATCCATTGTTAAACATTTCCCTACCCTAAAACGTGCTAGATTTTGGATGACATTTGGCGATGCCTATCTTAATCACTTGAAAGTGCTAGAGGGGATAGGAATGACCAGCATCGAGCCAATTGAGTTTCAAGGTCAGCAAGTTGTGCCACTAGAGTTCCTTAAAGCGGTATTACCAAATCCCGGATCTTTAGCCGAAGGATATACAGGGAAAACTTGTATAGGCACATACATTACTGGTGTCAAAGATGGAATTGAAAAAACTATCTTCATATTCAACAATTGTGATCATGCAGCCTGTTTTGAAGAAGTTGGTGCGCAAGCGGTTTCTTATACAACGGGTGTACCAGCCATGATAGGTTCAGCGTTAATGTTAAATAAAACATGGCATAAACCAGGCGTGTGGAATATGGAGCAGTTTGATCCAGATCCATTCATGGATATGTTAAATAAACATGGCTTACCATGGCATGTTATGGAATGCGAGAGCCCATTTAAATGAGCAACAACATTTCAAGACTTGAGATTCTAAGCAATAAGAGTATTCCCAGCCCATGCTATATTTGTGAAGAAGAAAGACTCACCAATAACCTCAATCTAATGGCAGACGTGCAAGCAAGAACGGGCGTTGATATTATTTTAGCGTTAAAAGGTTTTTCTATGTGGTCCACGTTTCCATTAGTTTCTCAATATTTAAAGGGAGCAACTGCCAGTTCAGTATGGGAAGCCAAGTTAGCCAAGTACGAAATGGGCAAAGAAGTACATGCGTATTCTCCGGCCTACAAACAATCCGATATGGATGAGTTAATTGAGCTTTGCGAACATATTTCTTTTAATAGTTTAAGGCAGTGGTATACATTCAAAGCACAAATAGTAGCAAGTAATGTATCAGCAGGTTTAAGAGTAAATCCAGAAAACCAGGAAGCTGAAACACCACTTTACGATCCATGCGCGCCGGGCTCACGTCTTGGTATTTTGGCATCACAATTGGAAGGTGCTGACTTATCTGACATTGACGGCTTTCATGTGCATAACCTTTGCGAATGCGACTCTTTTGCAACTGAGCGGACACTTAACGCTATAGAGAGTAAATTTGGGAAATATTTACCAACTCTTAAATGGTTAAATTTAGGTGGCGGTCATCTAATGACCGCAAAAGACTACGATATTGATCATTTAGTTAATACACTTAACACATTTAAGCAGAAATACCCTAATCTTCGGATCATTATGGAACCAGGTTCAGCGGTAGCTTGGCAAGCTGGACCTTTAATAGCGGAAGTAGTCGATATAGTTGAAAATGAAAAGGCTATTGCTATTTTGGATGTTTCTGCAACTGCGCATATGCCAGATGTGCTTGAAATGCCTTACCGGCCAACCATTAATGGCGCTGGAAAAGAAAACGAGAAAGCCTTCAAATACAAAATTGGTGGGAACTCTTGCTTAGCGGGTGATGTAATTGAAGAGTATAGTTTTGATGAACCTCTTAAACCAGGCGATAGATTAATTTTTGAAGACATGTTGCATTACACCATGGTTAAAACTACATTTTTCAATGGTGTAGAACACCCTTCAATAGGGATCTTAGACAAAGAGGGAAATTTTAAGCTTGTAAAAAGCTTCAATTATGAAGATTTCAAAAACCGACTTTCATAATGGTTTTTTATTTTAAGCGATAGCTTCTAATTCGCGTCAATTAAGTTATTTAATAACCCTGATAGCTATTAATAATGTTATCAGGGCTTTTAATATTAAATTTTATGAGTACATTGATTAGTTATGCAAAGATGGCTTTTGCATTATCTCTTAGCTCTATAAATTCATCAGATTGTACATCTGAAATATCAGCCAATACGCCTCTTTCTATTGCTTTTGCCAACACATCTTCTGGCTCGTCAACACCCCCAGTTAATGCAGCGCCAACTCTTATAAAGTCAATATAAGATACCTTAGGATTAACGTAGTCATTATCTCGCCACTGCTCAGCCACATCAATAAATATCTCATTGAACTGCCACTCACGCATAATGCTGCCACCAATTCGGCCTGAAAGCTTCTCTATCGCCACGTCCAAAAATGTTGGATTGGCAAAAACACTATCATGTCTCTCAGCCTCTGTTAATACCGGCAAACCACCTATATCCGCTACTAAACCGCACAGAGTCATGGTATCAATACTCAAAGAGTTATCTTTGTTTCGTTTTTTATAAAGCACCATAGTTGCCATGGCGTTACCAACCATATTAATGGTAGACGACCACTTATTAGCCATATAGGCTTTCACTATTTCATTTTTAGAAACAAATAATTGCTCCATCGCTAATGCTGTTGCAATATTTTTCACTTGTGAAAGGCCAATACGAGTCACAGCTTGTGCAGTAGAAGTTACTTTGACCGCTCGACCTAAGTAAGCACTATTCGCAATTTTTACCATTCTAGCACTCAATGAAGGGTCTTGACCCACAACGTCCGCCATGTGGTGAAGATTAACGTTAGGATCGTCTGCCGCTTTTCGAACTTTCAAAGCAATAGCGGGTAACGTCGGCAATACTAATGTGTCGTTATTGATTTTTTCCACTAATATAGTGAGCAATGCGTTTTGGGTAGACATTATTAAGCCTTAATTTCTTTTTTTATTAACACATGAAGAGAATAGATACTGATTTCTCGCTATGCATAACTAAGTAACTGTAAGAGTTGAATGCTATTCTATTTTCAACTTTTCAGAGTATGGCGGCCAACCTAATGGTTTACCTGCTAATACGTGAAGATGAATATGATAGACAGTTTGCCCCCCATCATTATTGCAGTTCATGACGGTTCGAAAACCAGATTCAGCAACGCCTAAGTCTTTCGCTATTTTAGCAGCAACCCTATGCATGTAACCTACAACAGCCTCATCTTCAGCTGAGATATCGTTGGTAGTAGCAATGGCTTTTTTTGGGATAACTAAAAAGTGAACTGGCGCTTGAGGACTAATATCCTTGAAAGCTAATACGCGTTCGTCTTCAAAAAGAATATCGGCTGGGATCTCTTTTTCAATAATTTTTGTGAAGATTGTTGCCATGGGAACCTTTCTATATTTTTATATTATTATTCACGTGATGGTGAAGAATATCAGCATCACATCATGCGATGATTGTATTGACATGCTGACTTTCAAACGCAAGCAAAATGTCGCAAATGTCTTGATAATAACCTAGATAATATGCGACAGCGTATACTTTACGCAATGAGTTTTACAGGTTTTTGCAGGTTTTATAGTATTTAATAAAATACTATAAATAGTAAAACAATACCTAAAATGAGACGATATATAACAAAAGGCAACATACCAATTCGCGATATCCAGCTTAAAAATAGGTAAATACACAAGTAGGCCGCCACAAACGAAAATCCTGCACCATAAATAAGTGCATTCCAGTCAACGGCATTTTTTGCTTCAATTAAATCCAATGCTGAAAATAGGCCTGCAGCAAGAATAATTGGAATGGATAGTAAAAAAGAAAAGCGAGCGGCGCTCTCACGATTTAATCCAAGCAACAGACCAGCCGTCATTGTTGCACCTGAACGAGATGTGCCAGGTATAATGGCTAGCGCTTGTGCTAAACCAATTAAAATAGTGTCTTTTAATGTTAAATCATTCGTTGTTTTTTTCTGTGTCGCTTTTGCATCAGCATACCAAAGAGCCAATCCAAAGACGATTGTGGTAATAGCAATAACTAATGCAGACCTTGCGTTTATCTCTATCCAGTCTTTCATGATAAAACCGAACGCGCCTGCCGGAATGGTACCTATTACAACAAACCAAGCAAGCCTAGCATCACTAGACATTTTTTTAGTAAAACCAGTACCAAACCAAGCAATCGTTAGCCTGTATATATCCTCTCTAAAATAGATCATAACCGCTAACAAGCTACCAACATGTACAGCCACATCAAACGCTAAACCTTGATTCTTCCATCCTAAAATTTCAGCAGGAAGAATAAGGTGTGCAGAACTAGAAATAGGTAAAAATTCAGTCAATCCCTGAATGATAGCTAAAATGATGATTTCAAACATTGTCATTTTATTTTGCGCTCCAATGCAAATTCGATGGCCATAGTTTTTGCTGATTATTTGGATTGTCAGCTAAAAACTCTGCCCATAAAGTTTTATAAGTTTTTTTTGTGGTTGGATGAACTTGATTAGGAACAAGTTCTGCCGCAGGTTTTAACACAAATGCGTTATATTCAATCTCTTCTCTTGGAAGCATAATGGGTGAGCTACACACAACATCGTCGTAGGTTAATAAATCTAAATCGAGTGTACGGTTACCAAATTTTTTGTCTCTTGTGCGGCCTTGATTGTCTTCAATTTTTTTCAAGTTTGCACATACATCCTCAATGGAAGCTTCCGTGAAGGCAAGCACCACTAAGTTATAGAAGTTATTACCATGAAAACCAACAGATTCACTTTCGTATATCTTTGATAATAATAGCTCGCCATACTCTTCGTGTAGAGCTTGTAACCCTAATTCAGTATTTTCTTTCTTATTTATGTTAGAGCCGACGCTAATCAGTATTTGGTGTTTATTGGTCATGAAACTACTTTACTAATTAAATTTGGTTGTCGTGGCGTTCAAAAATAATACCCACACTATTTGTATTATCTAATATATCAGGTTTATGCATTACCAAGCGAACATGTTTTGGTTTAAACTCGTTAAAAATCACTTGCATCATCTCATTTGCTAATGCTTCTAGTAATTTGTAACTGCTTTGATTAGCAACTTCTTCTAATCTTAGTGCTAATTTTCCATAATCAAGCGTATCATTGACATTGTCTGAAACTGCAGCTTTTGTTAAATCAGTTTCTAGCTCTAAGTCGAGTATAATTCGTTGTTTTTCTACACGTTCAAAATCATACACACCAATAAGAGCGTGTAGGGCTAAACCTTGTATAAATATTTTGTCCATTGTGGGCCTATTGAAGAAAGACGATTGAATTTGGGTTGAGTTTGGTATTATTAATATGTGGCGAAGCTTTACAAGCTTTAGTAACCTATACATAGTGTATCGCGAAATAGTAAATTAAGTACATGACTTACTGGATGGTTTTTCACATTATTGCTGCATATTTACTTGGCTCTATTTCAAGCGCTATATTATTTACTCGATTTACCAAACAAACCGATATCCGTGAAGTTGGCTCAGGAAACCCAGGTACAACAAACATACTGCGAATTGCAGGTAAGAAAGCTGCGTTAGTCGTATTTGTGTTTGACGTATTAAAAGGCGCATTACCTGTTTACACGGGCTTTCTAATTGGTTACCCAACCTATATTCTATCAATTATTGCTGTGGCAGCCTGTGTGGGTCATATGTACCCGATATATTTTAATTTTAAGGGTGGTAAAGCAGTCGCAACAGCGTTAGGCGCTATGATGCCCATAAATTGGTTGTTAACTTTACTGTTACTCAGCACGTGGATAAGTGTGTTTGCTATTTGCCGAATATCTTCATTAGCAGCTATTTTCACATTGTTACTCGCCCCAATTTATACTTATTTTATCAAACCTGAATTTACGTTAGCTGTACTCACGCTTTGTATATTGATAATACTCAAACACAGAAAAAACATTACTAGGTTGATAAAAAAAGAAGAAAGTAAATTCAAGCAGTCGTAACTTTCATTGCCGAATTATTATTGATGTGAGCAATGTCCAAAATTGAACGTTTAAATTAAGAGTGACATGTATAGTAAGCGTTTATTACGAGTTAGATTTTAAATAAAAATAGGTGAAGTCGGTTACATATGAAATTAAGAACGCAAGCGTTGAATACTTTTATTTGTTTAACTTGCTTATTGTTTAGCACATTGTCATTTAGTGAGATTCAAAAGGAAACGTTTGAATCTATCTTGAAAGACATTTCACCTGACGAAACAATTAGGGTAGCTTCTATAGGCGAATTACGCCGTCATATAAAAAATATACAGCCAAATAATTCAAAACAGATTTTGATTGTGATAGAGAAAGGAGAATATCAAGTCAGTCGGCCAATTGTTGTTGATAAGCCCAGAGTAGCTATAGTAGGAGCAAGCGCAAACCCACAGGATGTGATTTTAAAAGGCAAAGGATTTAAAGGCTCTGTAGTGGGCATATTCGATATATCCAACAACCACATTACGCTCGCATCTATGACGCTAAAAGACGTTGCTAATCATTTAATTCAAGTAAGAGCAGAAAAAAGTGCGTCATATTTCAAGTTAACAAATAGCATTCTTCTGGATGCAAAAGAACAATTGTTTAAGGTTAGTGGTGGTAAAAGTGGCAAAAAATCTATGGCTGGCAAAATTACATTCTCATATTTTGGGTACAGCGAAGGGATAGGTCCTCAATTTTATATTGGTGGTATTGATGCGCATGCTTCAGAAAACTGGTTAATTGAAGGCAATACCTTTGAAAATATTGCGAGTCCAAGCAAACAAGTAGCGCAATACGCGATACATTTTTGGCGAGGCTCAGCAAATACTCGTGTTAAAAACAATACAATTAAAAACTGCGACAGAGGCATTGGGTTTGGGTTAGGGAAAGCAAATATTGATCACATTGGCGGCGTTATCGAAAACAATACAATAATCAATGAAGGTTTATCATTACATCGCTTCAGTGATGTAGGCATAAGCCTAGAAAGCAGTCCAAACTCTAAAGTCATTAACAACACTATAGAGCTTCAAAGTGATTACCCTAATGCGATTGAATACAGGTTTCCTGCAACATCCAATGTTCTGATAAAGGGCAATAAAACCAATAAACGAATAACTTCACGAAATGGCGCTAGTGGGGTTGAATCAGAAAACGATACTAGCTTTAACCTTTTTAAAGAAAGTCGCTATTGGTTTAACAAAACAAAACAAAAACTGTCTAATTAAAGAAGTAGAAGCGTTATTATTAACGCTTGTTACAACGCACAATAAAGTACACTACACTCTGGTTAGTGTATCAAGTGGCCATCTAGGCAATACTTTACTGTCTAATGGTGTACGTTCATTGGCTAATAGCCTTTGGCAACCTGCGTACGCAATCATTGCGCCATTGTCAGTACAATATTCAAAACTTGGATAGAACACATCAAAGCCATCTTTAATACTCGCTTTAGCAAATTCATCTCGAAGCTTTTTATTTGCCGCCACCCCGCCCGCCATTACAATACGTTTTAGCCCAGTTTGCTTAAGCGCTCTGCGACATTTAATTAGTAGTGTATCTACTACTGCTTCTTGAAATGCATAAGCAATATTTGCCTGCGTTTGTTCATCTTTATCTTCTTTTCTAATTGTATTAGCAACAAAGGTTTTTAAGCCACTAAAACTCATATCTAAGCCAGGCCGGTCGGTCATGGGCCGAGGAAACTTATAATGCCCTGCTTTACCTTTTTCAGCCAATTTGGCTAACAGTGGACCTCCTGGGTAATCAAGACCAAGTAATTTAGCGGTTTTATCAAAGGCTTCTCCAGCTGCATCATCCACTGACTCACCTAATACGGTATAGTCACCAATCGCTTTAACTTCAACCAGCATACTATGGCCGCCCGACACTAATAATGCCACAAATGGAAAGCTTGGTTTATTTTCATCTAACATAGGTGCGAGTAAATGACCTTCCATATGATGTACGCCTAAAGCAGGCACATCCCAAGCGTAAGCAAGCGCGCGAGCAAGCGAACTTCCCACTAGTAGCGCACCAATTAAGCCTGGTCCGCGAGTAAAAGCAATGCCGTCAATGTCTTTGTTTGAAACATTAGCTTGAGTGAGTGTCGCTTGAATCAAGGGCACAATTTTTCTAACGTGATCACGCGAGGCTAATTCAGGTACCACACCGCCATAATCAGCATGTAGTTTTACTTGACTATATAGTTGATGGGCTAGCAAGCCTTTTTGGCTATCGTAAATAGCAATACCGGTTTCGTCACACGAGGTTTCAATGCCTAACACTTTCATTCTTTGGGCTGTCCTATTAAAGCTATTTATTTAACTAGCTTTATATCTATTATTATTGAGTGTAGTAGCAAAATAGAAATAAGATGGATCATAAAACCTAGCTACTTACATTGGGCGAAATTGTAGCTTATGTAGGTTTTCAACTGTATCTAAATAAACAATTTATTGAGGATAAATAAATCTACTTCGCTATAATAAAGAAATCTGCACAAAAGACAGATTAATTTGGAGTTTAGACTTTACATCAGGGTGAATAAACAGTACTATTTCGCACCAATTTTTAGCCCGAGCTTTAAAACGTGGTCTGCGCAATGGGCGCAAACATACCATTATCACTCGGTTGATTTAATTTCGAAGGTGAAGATCTAACATGCCAATTGTGAAAGTAAGAGATAACGAACCGTTTGATATCGCACTTAGAAGATTCAAACGCTCATGTGAAAAAGCAGGCGTATTGTCTGAAGTACGTCGTCGCGAATATTTTGAGAAACCAACTTGGGAGCGTAAACGTAAGAAAGCTGCTGCCAAGAAGCGTCACATGAAAAAGTTAGCTCGCGAAAACGCACGTCGTATCAAATTATATTAAGAAACACCAAATATAATCGAAAACGGGTGCCTTATGGGCGCCCGTTTTTTTTTGCACAAATAAAAGGAATAATTGATGTCATTACTAAATGAACTTAAAGAAGCACAAAAAGATGCCATGCGAAGCAAAGACAAAAAAGCATTAGGCACCATTAGAATGGCTTTAGCTGCAGTAAAGCAAAGAGAAGTAGATGAAAGAATTGAATTAAACGACACTGACGTTTTGCAAATATTAACCAAAATGGTTAAACAGCGACAGGAATCTATTACGCAATTTGAAAAAGGCGGCCGAGAAGACTTAGCTGATATTGAAAAGCAGGAAATTGAAATTATTAAACGCTTTTTACCACAGCCTTTAACCGACGAAGAAGTATCAGGCATTATTGATAATGCCATTGCCTCTACTGGTGCTGAAAATATGAAAGATATGGGCAAGGTTATGGGCCAAATACGCGGCCAATTGCAAGGCAGAGCAGATATGGGCGTAGTAAGCGGCATTATCAAATCTAAGCTTGGTTAACAGCAGTATATGGCCGGTCGTATCCCAAATGATTTCATTGAAGACTTAGTGGCGCGTAGCGACATTGTTGAAATTATTGATGCTAGAGTTAAATTGAAAAAAGCTGGGCGCAATTACCAAGCTTGTTGCCCTTTTCATAACGAAAAAACACCATCATTTTCTGTCGCGCCCGACAAACAGTTCTACTACTGTTTTGGTTGCGGTGCAAAAGGCAATGTTATCAGTTTTCTTATGGACTATGACCGCCTAGAATTTGTAGAAGCGGTGGAAGATTTAGCGAGCTTTTATGGATTAGACGTTCCCAGAGAGCAAGGCAAAGGGGCGGCAACGCCATCTAGAGACAAAAATGATAGGGAGCAAGATTACGTACTAATGGAAAAAGCTGCACGCTTTTTCGAACATCAATTAAAGCACCATGCCTTGTCAGAAAAAGTTATCAACTACCTAAAAGGTAGAGGGCTTAGTGGACATATTGTTAAGCATTGGGGGATTGGATTTGCTCCTAGCGAATGGGATGGACTTCTGTCTCAACTTGGGCAATCCGATTCAGTAATAGAACGGTTAGTCAACCTTAAGCTCGTTAATCAAAAAGATAACAACAAACGTTTTGATTTCTTTAGAAATAGAGTCATGTTCCCCATCAGAGATAAACGAGGGCGGGTTGTCGCTTTCGGCGGCCGAATAATTGATGATGAGGGGCCAAAATATTTAAATTCTCCTGAAACTCGCATATTTCATAAAAGTTTTGAATTATATGGCTTATATCAAGTTCGACAAGCGCACCGCAATTTAACTCGCTTGTTGGTTGTTGAAGGCTATATGGATGTTGTGGCACTCTCACAATTTGACATAGATTACGCAGTTGCTGCGCTTGGCACCGCTACCACACCGGAACACATACAAACTATGTTTAAAGCAACATCAGAGGTAGTGTGTTGTTACGATGGCGACCGAGCAGGCAGAGAAGCAGCATGGCGAGCATTAGAAAATGCCCTCGCATACTTGCAAGACGGTAAAACCATGAAGTTTCTATTTCTACCAGATGGCGAAGATCCAGACTCTATGGTAAGAGAAATAGGAAAAGAAGCATTTGAACGCCTAATAGAAGAATCGAAACCACTTTCAGCTTTCTTCTTCGATTTATTGGTTGCTAAATATCCAATAGCTAGCATTGAAGGTAAAGCAGCATTAAAGGCAGAAGCATTACCGCTAATAGACAAAATACTAGGTGAAAATCAACGAGGGTTAATGCGCGCTCAACTACTTAAAATTTGTGGAGAAGGTGATGGTTTTGATTATGCCTCAGATATAAAAGGGGCGAATAAACAACGCAAAATAAAACAACTCGATTTTGCATCGCCTTCATCAATGACGCTTACACCCATTAGAATGATGTTACGACTTTTACTTGAAAAACCGTCATTGGCGAAGCAAGTTAAAAAAGCAAATATAGACTTACTTAGTCCCGAGCATATTACTGGCCTTCCTATGCTAAAAGAAATAGTAAGCTATTGCACGGGGGCCGCTGACAATGCAACAACTGCTCACATATTTGAAGCTTTCAGGAATCATAAACACATTGGTCACTTGAATAAACTCTTCGCAACACAAATTGATGAAAATATTGACTTAGAAGCGGAATATTTTGCTTGTTATAAGAAATTAATTAAATGGCAAGTAGATGCACGTTTAGACGAACTAGTTGCGAAACAAGAAGTTACTCAGCTTAGCGATGATGAAGTTCAAGAATTACAGTTATTACTCAAAGCTAACGACAACTAAATTGATAATAGTTAATAGCAACTTCGATCGCGGTATGTAAGAATTGATGAGGTTAGTCCGATTTTAATTTTTTTAGTTGTTATTGAATTCTGAATAAAAGACTCAATATTCAGAACATGTTAGAAGTGTTTATAAAACGGTCAATTTTTATTTTTTATTACTGAACTTAACCCCAAAAGCTCTGTACTAAATATATAGTAGAGAAGTATCTTTTTATGTTACACTAGTGAGTTCGATTAAGATGAAGTGTAACAAGCCCTGTTGAATCGAAATTAATGATAAAGTCAAACGGATTTTCATCCCTATAAAAATAGTAGCGAAACGCTAGTGACTTTGACAATTTAAAAACAGGCGAATATTAACCTGATGGCGTGTTTAGTAGAACCGCCAAATTTCAAGTGTAAGGTATATTGTGCAAAGCAAGCAGTCCCAAATAAAACTCCTCATTGCAAAAGGTAAAGAGCAAGGCTATTTAACTTTTGCAGAAGTGAACGATCATCTTCCAGCCGATATTGTAGATTCGGACCAAATTGAAGATATTATTCGCATGATTAACGACATGGGAATACAAGTGTTTGAACAAGCACCTGATTCCGATGAACTTTTGATGCAAGAAACCACCACTGATGAAGACGCTGCGGAAGCTGCGGCTCAAGCACTTGCAACCGTTGAAAGCGAAATAGGTAGAACAACCGATCCCGTTCGTATGTA
>DDIL01000168.1:9290-25788 GCA_002338515.1 Glaciecola sp. UBA1851 | reverse complement strand
ATTGAAGAAGGAATTAACCAAGTTCAATGTTCCGTAGCAGAATACCCAGAGGCCATTACTTATTTACTAGACCAATGGGATTTGTACGAAGCTGAAGAAATTAGACTAAGCGATATTATAATAGGATTTGTTGATCCTAATGAAGAAGATGTTGCGCCAACAGCAACAAATGTAGGTTCAGAATTAACGGCTGAAGAACTTGAAGATGATGACGACGATGAAGATGACGAAGACGAGGAAGATGATAATTCTGTAGACCCAGAATTAGCTCGTGAGAAATTTGCTGGTCTTCGCGTTCAGTACAACAAAGCCCGTGACGTAATCGAATCTAAAGGCCGTGCACATAAGTCTGCGAAAAAAGAAATTGCAGAGTTAAGTGATGTGTTTAAAGAGTTTAGATTAGTACCTAAACAGTTCGATCGTATGGTTAAAAATATGCGAAATATGATGGACAGAGTTCGTATCCAAGAGCGTTTGGTTATGAAATTTTGCGTCATCAATTCGAAAATGCCAAAAAGAGACTTTATCCGCGCGTTTGCTGGCAATGAAACAACAACTGACTGGTTGTATGAAGTATTAGCAAAAAATGAGACCTACGTTCCTCGATTACTTGAATTTAAAGAAGAAATTGAACGTTGTGTTAGCAAAATGAATGCGGTAGAGCAAGAAACTGGCTTAATCATCCCTGATATCAAAGATATCAACAGACGTATGTCTATTGGTGAAGCAAAAGCTCGCCGAGCGAAAAAAGAAATGGTTGAAGCAAACCTGCGTTTGGTAATTTCAATTGCTAAGAAATATACAAACCGCGGCTTACAATTCTTGGACCTTATTCAAGAAGGTAATATCGGTTTGATGAAAGCAGTTGACAAGTTTGAATACCGTCGTGGCTACAAGTTCTCAACTTATGCAACATGGTGGATTCGTCAAGCAATCACTCGTTCAATTGCTGACCAAGCGCGCACAATCCGCATACCAGTACACATGATTGAAACAATTAATAAGCTCAATCGTATATCACGACAAATGCTTCAGGAAATGGGCCGTGAACCTACTCCAGAAGAGTTGTCAGAACGTATGATTATGCCTGAAGACAAAATACGTAAAGTCCTTAAAATTGCTAAAGAGCCAATTTCAATGGAAACACCAATTGGCGATGATGAAGATTCGCATCTTGGTGATTTTATAGAAGACACAACAATTACTCAGCCACTTGATTCTGCTACAGGCGGAAGTTTGAAAGATGCGACACAAGAAGTACTTGCTGGGTTAACTGCTCGTGAAGCTAAAGTGCTACGTATGAGATTCGGTATTGACATGAATACTGACCATACACTAGAAGAAGTGGGCAAACAATTTGATGTAACTCGTGAACGTATTCGTCAAATTGAAGCAAAAGCATTACGTAAATTGCGCCATCCAAGTCGTTCTGAACAGCTAAAGAGCTTCTTAGACGAGTAAGTAGAAAAGATTTATGTACTAAAATTAGAAAGCCTCAATTTTGCAATTGGGGCTTTTTTATAATAAAAATAGGAAGATAATCGTGAAGTACAGCAATCAAATATTATTATGCGGTTTAGTTCTAATAGTAAGTTTTAATGCAAATCCTCAGGTTTTAAACGAAAGAATTGAAAAATGTGCAAAAATTATAACTGACATTGAAAGGCTCAAATGCTTCGATTCAATATCTGAAACAGTACAAGCGATTCCGCAGCCGTTAACAAATGAACTTAAAGCAGTTGAGCCAATCACTAAACTTGAAGTAAATCAGCCAAAACAAGTAAAGCCAAGCTCAAATATGGACGATTCCATTGGCGGAAGTAAGTTTGCCAAGAAAGAAGTGCAAGAAGTAAAAGAAGGCCCAATTACAGAAGGTAGGGTAGTTGATTGCAAGAAGGCTGCCGATGATAAGTTTACCTTTACATTCTCTAGCGGACAGGTATGGAAACAATCTAATTCAAAAAGTTATCGATTTAAAACATGTGAGTTTGACGTCACAATTGACAAAGACTTTTTTGGATATTATTTGAGAATAAAAGACAAAAGCATAGGTCCGAAAGGAAAAATTCGAGTAAACCGCCTGCAATAACTCACTAAAATTCTATCGCAACTGCAACAATCATTGCAGTTGCTGATATTGCCATTAGCACAGCAAACAGTTTCCAAATATACGCAAACCAAGTGGACCAATCTACCCGAGCAACGCCCAAGCAGCCGATCAAACCAGCAGATGTAGGAATAATCATGTTGCTGAAACCATCCCCCAACTGAAACGCTAACACAGCAGTTTGCCTAGTAATACCCACTAAGTCAGCGAGCGGTGCCATAAGTGGCATAGTTATAGCGGCCTGGCCTGAACCAGATGCAATAAAGAAATTAAATATACTTTGAAACACCAACATAGCAAGCGCATTGACATAAGAACTCGTTTCTCCAATAGCATTACTACAATAATATAAAATCGTGTTCAACACAGTAGGTTCGGTAACGTCATCGCCGCCCAATACTAATATAATTCCTTTGGCCATCCCAACAATCAATGCCGCAGGTAAAAGGTCTTTTGCCCCTTGCTGAAACGCATTTGATACACCATTTGCAGTCATTCTTTTACCAACAATAGCAATAATACCAGCTACAATCCCCATGCAAAAAAACTGACTAGCAATTTCAGGAATATAATAAGCGTATTGCGTCACTCCCCAAATTACCCAAATAATACCAAGTAAGAACATGACTAAAATTAAGGTATCTATCATATTAAAATGGCTAGTTATGCTTTGCTCTTTTGCTTTATAAAAAGCGTTACCAGCTTGGCTTTTCGAATAGCTTGGATCTTGTTTTACTTTATTGGCGTACCACAAAGTAAATCCAAGTCCAACCGTTGTAAATATGAACCAAAGCGTCATTCTAAAACCTTGGCCGGAGAGCAAAGGAACATCAGCAATACCTTGGGCAATAGCAACAGAAAAAGGATTCATCCAACTAGCTGCAAAACCAATTTGTGTAGCAACATAGGTAATTAATACACCGGTTATTGCATCGTAACCGAGCTTTATCATTAGAGGAATTAGCACAATACAAAAGGCAATCGCCTCTTCGCCCATTCCAAAAATTGCGCCTCCCAAAGAGAACAATATAAAAATAATTGGAATAATTAGAAATTGTGTTCTTTGCGTTTTCTCTATTAATTTCATGATGCCATTATTAATGGCGCCAGTTTGCATAATAATGCCAAACGCGCCACCAATTATGACTATAAAGGCTACCACTCCAACGGCAGAACCATATTTGTTACCGGAAACCATGCCTTCAAATGCATAGTTCATTGCACCTACTGTATCACCAGTAGCAAATATTGGTGCGCCTTGATTAGAAGCGTCGTCCGCAAACTGAAAACTATTCTGCTTTATCAGCGTTCGACTAACCGTCTCACCATTTATTTGCTGTTCAACAAGCTGAGTTTCAAAGCTGCCGGCAGGCAATAAATATGTCAATACTGTGGCAAATAAAATCACACCAAACAAAATCACAAACGCATCCGGCATTCTTGATGCAAGATCTTGTTCATTTATATTATGATTATTTTCACCACTATCTTGCATGGACATATTTTTCCCTATAACAATATAAAAAGTGACGCCTACAATGAAAACGTCACTGTATCGTTATACTAGAACTTATAATTTAAAGCGACTGAATAACGACGACCAAATGGGTCATGATTGATTGAATCATAACCTCTAGCAGAGCCATAAGCGAGCGGTGCATCTTCATCAAATACGTTTTCAATTCGCACTCTTACTTCAAGCTTATCGAAATAGTAACCTGCACTAAAGTCAGCAGTGACCCACTCGTCTACGTCGCGGGTCAAATCTTCACTCAAAGCATTTAAATCAATAAGCTCATCAATTTCTCTGCCACGCAAGCCATCAATATCATCTTCAAAACTCGCAGTGTAGAAAACACGTACGCCTGCAAACCAATCTCTATTTACCCAAAACGCGGAAAAATTAGCAACATCCTGAGGGTATCGCCACGTTCCAGCTAATTCTTCTATTTCATCAGACCCAGGTATATTTCGCTCAAAGCTAATATAACGAGTACCTTCAATTGCTAATTCTAAGTCGCCATTTTCAAACTCTAACGCATGAAATACCGAGTAATCAATACCGCTAAGAGTTTGAGTGCCTGTATTATCTAATAGTAAAACATGATCTCTTAGAAGAGGTAACTCTTCAAATCGAGGTTGGTCAAACTCAATAAAAGCATCCAATATTTGGCTTAAATTAGCGCCCTCTTCATCCAGTATTCTGCCTTGCTCATCTGCAAATAAATCATCACAAATAAATGCTTCAAAACTGATGCCTTGCTCCCCATCTGGTACAAGTCCACAATGACGTAACGAGGAATCAGTAATGGCAGCAGCCAGTACACCTGTCATGTTGGTATCAACTAAGTCTTCGTGATCAAAATGCCAATAGTCGAATGTAATGTCAGTATTTTTTGTTGGACTATATGCAATACCCAAACTATAAGACTCCGACTCTTCTGCACGTAAATTAGGGTTACCTAATTCCAATACATTATTTCCGCGGATACCGCCATCACCCTCGCAGAAAAGATCTGACACAGCTTGATTAGCACTACAGTCAAAATCAGCTCTAGTTGTGCGTAATTTCACACCCGCTTGGGTTAATGATGGCGCCCTAAACGAGGTTGCCCAAGAACCACGAATGATTAGATCTTCTATAGGGCGATAGCTAAAGCTCGCTTTTGGGTTAAAACTACTACCGAAATCGTCATAATCATCAAAGCGTCCAGCTAAATTAAATTCTAATTCATCAGTAACAGGTATTTGAAACTCTGCGTAAGCTCCCCACTGGGTTCTTTCAGCTTGTGATAGACTCGATCCAAAACCAAATACATCCACCAAGTAGTCATTGTCGGCTCTAGCTCTAGCATTCAAAGAAGGCACATCGTTTATTTCTTCTCGTCTTATATCTGCACCAAAAGCAGCCATTATCATAAAGCCATTTAATTCAAATAATTCGCCACTAATTGCTGCATCTAAGCCATATAGCGTACTTTCACCATCGCGTGTTGGACGCTCCTGCGCCAACGCTAGAATAGTTTGATTCTGCTGTGAATTAGGGTCAAACGGGTTGTACATGGGTAATAATTCAGTTGCACATGACAACACATCGGTATCTTCATTGTAGCTTGCAATATTGCCATCACTACAAAGTTCACCCGCAATGCCAGCATGGTATTTAAATCGATTATAAATACCTTGCGTGGCAACTTGTTCAGATTCTGATTTTGAAAGAGTCAATCCAGTTCGCCAATCCCACTGTTCAAATTGTCCACTTAATTCCGAAACCACACGCACAGAATTAGTATCTACTTCCACTGTTCTTGGGTCGCTAAATCTAGCGTCAAACGCAAAGCCAAATAATCGTTGACCTGCAGGTGTGTTGAATGGGTCAATGTACAAGTCATCTAAAACAACAAAATTATCGCTTAGCAGATCTAAAACTGATTCATCAACAAATGCTCCTTCACTATCATCTAGTTGGTTAATTGGCGCAGGTGTTGAAAAGGAAGTAGATGAGGTTGATGAATAAATAAAATCTGTTTTCCAATCAACATCACCAATGGATGTACTGTAAATAAAGCCAAAAGATGCACTCTCTAATGGCGTTTCTAATACATCATCTTCATTCCCATAATACGCGCAAATTTCCTCACCAAACTCAGTTGTCACTAAAGGTGACGCGCAATCAGGATTCCCTATTTCATCACCTGAAAAAGCAGAACGAAAATAAATATTAGGGGTATTTTTAGGTAAATAAGAGTAACTGTTTGCAAGAACAGGATTGGCAGTAGAAGAGCGACTTGTGGCAAAGACTGCTTTACGGTCAAAGTAATCTGCAAATACTGACAAATTACCATTTCCTATATTAACACCATAGAAAGCTTGAAAATTGATTTCACTTTCATTAGCAGAAATACCGCTTTGTCCATACTGAGCACTTAGCTCAAACCCCTCGTAGTCGTCTTTCAAAATATAGTTGATGACACCTGCAACTGCATCCGCACCGTAGATTGCCGACGCACCTGTAGCTAGAAACTCTATTCGTTCTATGGCTGCTAATGGAATACTGTTTATATCGACAAAATTTTCAGTACCAGAGGCGAATGAACTTGCTGCAATGCGTCTACCATTCACTAGCGTTAAAGTAGAGGATGGACCCATTCCACGTAATGCAGCCGCTGATTGCCCGGGAGGGGTACTGGTTGATGTCGCACCACTTTGTGCTGTGCTGAATGAACTGTCACCGCCTCCTCTGGTGACGCTAGACATACGCATTAACTCCGACAAGGTATTAGCCCCAGAGCGACGAATATCTTCAGCATCAATAATGGTGATAGGTTGTTTGCCTTCTAAGTCTACGCCTCTGATGTTAGAGCCAGTGACTTGTATAAGCTCAACTTCATCTTCATTTTTTTGTGTTTGAGCCTCTTGCGCATTTGTTAATAATGGGTACGCAGACAAGCTACTCACAAGCCCACAGGCAAGTGCTAGTTTATTCAATTTCATGTTGTATCCTTCACAAACCATAATGGTTTATCAGTATTTTATAACTCTATTTTTTTATTAAGCGCTGAAACGCACTAAGGGTGATGACTTTCTAAAAGGCATCAAAAGACGAGCGCTTGATTGCACTCTAATGAAATGTTTCTACTCGTCGAACCACTCTGACAGGTAAAAATTTTGATATCGATAGGAGCTAAAATTAGCTGCTTTTTTAATCATAGTTAAATATTTATAAAAACGTTGGCTTCCAACTATAGAGGCGTCGGTTTTACTTTACTCGGCATAAAATAATTTGACTTAGGTTGCCAATTATCATTAGTCTTTAAAAAAAAGTCAATGCACTATTTTTGAACACACTACTAAACAAAAGTATTAGCAAAACCCAAAAAACATCAAATTAGAATGAAATATAAAATTTAAAATGGATAACAATTACTAATGATAAAAAGCCGTTTATTACAGACTTGTTGCTTTATTAAAGTGCTCTTACTTTCACTTCCTATAGTAACTGCTTCTAGTCAAGTTTATAGTCAAGAGAAATTAGATTCAGATAGCAAAGAGTTATACGAATCGATGCTTGCAGGAGGTGCACTTAAAACATGTTCTAGTTTTTCTCAGTCAAACTGTAAAGTAAAGAACTTCTCTAATGAGATCAAAAAAGAGATACTTTACGAATTAAATGACATAAGCCTCAACCGATTAGATTTATTCATACAAACTACTAACAATAGCTTGAGTAAGAATTTATTGAAGCCTATTTATGAAAAATTGCAAAAACTTGATAAATATCAAGCAGTAAATAAAAATACACTTTTTGACATTTTAGAAGAAAATAAACTATATCAACGGGTAAATACACTACCAGACAGCGCATATTATGCACTTTTAGATCACTTAGAATTGAAGCAAATTACACCTAAGGGCGAAAGAAAAAAAGAAATTGCGAATGTTTTACAATCGAATTCCGAAGCTGCAATACAAATTTATCAACGGTTTGTTGAGCAAGTTACTTTGCGAGCTAAAAGTCAAAATACAACACCTCATATATTAGTTGTTACCGCATCATCAAGAGACGCTTTTGAAGTAGTTGATTTTTACACAAGTGTGTTTAGCTCGTTGAACATAAAAACCACCTGGTTGCCCATCAACCCTAGCCTATCGCATGCAATAGAATTGAGTAATTTAGACAGCGCTATTTGTGAAAAAATTGATAAAATCCACAATCAATATAATCTTTTTGATAGAGAAAGACTTTACCCAGAGTTATATCAACAGCAAGTAAGTTATTGTAAAGAGCCTGAATTATTGGAAGAACTAATTAACAGCGCGCAAGGTATTTTCATCAATGGCGGTGACCAAAGTAAAACACTTAATAGCATTACTACCTCAACATATGAGTTTCATGGTTTTTGGAAGCGGGTTTTACACAAAGTTAGCCAAAAAGAGCTAATTGTAGGTGGCACTAGCGCTGGTGCCGCAGTGCAAGCAGGAAAGAGCTTTAATCGTGTTGCTATTCCAATGATTTCTAATGGCATATCGAAAAATGCGATTGAAAGAGGCGCGTTCGCGGCATTAGCGCCAAGTATACGATGCACATCTAATAACTGCGATGAGGCAATTCTCGCAGATGATTTAACTTACATGCCAAGCGGTGGAGCAAACACTTTTACTGTTGGAACCGTAGACACACATTTCTCAGAGCGTGATCGAGAAGGCCGATTAATCGTCTTAGCTTTGAGTCAACGAACAAGGCTTGCAGTTGGTGTCGATGAAACCACCGCCATGTTTTATTCAAAAAACAATGATGTAATCAATTTAGAAGTAGTAGGCGAAAATGGTGTATTTATGATTGATGGCCAAAACAGCATGCTAAAAATGACAAATGTTGAAGGTAATATAACAAAACAATATGCAGGATACGCACACTACCTTCCAAATGGTGTGGAAGCAGCACTTAACCTAAATACCAACAATTGGTCACTGTCTAATAATATACAAATGATTACTAAGCGCAAAACACTCAATCAATTAGACGATGGCATATGGCGTAATAGTACTAGAAAGTACTGTGGTACATCCGAACCTATAGCGTGGGAAATAGATTCAAACCAATACTTAGTATCGCCAAACAAAGACACGCAGTTTTTTATTGATGCTAATAGAAAATACTGTGGTTATCTTTATCTACCTTTTTTAGTTCAATAATAACTCGCTAAAAACAAAAAATCCTGTGGCTCAACACCACAGGACTTTCATTCACGGTACGATTAATTAAATTTCAGCCCCTTTTTCGTATGGCACTTCTTCAGTCAATTTATCTAATTTTTTAGTACGCTTGAGCGGCGATCCCGTGTTTCTAGCCAAGAATGCATAAGCAGTAGGCACAATAAATAACGTCATAAACACGCTAAATAACACACCTGAGAAAATAACCATACCAATTACTGCTCTCGATTCTGCGCCTGGGCCGGTTGCCAAAACCAAAGGTAGAGCACTAAATAGGGTCGTAAATGCAGTCATGACAATAGGCCTTAACCTGAGCATAGATGCCCGCTTAATCGACTCTTCAAATTCAGTACCTGCATCTCTTAATTGATTTGCAAACTCAACTATTAGTATACCATTCTTGGCGGCTAGTCCTATTAACATGACGAGTCCAATTTGACTGTAAATGTTAATAGACAAGCCCGATAAGTATAAGCCAACATAGGCACCAACTAACGCGAGTGGAACGGTTAACATAATGACTAAAGGATGCACCCAGCTTTCAAATTGTGCGGCCAACACTAAGTAAGTCACAGCCAACGCTAGCGCAAAAATGAAGATAAATGAATTACCTGATTCTTGATAAAGCTGAGATTCACCTTTGTAATCTATTGAGACTTCAGGAGGTAATTCTGTTGCTACAATATTTTCTAGAAATGTGAGCGCTTCGCCAACGGTGTAACCATCGGCTAAGTTTGCGGTAATAGTTACCGCCCGCATACGATTATAACGATTAAGCGTGTTAGAGGTAGCTTGCTCCTCTACCGTAAGCAAATTATCTAAAGGAATAAGCTGTCCTGTTCTATCACTTCGAACATAGATATTATCTATGCTATTTGGGCTGCGATAGTCGGCTTCATTGCCTTCAATAATAACATCATACTCTTGACCTCTATCTAAGAAAGTTGATACTCGTCTTTGCCCTAACATTGTCTCTAGCGTTCGGCCAATTTCTGTAATAGACACACCAAGATCAGCCGCTCTATCTCTATTAATTTGCACCAACAACTGAGGAGATGTTTCTTTGTAATCTGAGTCTATACGAAGTAGATTTGGATTCTCAGACGCTTTTTGGATAAGAATGTCTCGCCATTCAACCAAATCTTCATAGGTGTTCCCTTGTAAAACAAACTGAACCGGTCTGCCCAGCCCTCGCCCGCCTAATGCTGAGCGCATAATCGCAAACGCCCTAACGTCTGGCACTTGAGAAAGCTTACCACTTACTTCATTCATCAATGCAAATGTAGAGCGCTCTCTGGTCTCCCAATCAGCCATTCCTACAATAGCAATACCAGCCCCACCACCAAAGCCTGGCGTTCTCACTAGTACTCGGTTAACTTCACCAGACTCTCGGTAAGGCATTAAAATATCTTCAATTTCTTTTAAATTGCGGGAGTTACTTTCATAACTTGCCCCTTCTTGCGCTTGCATGATTATAAAGAAATTTCCTCTATCTTCACGTGGCACAAACTCTTCTGGGATTTTACTCTGCATCTGATAAATCAGCACAAGACTAGCAAGCAACACCAGTACCAAAAGCACAGGTTGCTTCATACTGGTTCCTAAAGTGGTATAGTACTTTTGTTCAATTGTCTTAAAACCCTTATCCACCATCACACCAAAACCAGATGTACGCTCACGTTTTTTAAGTATTTTTGACGCTAACATTGGCGATAAAGTTAACGCAGTAAAGCTTGAAAATGCTACGGCAGCGGCAATCGCAATGGCAAACTCGGTAAACAAACGACCAATATTCCCCTCTAGAAAAACCAGTGGAACAAACACAGAAATAAGCACCAAAGTAGTCGCTATAACAGCAAAACCAACTTCCCTAGTCCCCCTGTAAGCAGCTAAAAGTGGGTCTTCACCTAACTCAATCCTTCTATATATATTTTCCAGAACAACAATCGCATCATCAACTACTAACCCAATTGCTAACACTAATGCCAAAAGGGTTAACAAGTTAATTGAGAAGCCTAAAGCAAACATCACAATAAAGGCGGCGACTAATGAAACAGGTACGGTAACTGCAGGTATTAGCGTTGCACGGATATTACCTAGGAATAAGTAAATAACCACAATAACCATAAACATCGCAATGCCAAGCGTGTTGTAAACTTCACTAATAGACTCTGCAATAAAGATTGAACTGTCATAACTATTTACGATAAAAATATTGTCAGGTAAGGTTTTAGCAATCCGTTCAATCGCTTCATTGGCTGATTTAGAAACGTCTAGCGTATTCGCTTTTGATTGCTTGACTATGCCAAGCCCAATCATATTAGCGCCATCACCCCTGAAGTCAGTTTCATCGTCTTCCGCAGCTAACTCTACCAGTGCTACATCTCTTAATTTAACTAAATAACCATCACTACTTGAAGCGATTGTTAAGTCTGCAAAATCGTCAGGCGAAAGAAAGCTTCTTGCTACTCGCACATCAAAATCACGGTCTAGAGATTCCACTCTACCTGCTGGTAGTTCCACATTTTCTGAACGTATAACGCGTTCAATGTCTGTAACGGTTATCCCTCTTGCAGCCATCGCGTTTCGGTCAAGCCATACCTTCATTGCATAAGTACGACCACCACCTAAAATAACGCGCGCCACACCGTCAGCTACCGATAATCTGTCTACTACAAATCGGTCAGCAAAATCCGTTAACTCCATGGTATTTAAATTTGTGCTGCGCAAATTAAACCACATTATAGGGCTTTCATCTGAGTCTGACTTAGCCACTTCAGGAGGGAAAGCTTGGTCAGGCAAATTGTTTAATGCTCTGGAAATACGCTCTCTAACATCGTTGGATGCTGCATCAATATCTCGACTTAAGTTAAACTCAATCGTTATATTAGAACGGCCATTAGTGCTTGATGAGGATACATTCTTAATCCCTTCAATACCGCTAATTCTCTCTTCTAAAAGCTGGGTAATACGCGTTTCTACTATTTCAGCAGATGCGCCAGGGTAACTAGTGCTGACAGAGACAATTGGTGGATCGATATCTGGATATTCTCGTAACGACAAAAATGTTATTGCAACAATCCCAAACACAAGTAGCAGTAAATTAACCACAGAAGCAAAAACAGGGCGTTTTACGGAAACGTCTGAGAGTAACATTATGCCTCTCCCTCAATATCAAGTACTCGTACGTTAGACCCATCTCGCACTCTTAAAGTACCACGTGTAATCACTTTCTCGCCCGAACTAAGACCAGAGGTCACTTGTACCCACCCAGGCTTTCTCTCACCTATATCTACATTTGTTTTAATCGCTTTATTATCACCATTTACCACAAACACAAATTGTGTATCCCCTTGAGGAACAATGGCACTTTCAGGCACAACTAACGCATCTAGTACTCTTTTTTCTAAGTTAATTTGTAAAAGCATACCCGGGCGTAACTTTAAATCCGCATTTGGTATTTGTGCTCTTACACGAATTGAACGTGTTTCTGGGTTAATTCTTGATTCAATATTAGTAATTTGACCACTAAAGGCTTCACCTGGATAAGCAATAGACGTCGCTGTTATTTTTTGCCCATCTTGGACGCTAGATAGATGATTTTCTGCAATAGAAAAATCAACCTTCATTAAGCTTAAATCGTCTAGAGTGGTAATGGTATCTCCTGGTCTTACTAAGCTACCTACGCTTACTTGACGCACGCCTAACCTGCCTGCAAAAGGAGCACGTACCATTAACTCTTGTAAGTTTGCATTAGCAACCTCTCGCTGTGCCATTAACGTTTCTACTCTTGATTGTTGCTCATCAAGTAATTGCTCAGAAGCAGCACTTTGCTTAGCCAAACCTTTGATGCGTTCTAGCTGCCTTTTGGCTTCGGTTATATTAATGTTTAATTCATTTAATCGTGCTTTTTCAGCCCGAGCATTGAGCTCAATCAATGGTTGTTGCGATTTAACTAGGTCACCATCTTCAAACATTACTTTTGTGACTGTTTGTTGTCTTTGCGCTGTCACATTAACAGATTCATTTGCAACGGCTGTACCTAAGGCTTCAACCACTATAGGAAAAGCTTGTTGAGAAGCTGCATATACTGATACGGGTGTTTCAGAGCTTCGTCGCTGCGATTGCTTTTCAGTTTCGGGGATATTAATAAAAATTAGAAATCCAATTAAGGCAATTACTCCAATCAATATTGGAGAAAACTTGAATATTCTTGACATAAAACTCTCTTTGAAGGGTGTTGAATTCATTATTTTACATAATGACCGGTAATTGCCTTGTTTATATTCATTCTCAAGGCTAAAGTTGCTATAACGCAATATAATGTGAGTATAGTACGAAATTGAAGAAATCTGGATTTAAATTATACTTTTGCCTAATTTTTAGTCTTTCTTTAACTAGTTGTTCAGAGCAAAATTTTCCAGAACCTAGTTGCCGGGTCAATGCTAACTTTAGTTCAGATAGAACTGGAGCGGCTGCATGTGTAGTCGTGTTGAATAAAAAATTATTGGCTATACAGCTTAAAGACAAATCATATGGCTTAGCGATATCAAATGCCGATAGTAATAGTGCACAATGTAATGCGCACAGCGCCATGTGGTTGGAAACAGGCTTGAATGTTGAGGTTGGGCCAGTATTAGCAATTCAAAAGGATGGGACTTGGTTATTTAGCTGCGAAACCTCTGCAGGCTTTGTTGGCACTGAATCTCCCTTTCCTGCCCCTGAATGGAGTGCAAAAGAAACTGAAAACCTAGCCTTTATTGACCCATTCTTGATTCGAATAGAAGATTGGCATATTCCTGAGCACTTCATTACTTCTCGTGATGCTTATGTACTAGAAGTTTCTCGTAAGGAAAATAAAAAAGACTGAAAATAATCACTTATAGTCAGTCTTTTTAAATACCAAAAACCTCCTATTATATTACCAAGGTGTAATACCCCAAATAAGCATTACTGCGCTAAACAGTAATGTACTCAGCCCAATTAATAAAAATCCGAGTAGAGTTCTACGTCTTAATGTTTCTTTCTTGTGTTGTTTGACTGTCATTAGCATAGTCAAAATACCTAATAAACCCGCTAACAAAATAAGTACTGCCCCTGTTCTAGCTGGTGGAGCGAAGCCGGCCAGAATACTTATTTCAGATATTTCGAATGTAGCCGCAACGCCAGCCCCCACAAATGCCACGCCTATCAACATAATTAATGATGTAATTGCAGTTGTTAACCTAAGACTAAATGGCCCAACTCCTGGTATACCCATTGAGCTTGAACTGAACTTTCGAGTCACTGCCCCCCAGCTAATCATAGTAAAGCCGATAAAAGAAATAAGAATAGGCATCAAAGCTAGTACTGCTGGCGCAGTTAATTGTTTAGGATCATCTAGCGCTTTTGCAGCAAATTTAAGTGGCATATGCGTTTGCACATAATCCAGAAACTCTGGCGGCGCTACCCCTTCTTCAAGGCAAGACGCGTCAAGCTCGTCCAACCTCTGTGTAGGGGAATCAAAAAAGTCAGTTAACACTTGAGTGGCGCATTCCGGCATTGAGCGTGTTGGTCCATGACCAGCATAAGGCACAATAATTAATCTTCCATTACTAAAACCCGGTGCTATTCTTGCAGCTAATGGAGGCGGTGTTATAGGATCCCAATTTCCATTTACTATTAATGTTGGAATATCAGTTTCGACCAGTTGATATTGGTCACGATTACGCGGTATCAAACCTGATTCCACACAAATTTGTGCCATTAATGCCGAACCAGCTTCGGTAAATGCACCTTTTGCAAATCCAAAGGGTTCTTGTAAGTCTTCTTTGGCGACTGCAGCTTCTGCGGCAATGTAGCCGTCATTACATCGAATGGCGCTACCCATGCCTTCAGAAATACCAGAAAAAACATCGGCTCCATTAACTAACCCTTGAAAAACTTCTGTGTCACGTCCGTTCACCATATCAACAAGGCTTCGCATAACAGCAGGAATTGCTGGATGACCATCTTGTTCGTACATCATCGCAAATGGCGCGAATGCCACAAGCAAAGCTGGAACAGCAACCTCATCTGAAGGAAATACCTCTTCATCAAGTGCATCTACCATAATTGGGTTTTTAAGTAATGTATTGCCAGCAGCGTAAAAAGCTTCTTCTAACCCATCACAAATTGAAGCATCTTGCCGTTCGCATTCGGTAAATATTAATTGATGATTTCTAGCAATCCATTTGTGTAAACGCATTAAATCGCCAAGATCATTCGGTACAATTGCATCAAGCACTAATGCGCGTATACCCTCAGGGTCAATATTCACTAGCATTTGCCCTAAATGACTACCATAGCTAATTCCCCACACATTCCACGTATCAAAACCTAGCGCTTTTCTTAATGCCCGCACGTCCCTAGCATTTTCTACTGTATTATATGCAGTTAAATCAACTCCTCTTTCAGTTGCAGCTCTAAAGCAAGCTTTCATGCGTGCCGCGTCTTCTTTCTCTTGATCTTCTAAATTGGTTGCAGTAACTAATTCACGGCTCGTTGAACTATAGTAAGGACAGAGCTCTTCCGAATCTCCAATACCTCTTTGATTCAAAATATATAAGTCACGCGTTTCTACAATATCATGCTCTAAAAAGCGACCGACATAGAATTCCATACCCGCACCTGGGCCACCGGCTAAATAAATAATAGGATCGCTTCTATAAATCAGTGCCTCCTCTTCACTCTTGTCGCTTTCATTATCTTCTACTCGCGCTTCAGCGATAATATGCGTAAAGGCAATTCGTATAAGCCGGCTATTTTCTATTTCTCTATTTTCAGGCACTGTAAGAAAACCGCAACGTATTCGGTTTGGCTCGTAATCAATTTCGTTTTTAAAAGGACAAACTACATTAGTGATATCACCAATATAGTCATTAAAAAATGGGGCGGATGTTTTTTCTTGTAGAGCGTTTGCTTGAAAAAAGCTACCTGTCATTGTGAGTATCAGCAAACATATATTGCGTATTAGTATCATTATTGACCTCTTATTATTGTATTTAAACGGCAGAAACATTTTAGAAAAATGTATGCAATAGTGACCGTTTAGCACACTAGTGTCATGCTCACCACAATCGTCATGATCGCGCAAGTACACAACACACGTCATACTCGCGCAAGCGAGTATCTCCCAAAAAGCATAGTAAAGTCGAGTACTGTTCTGGCTTTCTATGACGTTAACGCTATTGTTATTTTCACATTTCTTTTGTTGATGGAGGTTCCCGCTTTCGTGTAATGCTGATCGGTTAACACTCTCGTCATGCTTGCGAATGCGAGTATCTCCCAAAAGCGCAGTGAAGTTGATTAACACCCTAGCTTTTGCTGTCGATTTGGGAGATTACCGCGTTCGCGGTAATGACTGGCATTGGGCTTTTTGCTTAACCAATGGGATGGACTCCTCCTCAACCTGACTAATCGGCTTTTTTGAGCCACAATGGTAATTGACAGTTACTATTAAAAATCAGACGAGGAGAAGTCACATGGCTAACATTACTAGAGTTGGTGTTGATATTGCAAAATCTATTTTTCATGTGCGTGGTGTCGGTTAACACTCTCGTCATGCTTGCGAATGCGAGTATCTCCCAAAAAGCGCAGTGAAGTTGATTAACACCCTAGCTTTTGCTGTCGATTTGGGAGATTACCGCGTTCGCG
>DDIL01000168.1:0-9117 GCA_002338515.1 Glaciecola sp. UBA1851 | reverse complement strand
GTTCGCGATAATGACTGGCATTGGGCTTTTTGCTTAACCGAACAGCATTACACTTTCGTGCGAATGACCTAGGGGATTTTTAACTTATAGTAGAGGAATGACCTACGGTATTTTTAACTTGTGGAAATAGGTATGCCTTAAAAGGCCATATACTTGCCTAGCAACCTTACTTTTTTATTATTAACAGCAAAAACCTTTGCACAAAACAAGCACCGTTCAACATCATATAGCTGACTAAACTCGGCTGGTACAACTCACATCACCTAAAGTTATCCATAAAAATTCACCATCATTTGATACTTAGCGGAAATAGGTTTAGTAGTGTAAAAACAAATTTGCCAGTTATGTCACCAGTACCGACACTAATGACATAAGCTCACGTTTACTTCAACAAAATTTAAAATTATTTCTATATTTATCAGTGCATTAACGACCAATTTCTAGTTGGCATCTCTATTGCTATATCTTAATTGAATTAAGTAAATACGTGAAACACATCTCAATTTAAAATTTGGAGAACGAACATGATTAATGAAAATGAGATAATTGACGGGTTTAACTGGTGGCAAATGTTAGCTAATTTAGGTGCATTGGTTGTACTCGCATTAATGCCTTATTTAGCTTGGATAATATTATTGATACTCAAGTAGTCAGGCCTTTACATCTTAGTATTAACATTATTGTTACTTTTTTATAAAAAGCTTGATAAAAAACCAGACTCTTTTAAACTACTCTACTAGTCCGACCACTGTCGTGGCGTTAACAGTGGAACAGTCGATTGAGTGAGCACATTCAACGTTTTTTCATTTATTAAAATACGTTGATTCTATCGACATTCGATAGCAGTATTTGAGGAGTCAAGCATGTCGCAATATCAAGCCCCTATGGCCGATTTTCAGTTTTTATTAAAAGACTGGATTAACTTAGACAACCATTATGCAAGTATCAATGCCGAAGGTATGGATTATGAACTCATTATGGAAGTACTGGCTCAAGGCGCTAAATTTGCGGAAGAAGTGATTGCCCCTTTAAATCGAGAAGGTGATGAAGAAGGCTGTAAGCTTAAAGACGGAAAAGTCACCACGCCTTCTGGTTTTGCTACAGCCTATCAAAATTACGTGGCGAATGGTTGGAATGCGATGCTGGGTAATCCTGATTATGATGGTCAAGACTTGCCTTACACTTCAGCAGTACCAATTCATGAGATGCTAAACTCGGCTAATTTAAGCTGGCGTTTAACTACTATGTTAACCGAGTCTGCGGTGTTAGCGGTTGATAAGCACGCACCTCAATGGATGAAAGATCAGTATCTAGCCAAGCTGATAAGCGGTGAATGGACAGGTACGATGAACTTGACAGAGCCTCATGCAGGTTCAGACCTTGCATTGCTCAACACAAAAGCAGAGCCTCAAGAAGATGGCTCATATACAATTACCGGCAATAAAATATTCATTACCGGTGGCGACCAAGACTGGACGAACAATATTATCCATTTAGTGCTAGCTCGCTTGCCTAACGCGCCCAAAGGCGTAAAAGGCATTAGTCTCTTTTTAGTACCTAAGTTCTTACTAGATGAAAATAATGAGCCAGGTGAAGCCAATAAATTGAGTGTGGGCAGCATCGAAAAGAAAATGGGGATCAAAGCAAGCCCCACTTGTGTAATGAATTATGATGGCGCAAAAGGTTGGTTGGTTGGTGAAGAAAATAATGGCTTAGCCTGTATGTTCACTATGATGAATGACGCCCGTTTTCAAGTTGGCTTGCAAGGTTTAGGTACCTGTGAAGCATCTTTTCAAGGCGCACTTGAATACGCACGAGAGCGTTTGCAATCAAGAAGCCCCACCGGCGCAAAACAGCCTGATGCGAAAGCTGACTCCCTTATGCATCAACCTGACGTGCGTAAAATGTTGTTAACGCAAAAAGCCTTTACTGAAGGCTTAAGAGCACTATCTATTTTATATGCACAGCAAATGGATATAGAAAAATATTGCCATGACCACCGAAAAGAGCAGGCTAAACAAATCATCGCTTTCTTAACTCCTATATGTAAGGGGTTTATGACAGATATTGCAACAGAAGTCACAAACCTTGGCATCCAAATTTATGGTGGGCATGGCTACGTGCGCGAGTGGGGGATGGAGCAACTAGTGCGTGATACTCGTATTGCACAACTATATGAAGGCACGAATGGGATACAGGCTGCCGACCTTATTGGTCGTAAATTAACACGAGATGGTGGGCAAATGCTAAACGCCACCGTTGAAATGCTTTCAGCCAGAATAAATGCAATGTCGAACAAAAAAGATATAGAAAAAGCACAACACCTATTGCATGAGTGGCATCAAGCTTCATGCAAATTATTAGGTGCAGAGGCAAATGATGTTGCAGGTGCTGCAACTGACTATTTGCATTATAGCTCGTATGTTATTTTAGGTATTTTATGGATTGAAATGGCCGATGCTGCAAATCGTTCAAACAACGAATTAATCAAGGCTGGCAAAAAGCATACTTGTGAATTTTACATTAAGCGCTTGCTACCTAGAAAGGATGTCCATTTATCCGTTATTCATGCTGTCGCAGACGACTTAATGTCTGTTAGTGATCAAGAGTTCGATTACAAATAAACCAATTGGCTGAACAAGGGGGCTATGCCCCCTTTTTTTTTGAATAAATTTCCCTTAGGCAACCGTTCTTAACGCTAATTGCTCAAAGGCTTGTTTTAAGTCTTCTATAATATCCTCACTAGACTCTAACCCTACCGATAAACGAATTAGCTCGTCACTAATTCCGTGATGTGCACGTTCTTCTGCCGTATAAGCACTGTGGGTCATACTAGCTGGATGTTGAATTAGGCTTTCAGCATCACCTAATGAAACCGCACACTGAATCAAGTTCAAAGCATCAATTAAGTTTTTGCCTGCCTGCAATCCACCTTGTAATTCAAATGCAATCATTCCTCCAAACAAACGCATTTGCTTGCAAGCTAACGCATGTTGTGGAAACGAAGGTAAACCCGGATAATAAATATTCGACACCATGGGGCAACCCTGTAGAAAATTAGCCACTTTTAGAGCTGAGTTGGAGTGCTGTCGCATACGCAATTCTAATGTTTTAATCCCTCTCAAAATAAGCATTGCAGTGAAAGGCGACATACATGCACCAGTCATGTCTTTTACACCTTCAAGTCTAATTCTTTCGATAAGATCAACATTTCCAGCAACCATTCCTGCAATTAAGTCGCCATGACCGCCCAAATATTTGGTTGCAGAGTGCACGACTATATCCGCTCCTAATTCAATTGGGCGAGTGATTAGAGGTGTTGCATAGGTATTATCTACTACGGTCAATATATTATATGACTTTGCAATATTAGATACTGCACTTATATCAACTAGTCGCATATTGGGATTAGCAGGAGTTTCATAATAAATAACTCGTGTATTGTTGGTAATAGATTGCTCTACTAGTTTAGTGTCTGACATATCGACATGAGTAACAATGACACCAAACTTTTTCAGCCCTTTGTGTAAAAATGCATATGTGCACCCATACAAAGTTTTATCAACTAATATTTCATCACCTGCTTTTAAGACCGTCCATAAAGTAGAGGTAATGGCAGCAATACCAGACGCGACAGCTAATCCAGCCTCCGCTCTTTCTAATTTGGCCAATCTTTCTTCTAGTACACTTAATGTTGGGTTTGATATACGAGAATAAAAGTGACCTTTTTGATTACCAGCAAAAAGATCTGCGCCATGATCAGCATTTTCGAAAGTAAAAGTGGAAGTGAAGTGTACTGGTGGATTTAAAGAGCCATTGTGCATTTGCGCATCATATCCATGATGAATCGCTTCTGTTGCAAATCCAAACTTTTCTTTATTGTGATTTATTGTTACATCGTTTTGGTTCTTATTAAATTTCAACATAACGTTAACTATTAATTAATGATACACGCCATACATAATATGCCAAAACACACGCAATTAACTTGCTATATCAATCAAATTTAGACTAATATTTGGCATAAAATATCAATATAGGTTAGAGCTTTATTAATGGATAAAATTGATAGGCAAATAATTAGATTTTTGCAGCAAAATTCTAGAATATCTAATCAAGAACTGGCTGAGTTAGTGAACTTGTCTCCCTCACCCTGTTTAAGACGCGTAAAAAACTTAGAAAAACAAGGCGTAATTAAATCTTATTCTCTTGAAATTGATAATGAAGTGTATGGCTTGCCAATTACCGTATTTGTTAATGTTCAACTTGAAAAACACACAAAAGAAGTCGTTGAGAATTTTGAAACGCAAATTAAGTTACAAGAAAACGTATTGGAATGTTTTGTCATGACCGGCCGTGCTGACTACCTATTAAAGGTAGTCGTAAAAGACCTACATCATTATGAAGATTTTGTTCGTCACCAGCTCCATGCAATTGGTTGTATCGCCTCTATTGACACAAGTTTTGCGTATGGTGTGGTAAAAAAAACGTCTGTGTTGCCTGATAATCATTAACCTAATTTAATCGAATCGATTAGTTGTAGGCTTTTTACAATCAGGGCTGCTTCACTCGCCAACCAATATAGAATAATGCAAGAGCAATTAAACCAATCAATGATGGTGTTGATACTGGAATATCGTTTTCTTTAGCGACAATTAGATCTTGAGAGATATCACTTTGTAGTACTAAAAACGAATAATTGTTCGTTACATTAACCAAATTTCCTAACCAAGAATCCGCTAGTGTGCGAATACTATCTCTTGAGGTGCGCGTGTCGGTTATATATCCGTTATCTACTAAATCAATTGCATCAAAATCATACACTAATTCCCACATGGCGATTTGAAAAGCGCTACTGTATATTCTTTGATTAGATGCATCTGTTTGTGAAAGTACTGAGTCGAACGCAGAGCTATATAGTCGACCAATTAGCTCTACTTGGTTGCTATTATTAAAGAAATCCATGCCGGTTTGAATGTTATATTGCACGGATGTGTTGGTAATAATAAACTGGTCCAACTCAACACAAAATGCTTCTATTGAGCTTCCTTGGTTAATCCAAGGAACGTCAGAATTAATAATATCCAAATCAAACATACCTGCAGCAGCATTTCTACTAGTACCATCCAATGTTTGATTTAAGTTTGTACTTCCTTGCGAGAACCCTGAATACTCAACCGTTAAAACGGCAGCATTTAATTTACTAGTTAAACAAATAGCTAATAAAAAAATTGATAGTATTTGTTTGAATAAAAGTTTCATGTTGTACTCCTTGCGCTCACGTTTCTCATTTTTTCAACTTCTTATAAAGCTATATAAATTAGATGGTTATGGGGTTTTTCAGTGTTTACCAGCTAAACTTGACAAGTTTAATGACAATTATTTAGTCGATAAGCCATACACAAATTTCTGAAAGGATTGTAGAGCAAGAAGATTCTTATTAGTCTACATAAAGGGATACATAGGTATAAAAACAATTGAGATAGTATTTTAACTCTATCCTAGAGGTAGAGTTTTAATCATGATTTTTTATGTTAATAGTATTGAAGTTAAGATCATTTGAGTTATTACACTCGCCACAAGCACAAAATTATGTTTATAGATATTTTTGCCAAAACATAGCTTTCCCCATAGCGGGTTCTAACTCATAACCTGCAAAACCAGCCCGCTTGTAAGCAGCGATTGCAATTTTATTGCCTTCTAACACTTCCAAGGTTAGCTTCGTGCATCCAATAGATTTTGCAAAATCAGCGATACCAGACAATAAAAATTGGCTTAAACCCATTCCGCGAGAGTTTGGATGCACCGCAAAATCATGTATGTTCAGCACACCCTTTGCCGAGAATGTAGAAAAGCTCTCGATACAATTTGCGAATGCAATAGGCTGGTTGTTACTATCAAAAACTAAGAAAGAATGCATAAACTCTCTAATTTTTAACGCTTCAGGTAACGCATTTAATACGTCCTGATTAATCGCGCCACCGCCTCCCATGGGATCTTTTGCATACATTTGCAGCATGTCTAATAAGGTTTCAACTTCATTTAAATTGGTATAGTCGACTTTTTTTAATGTGAGTGATGTTGACATAAATCTGCTCTTCTTTATTTAGTAATATAAAATGTATACACGCTATCCTAGCATGATTTAAAACCTAAACTAATACTATGCAATGTAACTGAATACAAAGTTATGTTAAGCGAATGGCCACAATTTAGGCTCAACTTGTTATATTTTGTTGCAACAGCATTATCCTAGAATTGCGGCTACAACTTGACAACTGTACAAATAATGTGCTTTATTGATTGGGCGCTAATAAGAAAAAAGTGGGCTAAACGCCACTGTTAAGAGCTTTTACAACATTTATTATAAAAACAACCAATAAGCTAAAAGTGAGTAACAAGTACTTTTAAGCTTTACGTAGTTTGGATTGCTAAAAGGCAACCACATAAATGAAAGTTTATTTGATCCACGATAACATTAAAAAACAGCAATGGATAAATACCACACTCAAACTATCTTCAAAAATAGCTTCTGTCAGTTGTTATGACAAAGCGGTAGACGTTGAAATTGACAAGTTGAGTTTCTATTCTGCATTCATTATTGTCCATCAAGAACAATTCCTCCCTTTACGCCGTCAATTATCTAAATATTACGCCGCAAAAGATTTACCATGCCCTATATTAATATTATCAGACTCGTTCAATAGTTTTGATGTAAGCGGTTATGGGAATTTAACTATTGATGCTTTCCCTATAGATTCTGTCACACCACAAATACTTGAATATCTAATGGTGACCCTAAGACGAGACTTTAGAAAGGACATGCGCCTGAAAAAATTAGCGCACTATGATGCGTTAACGGGTGCAACTAATCGTTATCTCTTCACTGATAGAGTAAAACAAGCGATTGCAAGAGTTAAAAGAGTGAAAGAATCGTTATCTTTTATGTATTTTGATTTGGACAAATTTAAAAAAGTGAATGATGATTATGGGCACAATATTGGCGATGAATATTTAAAGTCCTTTGTAAATAATGTGTCCGACTGTATACGCGATACGGATACATTTGGCAGATTAGGTGGGGATGAATTTGGCCTTTTACTTCCTAAAACAAATCATGATGATGCTATTGCACTTGCCAAAAGAATATTAAAAGGGTTAAGCAAGCCTCAAAATATCCAAGATAAAAAATTTAAAATTAATTCATCTATTGGATTAGTGTGTGTAGATGAAAATGACGAATGGGATAACCTAAATTATAAACAGTTAGTTGGGTTAGCGGACAAATCAGTGTTTAAAGCAAAAAAGAAAGGCGGTGGCTCGCTATGGGTGCATAAACGCCCAGAAATAGCATAGCGACAAAACAGGCATTTAGCCGCTGATTACTCCACTAATTTATTTCCAGCCCTGTAACCAAACGTCTTTATTGGCTAAGTCGCGCCAGTTAATAAGGCTAACTTCTTTGTTTATTATTGCCTGAATCTCACATTTAGTTACTACGCCGTCTTCATCGTATTCAACATCTGTCACTAAAAAGTGCTTTTGTTTATTGATGGATTTAACGGCAGTCCATTTACTATTTAATAGTTGTTTGTGTGTCAGCATTTATTTTACCGTTGCTTGTAATTCGTCATTTACTTGCTTAAGTTTAGACGCTGTCAGAGTATATTTCATCATTACAACAGCCACTAACAAGAAACATATGCCAGGCACTATTGTAAAAATAAACGCTATACCCGATTGGGCTTCAGGAGTGACTTCATTTGCCACGTAGCCATAATAACCAAGTAAAGTGCCGGTTAAAAAACCACCTATTGCTACACCAACTTTTATAAAAAAGATAACGGTAGAATAAGTCACCCCTGTCATTCTTTCGCCCGAACGCCATTCACCATAATCAATCGTATCAGCAATCATTGCCCATAAAATTGGAGAAGCCATTTGTAACACTAAGCTCCAAGCTACGTGTAACACTATTGCCATAATAAAGGCTTCAGCAGGAACGAAGTAATTCACTATACACAACACAAATCCCACAATTTGGATACTTACGTAGGCTTTTACCTTGCACACCTTTTTAGACAATGGAAACGCAAGCGCTGCGCCAATCAAACCACCAAGTGTACCCAATGTAATGACTAATGTTACTTTATCTGGCATGCCTAAAAACTCGCGCACATAGTAGATTGTCATTCCCCCTCTAAGCACTAAGCCGGTTAAAAGGATAACTGCTGCCACACATAAAATGCTAGCCTGGTCGTTCGCCCAAACTGCTTTCATGGTCTTTTGAAAACCGCGGTTTTCATTTGTGGCAGGTCGCGCACGCTCTTTAGTTCCCAAAAAGCACAAGATAAATAAAAGCATGCCAAATAAACTCATGGTGATCATGGCATATTGATAACCCTTTGCCTGATCCCCCTGCCCAAAAAACTCTACCATTGGAAGAGTCAGGCCCGATACAATTAGTCCGCCTATCATGGCGAAAACAAAACGATAAGACTGCACCGATACACGCTCACTGACATCTTCAGTTATAACACCCCCTAGCGCTGAGTAAGGAATATTTATCGCTGTATACATGAGCATAAGTAAAATGTAGGTCGCGGTTGCATATACTAATTTACCTGTATCACCAAAATCTGGGACCGTAAATGCAAGAATGCTCGACACTGCAAATGGCAATGCTAACCATAAAAGATAAGGACGATAAGCGCCCCATTTTGTTTTTGTTTTATCAGCAAAGGCGCCCATTAAGGGGTCAGTAATAGCGTCAATAGCCCGAACTGCTAGGAACATTATGCCCACAGCAGTAGGAGATAGGCCAACAATATCGGTGTAGTAAAAAGCAAGAAACAGCATAACTGTTTGAAATATTAAGTTACTTGCCGTGTCTCCTAACCCGTAGGCCATTTTCTCTTTTACAGACACCATATTTACTTTCCTTTTTTATTGTTATTGAGCAAATAATGTAACCTAAAATTAAGCACACAAGACTCACAGATAGCTAAAAATAGTATCGATATTTAAAAGTTTAGGCAATCAAGATTAGATAAGATGCAACATATAAGGGGTGAGTGAGTATGGTAAGCACTATTAGTAATAATTACTTACTCTCAC
>DDIL01000176.1 GCA_002338515.1 Glaciecola sp. UBA1851 | reverse complement strand
CAGGAACGGAAGAAATTTATTTTGCGACCAAACATTTAGAAGTTGACGGTGGCATTGAAGTTACCGCAAGCCATAATCCAATAAATTATAATGGGATGAAAATGGTTAAGGCAGGCTCTGTTCCAATTAGTGGCGATACAGGGTTAAATGCCATTAAAGAAGCTGCTCAATTATATGATGAGGCACTAGTACACGAACGATTAATGCACTATGCCGCGCAAACTTTAGTATCTGATGATGATTTTATTGAAGGACATCATTCAGTTAAAGAGGTGTTGCTTCTTGAAACGGCTATGTATGAAAGGGTGAGCTGTATAAATGACTACGTATTGCATTTAAATGAATATGTAGATGTTAGTCGTTTAACTCCTTTAAAGCTTGTTGTGAATTCAGGTAATGGCAGTGCAGGACATATTGTTGATGCAATTGAACTTTTCTTTAAACATCAAAATGTTCCAGTTGAATTTATTAAAGTGCATCACAAGCCAGATGGAAATTTTCCAAATGGTATTCCTAATCCTTTGTTACCTGAAAACCGCGCAGATACTGCTGATGCGGTTAAAAAGTATGGTGCGGATATGGGGATTGCATGGGATGGTGATTTTGACCGTTGTTTCCTGTTTGATGCCGACGGTGAATTTATTGAAGGTTACTATATTGTAGGTTTGCTAGCCAAAGCATTTTTAGACAAAAATAAGGGAGCAAAAATTATTTATGACCCTCGAGTCTTTTGGAATACAGAAGACATTGTTGTAGAAGCTGGTGGGAAACCCATTAAGTCTAAAACAGGACATGCGTTTATAAAAGAGCGCATGAGGAAAGAAGATGCTGTTTATGGTGGCGAAATGAGTGCGCATCACTATTTCAGAGATTTTGCTTATTGTGATTCAGGCATGATCCCTTGGTTATTAGTTGCTGAATTATTATGTAAAACTAAACAACCGTTGTCTGAACTAGTAAAAGAACGCATTGCTAAATTCCCATCTTCAGGTGAAATTAACTATAGAGTGGAAGATGCCGGTATAACCATTAAACGTATTATTAATCATTATGAGAAAGATGCAGAAGTGGTTGACCGTACAGACGGAATTGGTATGGAGTTTGGTTCTTGGCGTTTCAATTTACGTAAATCGAATACTGAACCGGTTATTAGATTGAATGTAGAGAGTCGAGAAGATTTTGAATTAATGCAGAATAAAACAGCCGAGCTTGAAACTTTAATTAAAGCAAATTAGTTGTAGTTTATTTTTCTAAAATATACAGCGCATTCAATGATAAGTTGAATGCGTTTTTTATTGGCGATTTAATATTATTTAATTTATGCTTTCTAAGCCTTTTATAATACTGATAAACTTCAAGTGACCGCTGAAGGCGTTGAAACTTTAGAACAATTTTACTACCTCAAAGAGCTAGGGTGTGACAAAGTTCAAGGTAGCTTATATTCTATGCCACTTAATTTGAGCGAGCTTGCTAAAGCACTTCGCAATCAAGTAAAAACAACCACTTAGTTTTCACAAAGCAGCCATAAATAAGTGGCTTAACACCACTACTGTGGTTAATACCACTCGTAGTGTAGTGTAATCAATCAAAATATCTTTCTCCATTGCCAGCACATATTTGTCATACATAAGCACCGCAATATAAGCAACAGACAATACGCTTAATAGTGTTTCACCTTCCAACAAAATTAAAGATAACCAAGCAACAATACTAGGTAGCATAGCGACATATAATTGATGGTTTTTTCTTCTATTTTGGATCGCGTCTAGCCAATGGATACCGCCAAAGAATGATAATATGATGGCCGAGTATTGAACAAAATAAAGAAAACCTTGGTATCTTTCCAAGATATTAAAAAATACCAAAAAGGGGAGGCCAACAAACGGGATAAGGCCTGCGTAACCTAAGAATTTAGCTGAACTGTGCATGATTTAGTTGTACCAATCCAATTATAAAAGTTGTTATACGGCATACTCATAAAAAAAGGCGCAAAAAGCGCCTTTTCAAACATATTAAATTAACTATTAATTTTTAATTGGTGTGTAAGGACGTGCACTCTTACCAGTATATAACTGACGAGGACGACCAATTTTCTGCCCAGGTTGGCTCATCATTTCATGCCAATGAGATATCCAACCAACGGTTCTTGCAAGTGCGAAGATGCACGTAAACATATTAACAGGAATACCAATTGCACTTAAAACAATACCTGAATAGAAGTCTACGTTAGGGAATAATTTTTTCTCTGCAAAATAAGGGTCGCTTAATGCAATTCTTTCCAGTTCCATTGCAACATCTAGTAGAGGATTATCTACTTTTAGTTCAGACATAACTTCATGGCAACTTTCACGCATTACTGTTGCGCGTGGGTCATGGTTTTTATAAACTCGGTGACCAAAGCCCATTAGGCGGAACGGGTCATTCTTGTCTTTAGCGCGAGCAATAAATTCTGGAATTCTGTCTACACTACCAATTTCTTCTAGCATTTTAAGACATGCTTCATTTGCTCCGCCGTGAGCAGGGCCCCATAATGATGCCACACCTGCAGCAATACATGCATATGGGTTAGCGCCAGAAGATCCGGCTAAACGGACGGTAGAAGTAGATGCGTTTTGCTCATGATCTGCGTGAAGAATAAATATTCTATCCATTGCACGCTCTACAGCAGGACTAATTTTGTAATCTTCTGCTGGTACAGAGAACATCATGTTTAAAAAGTTTGCCGCGTAGCTTAAATCGTTTCTTGGATAGACGAATGGTTGACCAACATTATACTTGTAACACATAGCAACTAAAGTCGGCATTTTAGCAATTAAGCGGTGAGCAGAACGAGCACGTTGATCAGGGTCTGATACGTCTAAATCGCTATGATAGAAAGACGATAACGCACCAACTGTTCCACATAGCATTGCCATAGGATGAGCGTCGTTTCTGAAGCCATGGAAGAACATATTTAACTGTTCATGTACCATTGTATGACGAGTGATAGTCTCTCTAAAATCTTCATAATCTTCTTTGTCAGGAGACTTGTCGTGAAGCAACATGTAACACACTTCTAGATATGTAGCATCACGCGCTAGGTCTTCAATTGAATATCCTCTATGCAAAAGAATACCTTTTGCGCCATCGATAAATGTGATGGATGATTCACATGATCCTGTGGCTAAGAAACCTGGGTCGAAAGTGAAGTAGCCTTGGCTTCCTAAGGTTCTAATGTCGATTACAGGATGACCCTCGGTACCTTCCATAATGGGTAATTCAACTTGCATATTTCCGGCTGTAAGGGTTGCGGTCTTGTCAGACATGAATGACTCTCCTAAGTTTTTAGTATCCGGTTAAACGAATAAGGTGTGTTATTTGTTCACTTTAAAATTTGATATTGCATGTAAGCGTCGTGAGACGCTTATTTTCTAATTATTATGAACCAACCACATCATCGTAAAAGTGGCAGTATTTTTAACCTAATTAAATATTAAGTCAATTGTATTGCATATATGGTCAATATATATCCTGTTTATCATATCC
>DDIL01000069.1 GCA_002338515.1 Glaciecola sp. UBA1851 | reverse complement strand
TGAACCAGCTCCAGAGCCAGAACCATCTGAAGATTCATATACGCTAATCAGAACAGAGCTTGATGCTCAGCGGTTTCTTAGCTTCGCTAGTTTTGGAGGTACTAAAGATGAAATTGAATCATTGGTTGGGACGGATGCCAGCGACTGGGTAGTAGAGCAGCTTTCAAAGGATTATGAATCTTATATGTCGCAAGTTAGGCCAATGATGAATATAGTTAATCTAAACAAAATAGATTCAAGGACAACAGATGATGAATACCATGCACATATTTTTTGGGACAAAGCAATCAACGGGACGTTTGATGACCCATTAAGGCAGAGAGCGATTTTCGCACTTTCACAAATAATTATAGCGACTGAAAATAATTTACAGAAATCGCACAAAGAAGCCTATTTCATTGATCAAATTGGGGAAAACGCTTTTGGAAATTATAAAAGTATGTTGGAAGACGTTACTTATACTCCTCTGATGGGTGTTTATCTTACCTATTTAAACAATAAAAAAGGAGATGAAAGTCTTGGTAGAACACCAGACGAAAATTATGCTCGAGAGATTTTACAATTATTTAGTATTGGTTTAGTCGAATTAGAAATGAATGGTCAACCTAAATTAGAAAATGGGAACTTGGTTGAAACTTATGATAATGAAGATATTGAAAATTTAGCGAAAGTATTCACTGGATTTGTTTTCGATCGTTCATATGAGAGTATTGAACCTTTCTTAAACCCTTTAATAATTAATCCAGATAATCATTCTGATAAACAAAAGTCATTTTTGGATATTGTTATCCCAGAAAATACAGATGGATATACGAGTGTAGAAATGGCAATTGACCATATATTTGAACATTCTAATGTTGCGCCATTTATATCTAGGCAACTTATTCAGCGATTTACTTCAAGTCACCCAACTCCAGACTATGTTGAGCGAGTAGCTACGGCTTTTGAAACTGGTTATTTTCTCGCGCCAAATGGCGTTGAAATTGGAACGAATATTCGTGGAGACTTAAGTGCTACCATAGCAGCCATACTATTAGATCCAAGTTTATATGCAAATACAGCATATACAAATACGAGTGAAAGTGCAGGAAAAATAAGGGAGCCTATTCTCAGATTTATCCACTTCGCTAAAGCATTTAAATTTTCTGAAGTTAGAAGTGTTGAAGAAAGCAAATTAAATAGACATGTTGATGATGAACTAGCAGGATTAGGGCAGCGTCCATTTGGTGCAGATTCTGTGTTTAACTTTTATCGACCCGGTTTTGTATCTCCAGGAACCGAGAGTGCTGAAATGTCTTTGACTACGCCTGAATTCCAAATTGTGAATTCAAATACCACGGTTGGTTACACCAATTTCTTAACAGAATTTATAGTAAATAAAACATTTAATAGTGAAGGACTGGACACATTTATTCCAGACTATTCCTATGAAGTTTCGATAGCCCATGATAGTGCAGAGCTTCTGTCTCACATTAACTTTTTATTGACTGGAAATCGAATGAGTTTAGATACTCAAGAAATGATTTTAGAAGCAATAGAATCTATTGAACTAAGAGCTGATTATGAAAACGACGACAGGCTAGCAAGAGTACATTTTGCATTACTTATGGCCACCACCTCACCAGCATTTGCTGTTATTTATTAGGAGGATAGTTTATGGAAAACTTATCTCGACGCAACTTTATTAGAAATGCGGCTGCTATGGCCGTTGGTACAGGCCTCCTTGGTACATTGACTCAAAGGCAGGCATTTGCATCTCAATTAGACGATTATAAAGCTTTGGTTTGTGTCTATTTTTATGGTGGCTTGGATAGCAGTGATACGCTTATACCATATGATCAAGAGTCATATGACCAGTTATTATCACATCGAGCATCCTTAATGGATGCATACAATGTAAACGCTGATAATTCATCTAGAAATAGAAATAATTTACTACCAATCTCACCTATTAATAACCAAGACTTAGGGAGTTTGCAATATGCGTTTCCAAGCGATTTAAGTGGTATGAAAGGCCTTTTTGATAGTCAAGAAATGGCTGTTTTAGGAAGCGTAGGAACGCTTGTTGAGCCAACGACTAGAGCTCAGTTTGAGACAAAATCAGTGAGAGTGCCCCCACGATTATTTTCGCACAATGACCAACAATCCACTTGGTTATCACTTAATCCAGAAGGAGCCAATATTGGCTGGGGTGGACGGATTCTGGATGCAACAGTTAATAAACATCCTGAGCTTGACCCTAGGTTTATGGCTTTAAATTTGTCTAGAACCAGTCTCTACGTTACTGGTGAACAGACAAGATCATTCAAGATTTCTAGTAACGGCTCAGCCCGCGTTTCTGCTTTAAAAACACCTCATATTATTGGAAGTAGTCAAAACTACAATGTTGCTCGCGAAAGATTAAGCGCGTTCTTACAAAGAAAGAATTCAGCATCTAGTAATGTATTTGTGAGGGATTTAACACAACTGCAAGGAAATGGTATATCTAACGGTGCGCTATTTGATGAACAATACGATATGGCGCCTGATTTAGTGACAAACTTTCCTAATACGCAACTTGCAGACCAACTTGAAGCTGTAGCAAATACTATTGCTATACGCGATAACATTGGTGCAAAACGACAAATCTTTTTTGTCGGTATACCTGGATTTGATACACATGCTAATCAAGCAATCGCTATGCCTGGTCTCCATAAACATATAAATGACGCTGTCATGGCGTTTAGAAATGCAATGGTTGAGTTAAATGCATGGGATAAAGTTACACTTTTCACTGCTTCAGATTTCGGTAGAACATTGACCAGTAACTCTACAGGAACAGATCATGGCTGGGGTGCGCATCATTTTATAATGGGCGGAGGAGTAAAAGGTGGGAGAATTTATGGTAGTATGCCCAATCTTGATACATCTTCAAATTCATATACTGACCGCAGAGGGCGACTTATTCCTACTGTATCAGTAGAACAATATGCTTCAACTTTGGGTAGCTGGTTCGGCCTAGACCAAACAGAACTGCAATCTACCCTGCCTAATTTAGCCAATTTTAATGAAAAAGATCTTGGGTTTTTTATATAGGTATTAATGGAACTGTGTTTGTTGTGACAAGCACAGTTTCTTAGACCAACCTTTAAACAGGCTTGTTTTTTGTACTGTTCTTTATGATTTTTAATTCTATTTTATGGCGCTAACTAGTGTTAACTAATCAATCTATATAATTAAAAAATTCATGGAAATTATAAGAATATAGAGATTTTTACTGATAGTTTTTAGCTATCATAGTAACCCGCATATCGTTCAGACATAATTTTTGCATCGAACAATTCATTAAAACGGACCAATGCATTGTCTGCATATTTTTTTCTAAGCGACTTATCATTGATCAACAACTTCATTGCTTCTGCAAACTCATGAGCGTCATCATTTTTAGTTACTATGCCATTTTCATGGTTAGCAATAATTTCCTTATTTCCACCCGCATCTGTGACAATGCAAGGTTTGGCTAAAGACATAGACTCTAATAAAGTCATAGAAGTACCTTCACTGAGCGACGATAATAAGAAAATATCAAAAATAGAGAGGTAATTTTTAGGGTACGCTAAATAGCCAGTAAAAATAACCTTATCAGCAATTGAAATATTCTCTACCTGTTCTTTTAATTGCTCCATTAAATCGCCATCACCAATAATAATTAAACGAGCATTTTCATAATTTTTGCAAACATCAGCAAATGCATTAATCATCATTTCATGATTCTTAATTGGATCTAATCGAGCAATGGTGCCAAATACAATATTATTTTGGTCTAGCCCTAATTCCTGTTTTATTATCGGTCGTTTTTCTAAATTACTTTTTAATCCAACAATGCCATTGTAAACAACATCAATGTTTTGTTCTTTTAGGTATTCAAACTCAACTAATGCGTGCTTTGTTGCTTGTGAAATTGCTGTAATGTGATCAGTAAAATAAGATAAAACAGGATTGATATACTTTCGTTTCCAACTACTCGAGTCAGGATAAAAACGGCCATGCTCTGTAAAAATGATTTTTACTCCAAGCCCTAAACTTGCTAGCGTAGCATAAACCCACGGGGTATATTGATGACAATGCATAACGTCAATATTGTGGTCTTTTATGTGCTTGCGAATTGCTTTAATCATTTTAATATCGAAGCCTTCTTCTCTATTTACCGAGTTAACCACAACGCCGCGTTTTTGTAAGTCTTGGCCCCATGGTCCTAACGGTTCTTCGATGCAAAATATAGACATTTCGTGGTGACTCTTAGTATTTCCTTCAATAATATTTTTTATCACCATTTCAGTTCCCCCAATGCGCATATCGAAGGTAACGTGCAAAATTTTAACTATCTTAGGTGTATCGGTGTGCTCAATCATAACTAGTGCATATACCTTTGCCACCACATCTCAAACATCAGCATTGACCAAAGAATAGGGCTATGGTCAGCTTCTTGGTTTTGATGCTCGTTCCACAATTTTGCAATCATTTCATGATTGAATAAACGATTTAATCCTTCTGCCTTAGTAATTAAATAGCTTTCACTTATATCGTGAATTTCATTTCGCAACCAATCTGCTAATGGCACAGAGAAGCCCATTTTTTTTCTATAAAGTATATCGTCTGATAAAAAAGGTTTGAAAATCTCTTTAAGAGCAAACTTTTTTTCTTGATCTCTAAATTTATAATGAGAGGGAAGTGTTGCTGCAAACTCAATTACTTCTTTATCTAGAATCGGAGCTCTGACTTCTAATGAATTAGCCATACTCATTCTATCTACTTTCACTAATATTCCACCCGTTAGATAAGTTTTCATATCGGTATATAAAATCTTACTAAGATGGTCTGGACCGTCTGCCTTGTGATAAAAGTCTAAGGTCATTTTGGATGGATGGTAATTACCAAGTTTTTCTTTGATATCGTGTTTTATTAAGCTATTCCACTGTTCATCATCTATATGTGAGTTTGTAATATAAAAACCCATAGCTGGTTCAACGCTTAAGCTTGTGAGTAAACTTTTAGCTTTTTTACACACATTTAATGGGATACTCCCAAAACCTTTCGCTAATATAGGGAAAAGACTTTTCCTAATTACTTTCGGGAATTTTTCGCGAAGCTTATTCTCAATAAAGTCAGTTGTGTATTTTTCATAGCCTGCAAACACTTCATCACCACCATCACCCGCTACTGCAACAGTAACTTCTTTTCTTGCCAGTTCTGAAACAAAAAAAGTGGGTACTAGTGACGGATCAGCAAAAGGTTCATCAAAGAATCCAACAATGTGCTCCAAAGTATCCGCTACATTCTGGTTAACTAAGAATTCATGATGCTCAGTTTTGTATTGCTCAGCAACTGCTTTTGCAAATTCGGCTTCGTTATATTTTTCATTGTCAAACGCAATGGTACAGGTTTTTATTGGGGTATCGGATAAATTTGACATGGTTGCAACTATGCCACTTGAATCCACACCACCACTTAAAAATGCGCCTAATGGCACATCACTTATCATTCTTCTTTTTGTGCTTTGTTTAATAATTTCATAAAGCTCGTCTAACGCTTCAGGCTCTGGGCTGCTATTAACTTCAGAAAAAGAAACATCCCAATATTGTTTAAGCGTAAACTCTCCGTCTTTTACCAGTAAATAGTGTGCGGGTGGTATTTTGTGAATATGCTGGAAGATGCTTTTTGGGTCTGGTACATATTGATAAGCAAAAAAATCATAAGCGGCATCGAGTCTTAATTCCCGCTTAATGTTGGGCAGTGTTAATATTGATTTAATTTCCGACGCAAATGAAAATTGTTCAGGTGATTCTGGATCTTGATAATAGTAGAAAGGCTTCTTACCTAATCGGTCTCTCGCCATAAAGAGTTGTTTTGATTTATTATCCCAAAGCGCAAACGCAAACATGCCTGTAATATCATGAATGCAATCAATGCCTTTTTTTTCATATAGCTTAATAATGACTTCAGTATCTGATGTTGACTTAAAAACACAACCGTCGTTTTCAAGTTCTTTTTTTAAATCAATAAAGTTGAAAATTTCACCGTTAAAGACAATGACAATTTCACCATCTTCTGAAAACATCGGTTGATTACCTGCCTCCGATAAGTCCAATATACTTAATCTTCGATGGCATAGGCCAACATAATCATTTAAGTAAACACCACTAGCATCTGGCCCTCTATGAATAATAGCGTTGCCCATTTCATGCAAATGTTGTTCATTTAAAGTTTGCTGACTGTTAGTTAAAAAACCCGCAATTCCGCACATATGCCCTCTATAAGCTTATATATTTTCTAATTTTAGGTCCAACTACCGACGTAATCGAAACCGGTAATGTTTGCCATATTTTCTCTACTTTTGCGCGTGCTGCAGACTTTTCGCCAGCTATATCGTCAACAAGTTTGACATCTTCGAGATGTTGCCATGTAATTGGACTCGGCACTGCCCCCCATTGCTTTTTAAACCTGTATGTGCCTTCATTATAACCTGAACGCCCAAAATCAAATTGAATAATTCCACGTCTAATTACTTCGCTTAATACTTCCCAATATAACAACATGTTAGGCGCAAGCTTGTTATGACTTCTTAAAGTACTAGCCCATGGTATTACCGCTTTTGATTTGGTATGTATAACGATGCCGCCACCCACGCACTTTCCTTCAAACCGCACTAAAACCATAAAAGCTTGATTGCTATACGCTCTAAATATTTCTTTGAACCAGTCTAAAGAGTGAACAGGTGAGCCTAAATCCCTCATATTCGTTGTGAAAACTGAATAAAACTCATCGAATTGGTCACTATTTGGGAGTGATATAACTTCGGCCTCTACGCCATTTTTCATCGCCTTTTTAATTTGGCTTCGTAATTTGGGTTTAAACCTTGCTAATTGCGCGTCAACATCATCAAGTAATTCATATAACATGCGAACTTTTTGACCGTCCTTTAATTCTGACTCGTCCTCTAGTTTTTCATATTTGCCTTTGCGATATTCCAACGCGTAACCAAGGCTAGATACATATTTACTCAGTGCACTCTCTGCATCAGAAACTAAGGTTTGATCATTACAGGCAATGCCACCTAAATCGCAGTAAGGCAATGAGCAAACAGTTTTTTGACCAAAGGGCTTATTCATAATGATTGACGGTAAGACGCCCACCAGTTCGCCGGCTTTCATGAACCCAAAATATTTCATACCAAAGCCGTAAGCTGTCGTTACAGCTTCACACCATGCTTTATTATGGTAAGGGGATGCTTCCTCATGAGATGCTATAAAACTTTCATATACTTCAGGAGTAATCTCTTTTATGTTTATCATTCGGCAATATACTGTGGGTTTTTTTGTAAAAATAATTTGTATTCACTAGCTGTCATGTAAGTAACGTCGTATTTTTCTTCCAAATGTGCTGTTACACCTTTTATTCGTTCGCATATTAGTTCAAATGCGCCATTAGCTTTTAAGAAACCAGTAGAGTTGTCTAAAAAGCTAGAGCTATGCATAAACATATGAAGACACTGATTGCCTTGCTTTATAGATGCTTCAGCTAAGTCGATCATATCTTTTGCACTCGCGACTTCAGGACTAAAATAGATTTTTCTCATTAAACTTGTATGCCATAACACTGCTGTTGCTTTTAGAATTTTCATACTTGATTTTTGGCAGAAGTCATGCAGTTTTGCATACTTTGCAAAAGGCGTATGATTAAAGCCGACAGTTACAGGCATTTCCAATATTTCATCCTGCTGCCCACAACTCAACACGTCATTAAAAGAGGGCCAATAAGGCTTTAAGGGACAACCTAAACAGTCAAAGTATTGATTTTTATAGAAAGGATAAACGCTTGAGTCTATATTAAATCCCTTTGCTAGTAATAATTGTAGGATTTCTTCTGAAATACCCCATCTGCCGCTTCTAAATGATTGAGGTTTGCACTTCAACGTGTCAGCAAACAATGTTAGAAGTGCATCTAATTTTTGTTCAACGTGATCTAGTGGTAAGTTGACAATATGAGATTTTTCATCATTAGCTGGACCGAAATAGGGCGGATTAGCCCAAGGGTGCAAGTGAGCGCCAATTTCATAGTTCTGTTGACGTTCGCTATTAAAAAACTGGGGATAATTAGGGAAGGCTTTAGCAGCTGCATAATCAACAAAGTAAACAGGCCGATAGGCATTCTGCTCACAGAATGTTTGGAAACTATCAAGTTTTGATATATTTTCTACAGCAAAATCCTTCTCTGGAAACGGTCCGTCCCATTCCCACTCTTCCTCAGTATCTACACTCAATAAAAACGTTATTGGCTTTTTAGTTGCCATCAAAACACTTCCCTATGCCTTTTCATTTATTAAATTGTTGAACAAGGTTAAATATTCTTTTGCCATTCGGCTTCCAGAGTAATGCTCGTTGACATATTTATTTGCGTTATCACCTAATGTTAAAGCCTTTTCTTTATTTTCATAAACCTCTGAGAATAACTCAATTAATGCATCTTTATCGTAAAGCGGGGCTAGAAGCCCAGTTTCGTTATGCGTAATTAATTGATCAACGCCATCAATATCATAAGAAACGACAGGAATACCCATTGCGCATGCTTCCATTAAACAGCGAGGTATGCCCTCTAGTGTAGAAGTCATGGCAAAAATATCAAAACTTTTCAAATACGCCAAGCGGTCATTCCTATATCCTAAAAAATGAATATCAGACTTACAAGCAAGGGTATTTGCATACTCCTCTAATTTGCTTCTCTCGTCACCGTCTCCAAGCATTACTAATTCAACATCCTTATACTTTTTATGCACTTGTGCAAAAACATCAAGCAAATCAAGAATGTTTTTTCTGCTGATCATTTGTCCAATAAAGCCGACTCTAAATTTATTCTTTTCTGCGGCGGGCTCATTGTCTCGCGCGTATTCAACTTCGCTTAAGTCTACGCCATTTTGTATATATTCAAGTTTAGCGGATTTTACGCCGAGTTTTTTGCAGTCATCCATTAGGGCTGGAGAAAGCGGAACAACTTTCGTGGCAAATTTCATCATGAAATTGCCTAAGTTTATAAATAATCTCAGTTTGAAATCATCTGCATTTTCAAAACCATGTGGTGTAACCACTACAGGGATTTTAGCTTTTTTTGCCGCTAAAATGCCAATAATATCTGACTTATACCCGTGGGTATGTATCACATCTATTTTATTGTCTATTATATGTTGGGCGAGTTTGCTAACTACTGCAAAATCGAATTTGTTATTCATTGGTAACGCAACAGTATCGCCACAATCCTTCGAAAACTGTTTCACCAGTTCTAGGTCTTTAGTTTCCGGTTCATCAGTTACCGCTAAGCTGTAAATACAGTCTGTTTTAGACGTATTCTTACATAGAGCTAATATCCATCTCTCGGCTCCATAAAATCCAGTTGAACAGATAAATTGAAGTACATTCAAAGGCTTGTCATTCATATTTAGTAATCGCCCGTTTTAAAAGTTGTTTTCGCGCCTAATATTGTACCTACTGTACGAGCGGGGAAGTATAATGAATAGAAAAGTACTATCGGGAATAAGCGCAAATACTTGTGTCGTTTTTTATATAACCTAACTGTATAAACACCCAACAAAAACACCCAAACAAATATTGATAAATAACTGAGAATATTCCAATTAAGAGCAATAAACAAAAACGAAGCGATTAATGCCAATGTAAACAACGGAGGCACAATAAAGCTTGGATATTCAGAAATGGGCACATCTCTACCTTTTACGGAGGCTAAATTTGATTGGCCTCGCCAAACCTCTTTTCTAGCCATTGACCAGTACTCTTTATCTTCCCCTAAATGCACATAATCAGCTTTACTAGTGTAATAGAGTTTCCCAAATTTGCTGACATTGTGAGTAAATACATAGTCTTCGCAAGTAATTAAATCACTTGGAAAGCCATCGGTTTTATTAAACACTTCACGACTAAGAAATAAATTTCTACCAGGTAAAAACTCCATTTCGCAATCGATACTTAAATTACTTAGTGTTACCCTCACTAATTCTAATTGCGTAGCGTTTCTTGATGGTCTTTGCACAGCGCTAATTAATGCGAAGGACTCATGATTAACTTCACTAAGCATAACTTGTAACCAATTATTTGAGAGGGCTATGTCAGCGTCAATAAATGCTAAAAATTCAGAAGACGAATTTTTCACGCCAATATTACGTTGGTCTGAAATAGTTGTATCTTGATTTACTTGTAAAAACTGAATATCTAAGGCGGTATTAAACGCCATTAACTGGGGGCTGAAAGATTCATTTTTACTAACAACGATTACTTGTAACTGAATATTTGAAGAATCTAACTTTTCAATAGACGTGAGGGTTTCTATTAACAACTCCTCTCTACCCATATGTGGAATAATAAAACTAACTGATGTCATTTCCCATCCAATTAATACAAGATTCTTTATCAAATGTTTTGTGTAGTGCAATGTGAATCTTACACTAAAAACACACAATTTAAGCTAATTGTGCATAATCTTGAAAGTAGTAATTAAAAGTTGTGAAGTCTGTTTATAAAAAACTCTTTTTAAGCAATGATAATGCAGAGTAGCGCGTTTATATTACCTAGTATTTTGATACTAGCAAAATATCTAAAAAATAAATATAACATTGTACTTAAAATTATGACTTAAACTTATTTAAACAGCATAAATGAGGGTTTATGACACGCATTATCTAGCAGAAAAACGCTTTTTGAACTGTCTTTTTAATATTGTTATTAATTTTAGTGGGATATTTCTGTTTTTATTAGAATAAAGAATATGATTGTACAGGCAGTAATTATTAGAACTTAAAGATGCTTTGTATTGAGCATCTCCAGCTAAAAAGTCGTAATATTTGTAACCTAACGTTTTAAAGTGCTGCATCGCAATTTTATGCATCACAAGACCAGGCTTAAACTTATTATTATCATTTAAATAATTAATTGATGATAAGTAGAAATAAACACGCTTATACAGAGTGAAAAAATGCAGATAGCCTAAAGTTGCATCTCCAATTTCAAATTTTACTAAATGTACATATTCTCCTAAACCATCAATTAATAAATTGGTGTGAAAATCGACAAAATTTTTGTTATTAAAACCACTGCCATATTCATGCTCGCCCCATTGCTCAACATGATAGTTACCAAAACAATCCATTTCATCAGCAAAACTTTGCTTAGTTAACCAAGTTACTTTTAATTCCCCTATTTCTTTGTGAATAAATGTGTTTGAGCGGTTTATTTGTCGTTTTGTATTTTTGGAAAAATGTTGAGTAATATCTTCAACAGATAAGTCTGTTTCATAAGCCTCTACTTGCTCACTCGACCAGTTTTTCCAGCTCTTATTTTTCCAGTCGTGATGCATAGTATTTGAAACATGCAATTGAAAAATGGCTCTTTTGGTTGATAAAAAATCTAACAATTTGTTCCGACAAATGTCAGCACCATTAGCGCAAATGATGTCATTGTACTCAATCCAAACTTGGTCAAATTGCTTTAAGCCAGATTGGTTTAAGTATGCTTTCAAACCAAAAAATGAATCTGTATAGCCTATAAAAACAAATCCTAAAAGTTGATCCTTTTCGTGGAAGGTAATGAGTTCTGGTTTTTTGTCTAATTGTTCAAGCCACTGAATTATCCATGCTTTTGACAGGAAGAAGTTATCGAGTTTTGTATCAGAAAACACGATTGAATACAGAGATTCTATATATTGAACATTGTAGTCGTAGGTCCCTTTGACTTTCACTTGTTGCACTTTAAGCTTATTCCTTTTTACGACTCGCATCGAGTAATGCTAGCATATACCATTTAGTATCTAACTAACATAATGTTAACATCGCGAGGAAATTAGTATAGTAGATAACTATTATTATGAGAAAATATTATCTGGTTTCAATTGAGGCTACATTTGATGCTTCTCTCTTCTTTTTCACACTTACACTTAACGACTGGTTCTGTAGAAAATTTAAACATAACTGCTGTTTTTTTTAACGTGATCTAAAAGAATGTAGAAAGCGTGTTTATATCTCCAAGTCATACAACAGTTTTTCAAAAAATACCTAGGTTATTCATAATATATGTTACTCATTACTTTTATTGCTAGATTACAAAACTCCTTAGAAGTTGTAAGGCACTTTTTATTCTATTAATAATGCAGGTTTATTCTGTTTTTTTGAGCAATTGACAGGGTTATACTTCTGTATCGTTTGTATTAAATGTTTTAACTATACGGTATTGTTACTCGTATTTTAAGGAAATTGGAATGTCAAATCTGGTCGTATTGGCCCATCGGATACCTTATCCGCCAAATAAAGGGGAAAAGTTACGTACATTTCATCAAATCGAAATTCTACGTAAACAAGGGCATGAAATAACAGTCATCGCGCCATTGGAAGATCAGAGCGATGAAAAGTTTGCAAAAGGGTTAGCTGACAGACTAAATATACCGGTTCACACGTCGGTTTTAGAAAAAAAAGTAATAAGACTGATAAAGGCAGTGCTTACAAACCAATCTTTTAGCGCAGCGAACTTTTTTGACAAAAAATTAATGAAGATCTTTCAAAGAGAGATAGAAAATGCAGACGCCGTTTTATTCACAGCTTCTTCTTTAGCTCGCTATGCTAAAGAGGTGCAGTTGCCTTCAAAAACTCAAAAGTTAATGGATTTTATGGATGTTGATTCTGATAAATGGAACCAGTATGCAAAACAAAGTAACTTTACAAAAAGTTTTATATATCAGCGAGAAGCTACAAAAATATCTGAACTTGAAGAATATGTACTTAGAAACTTTAATGACACATATGTCATTTCTGCAGCTGAAAAAAACCTGTTAGCAACAAAGTATCAATTTGATTTTTCCGCTACTGTTCTAGGGAACGGTATTGATCAGAGTTTGTTCAATCCATCTATAAATAAACCTTCAAATTTCACAAATTTTTTATTTAGTGGCGTAATGGACTATAAGCCTAATATCGATGCTGTGCATTGGTTTGTTGAAAATTGTTGGCCGACTATTGTTAAACAGGTACCTAATGCAAGGTTTGTCATTGCGGGCATGAATCCATCAAATAGCATTCAGGCCTTAACTCAATTGAAAAATGTTGAAGTGACCGGTTTTGTAGACGACATAAAACCTTATTTCGATGAAGCGCATGTATTTGTCGCTCCTTTTCAAATAGCAAGAGGTGTTCAAAATAAGGTGCTTCAAGCAATGGCATGTGCTTTACCCATTGTTACTACTTCGTTAGGAGCTGAAGGAATTCTCTGCCAAAATAATGAGGATTTAGTCATTGCCGATACGCAGGAGCAGTTTTCTGATTATTGTATCGACCTCGCTAATAATAAAGAAAAAGCGGATTTTCTTGCGGCTAATGCTCTTAAAAGGATAAATGATAATTATGCTTGGAAATCTGTTTTGCAGCCATTAATTAAACAACTAGAAGTCGATAACAGTGAAAAATAGCGTGAAACAATTGTTTTTCATTATCTGCAAGTTATTAATGCTACCTTTAGTTCTTCTTTATTGGATTTGTTCACTAGTTGGAGAAAAAGACGAAAGCTTCTCAAGTTTCAGTCAATTAATATCGTTATTACCAGGTAAAATTGGCGCTTATTTACGCTCAGGGTTCTATAGCCTTACCATGGAACAATGTGCTAGTGATGTTCATATTAGTTTTGCAACTATATTTGCTCAAACTAGTACAAATATAGGTAAGGGTACGTACATTGGGCCACAAGGAAATATAGGCAGTAGCAATATTGGTCAAAATTGCCTTTTGGGAAGCGGGGTGCATGTGTTAAGTGGCAATAAACAACACTTTATAGATGACTTAAACTCCCCTATAAAAGAGCAAGGAGGGAAATTGGAAAAAATACGAATAGGCGATAATACATGGATTGGTAACAACGCCTTAATAATGGCCAATGTAGGAGACAATTGCGTTATTGCTGCAGGTGCCGTTGTCACAAAAGATGTTCTAAACAATCAAATTGTTGCTGGAAATCCAGCAGCAATAATTAGGTCAAGAGATACGCGTTAGATTTTGAGGAGAATTCAGCCATGTATGACTTATTTTGTAGTCACAAAAAGCAACATAGCCAAAAGTCTATAGCTATCTCTGCTCAAGGAAAAAGTGTATCGATAGTGAAGTTTGTATCATTAATTTTACTATGTATATTATTTAGCAAATTAGTATCAGCAAGCGAAAAATTAGCATTACCTAGCCTAATCAAACAAATAAAGCCATCGGTCGTAGGCATCGCACTATTTACACCACTTGAAGCAAATGCACCTAAATTAAGAGGGTCTGGCTTCGTCGTTGGGAATGGGCAATATATTATTACAAACTATCATGTTGTAGCGCAGGAATTAGACGAAAATATAGTGCAGCATTATGTAGCATTATCAGGTGAGGGTAAGGCGCCAAAAGCACACAAAATGGAAATTATTGATGTGGATCCGGTTCATGATTTAGCATTGTTGTCAATAAACTCTGCGCTTCCACCTATAAAGCTTGCCACTGATGATTATGCTGATAGTGGCACCAGCATTGCTATGACCGGTTTTCCACTAGGTGCAGTGCTAGGATTATACCCCGCTACTCATATAGGTATAATTGCTGCATTAGCGCCAGATGTTAACCCCGCTAGCAATGCAGACGAGCTTACTATTGATATGCTCAAACGGCTGAAAGAGCCATTTCTTATTTATCAATTAGATATCACTGCGTTTCCTGGAAATAGCGGCAGTGCCATATATAATATGAATTCAGGAGAGGTAGTAGGTGTTTTAAATAAGGTGTTTGTTTCTCAGGGCAAAGAATCGGCGTTGAGTAACCCCAGTGGAATAAGTTATGCGATACCTGTAAAACATTTGCGAGATTTAGCGAAAAAGAATAATATACAACTATAGTGTCAGGAATTTTTGCAACCTAATGTTTCGCGTATAAAAACTATAACGAAAACATGCGTGTACAAATTGGAACGGAAATTGCTTTGACAGGGTATTGGTGTTAAAATACACAAATTAGGTTATCGATGCAGTTTGCTAGCGATACTGGTTGACATTTGTCTTAGGTAGTACAGTTCATGAATAAAGATAATAAAGAGAGTCACAACATGGAAGAAACAAAAACGACGACGGCGCGTCGCAAATTTTTAGTGAAAGCTTCTGCTGGTGCACTTATTTCTACTATTCCAGCAAAGTCTGTTTGGGCAACTGGGTTGACTAACAGTATCACTGCATCAGGCCACGGCTCTGATATGGGCGGGTCTAAAAGCGTTTATTTACGCCCAGTAAGATTTTGGAGAAATGACCCGAATCGTATGGGGCATTACAAAGACGTTGATTTCGCGGTAATTTTTGGCGCGAATGCATTTAGAGATAATCACGGGGCAAGACATTCTGAATCACTGACACTTGAAGAAGTGTTAACCACGAAACGAGACGATGGTACATATCGTTATCGTGGAGAAGGTGATGTAAATTGGAATATGATCGCTATTGTCATGAATGCATTTAAACACGGCAGGCACAGTATTCACTACCCGTTGGTAGGTAATAACAGGCCGTTCGGCACTGTAGAAGAGTTAGGTAAGCACCTTAATACTAAATTTAATAGTGTTGGCGTGGCTTCCGTTTATGGCTCGCAACTGCACAATGTTATTAATCATCGTGGCTAAATAATGCCAAAAAGTTATCAAATTTCAAAAGGGATGCAAGTGCATCCCTTTTCTGATCAGTCAGGTGTCACTTTTTTTAACACTTTAACTACGGTAGTATCTTCAGTCAATGTGCCGCTATCAACATTCGAAGAGTGGTTAAATAATCCGAGTGACTTAGATGATAAACAAACTGACGTGCTTACCAAGCTTCTTGACCAAGGCTTTATCACAGATAAATTTTAAGAGGTGTTATGAATCAATTTAGATTGGCACTTCCTCCTTTCTTGTTCGACATCAAAACTGATCTTCCAATAGTTGCAGAGAATGCTAAAAACATTTACGGCGATTGTTATACAGAACTATTGGATGAGAACGACTTTGTTGACTACCGATTAACAGTGACACACTCTGGTGGTATTCGCCGTTTTTATAAGCCACAAGCACGGTTTTTATGTGATGAAAGAGAACCTTTTAAACCGTTAAATGCCAATCAAGCTTATGCCATATTAGAGTGGGGAATGAATTGGACAGTAGCAGCTCATGAACTGCAATATGTCATCATTCATTCTGCTGTGTTAGCAAAAGGTGATAAAGCGATTATATTCCCCGCACCACCAGGTTCAGGCAAAAGTACCCTTACCGCGCATTTAGCTAATTCGGGTTGGCGCTTATTGTCAGACGAAATGGCGCTTATTCTTCCTAAAACTAATCAAGTGATTCCATTTGTAAGGCCAGTATGCTTAAAAAATGCTTCGATTGGCTTGGCAAAACAGTGGTTTCCAGACAATGTATTCTCTACAATTGCAAGAGATACTCATAAGGGGGATGTGATCCACATGGCGCCTTCTAAGCAAGCGATTGAACAAAATACAAAATCAGCATCTATTGTTGGTATTGTATATCCCCAATATAATGCCGATGAGGTGTTAAATATTTATCCGTTAAATATGACTGATACATTTATGCAATTGGTCCATAACGCGTTTAACTTTACGGCTATTGGTGAAGAAAGCTTCGATACAGTGGTCAATCTTATTGAACAAACTAAGAACTTTGAAATTCAATATAATGATTTGAACGAAGTTGATGCTTTTCTAACAGAAGAAATAATTAATGCTGAATAACGCCAAGCAGATTGTCGACATTTTACTGAATCCTTCGCTTTTATTATCCATGCCTTTGGCACAGCAAAGCGATTTAATGATTGTGTTACGTCATCAAAAAATAATTGCTCGGTTTGCATATTTAACTAAACAGTATGATGTGTTTGATAAGCTTCATGAAAAAACCCAGCGACACCTTAAAAATGCTTTAAAAATTGCTGAAAAACAGAAAGAGCAAGTGCAGTTAGAAGCTTCTTTGATATCTAATTTATTAAAAAATGAAAGTAAGTTTGTTGTTTTTTTGAAGGGTGCTGCATACACATTGTCTGATACCCTTGTTGGAAAAGGACGTGTGTATAGTGATATCGACATATTAGTGAATAAAGCTGAACTAAAATCATGTGAGCAAACGCTGGCGTTTGATGGGTGGTTAGGGCAGGAAATTAGTAATTATGACGACAAATACTATAGAAAATGGGCGCATGAAATTCCGCCACTAGAGCATTGTGAGCGAGGTACAATTATAGATGTTCATCATAATATTATCCCTATTATTAGCCAAGATGCGCCAACAGTAGAGGCATTAACTTCGTTTATTCAAACCAACAAGCAAGGAATACAAACGCTCACGCCTGCCGCTCAATTTGTTCACAGTGCTGTTCATTTATTTAGGAATGAAGACTACAACAATGCGTTTAGAGACATCAGCGATTTATACTTAATGTTACTTAACGAGAACGGAAATGAAGTGAATGAAAATTTCCTGTTAGACGTACAAAAAGTGGCGGATGACTTAACATTTAACTATGAAGTTGGTTTAGCATATTCATTAGTTTCTCAAATTTTTTCGTTAAATATACCTAAAAACTTTATTGAACGTAATTTAAATAAAAGTCGCCTAAGAACAGCGTTTGATCAGTTTATTTTTAAAGATGTGTTGTTACCTCAACATGATTTGTTACCAGGTTCACACACTCCATTTAAGCATTTCTTAGCCATTATTCGTGGGCATTTTATTAAAATGCCGTTTGCTTTACTCTGTTATCATCTAATCGTAAAACTTGGTAGAAGTATCATTGAAATGATTTTTGGAAAGCATATATTCACGCCGAAAGATGAAATGACATTAGATAATATTGAGCAAAATAAAGCGCATAAAAATTAAGTTGGGCAATTTTCACTATTATTAGAGCGATAAGGATTAACATTGAAAATTTTAGTAACAGGTGCGGCTGGTTTTATTGGTGCACACACCGCCAGAAAGCTTCTAGATATGGGATTGCAAGTTGTTGGTATAGACAATATTAATGATTATTATGATACCTCTTTGAAAGATGCAAGGCTTGATTGGGTAAAGAGTCATGA
>DDIL01000197.1:46022-46210 GCA_002338515.1 Glaciecola sp. UBA1851 | reverse complement strand
ATGCAGTAAGTGATGTCGACCAAGCAATCACCATTATGAGTGGCTTGCCAGCAGGCAAATTAACCAAACGCGGCAGTTATCCTAAAAATACCGTACACCACCAAGCCATTTCACGACTATACGCCATTTCAAGTGTGGTAAATGGTGGACCAGATGAGTAGATACTCGCTTGCGCGAGCATGACGAAG
>DDIL01000197.1:38058-45705 GCA_002338515.1 Glaciecola sp. UBA1851 | reverse complement strand
CACTCAAATCATAACCTTATTTCGGCGGCATTCTCAATGCACCATCTAAACGAATGGTCTCACCATTGATGTAGGTGTTTTCTTCCATGTGAATAACAAGCTTGGCAAACTCCTCTGGCAACCCTAATCGTTTTGGGTGCTGCACATTGCTAGCAAGTGCTGTTTGCACTTTTTCTGGCATAGCTAACAGCATGGGTGTGCCCATAATGCCCGGAGCAACGCAATTCACTCTTATTCCAACGGGGGCTAAGTCGCGTGCCATTGGTAAGCTCAAACCTATTAAACCAGCCTTGGAAGATGCGTAGGCGGTTTGACCAATTTGGCCATCGTATCCAGCCACTGACGCTGTGTTTACAATTAAACCTCGGCTATTGTCTTCACCTTGAGGTGGATTTTTTGCCATAGCTGCGGCAACTAGACGCGCTACATTGAATGAGCCTATCAGGTTTATTTGGATAACTTTGGCGAAATCTTCAAGCGCAATTGGGTTACCATCTCGGTCTAATGTGCGCTTAGCAGGCGCGACACCTGCGCAATTCACTAATAATCTAAATGCTTTATCATCGTGTTTTGCTAACGCATTTTCAACACTTGTGCCTGAGGTTACATCTACTTTTTCAAACAAACAATTGACGCTATTTAGTTCATCTAGCACTTTTTCACTTTCGGCTTCATTTAAATCAAAAATGACTACTGACCAATGTTCAGCTAATAACTTTTTGACAGTTGCTAAGCCCAAACCTGAACAACCACCGGTGACAATTGCGTATTTGTCTGACATAGATTCTCTTTAAACTTTATAAATTGCGTAAGGACTTATTTACGAGGAAGGCTTATTTTTGGTTCTTTGCTTTGGCGGTAAATGACCAAAACGTGACCAATTGTCTGCACTTTCATAGATTTTGTTTCTCCCACAATAGCGTCCATAATTAACTGTTTTTCTTCCCGGTCATCGCTAGGAACTTTCACTTTAATCAACTCATGATGCGTAAGAGCGCTGTCTATCTCAGCAATTACACCTTCTGTAAGACCGTTACCACCTAGCTGCACAACTGGTTTCATGTTGTGAGCTAAACCTTTTAAAAATTGTTTCTGTTTATTCGAAAGTGTCATTATTTGTAAATTACTCGTTATTTAAACTGACGGATGTCTTGATTTTTCGTATTCTACCTACACTTATTAGTTATTGCGACATATGAACGTTATTCATGACAAAAAAGAAGCACTCTGCATCCAGTAAGCGCTGGTTAACTGAACACTTTAATGACAAATACGTGCAACAAGCTCAAAAAAAGGGTTTGCGATCACGTGCGGTGTTTAAAATAGATGAAATTCAAAACAAAGACAGACTGTTCAAACCTGGCATGGTTGTAGTAGATTTAGGTGCTGCACCAGGCGGGTGGTCTCAATTTAGTGCTGAGCAAGTTGGTGGCACTGGTACAGTAATTGCGTGTGACATTTTATCCATGGATTCTTTAGCTGGAGTGGATTTTTTACAGGGTGACTTTAGAAATGAAAAAGTTTTAGAGGCACTTCTGAACAAGATTGGTGGAACTAACGTAGATATTATTATGTCAGATATGGCGCCCAACATGAGTGGGAATCAATCGGTAGACCAAGCCCAATCGATGTATTTATGTGAATTGGCGTTAGATATGTGTAGGCAAGTGTTAAAACCAAACGGCAGTTTTATTGTTAAAGTTTTTATGGGCGAAGGATTCGACCAATACTTTAAAGATGTGAAACAAATGTTTAGTTCAGTTAAAACCCGTAAACCAGACTCGTCACGTGCAAGGTCACGAGAAGTTTACTTAGTGGCGAAGGGCTACAAACTATAGTAGTCTTACTAATGTAGCGATATTAAATATCGTTTTTATTTTTTTATTCCTTATTGCAGAAGGTGAATGCATTGAGCGACATGGCGAAAAATCTTATCTTATGGTTAGTCATAGCGGTTGTGCTTATGATGGTATTTCAAGGCTTCAATAGCCCTACTACTCAGAGCGCACAAAAAGACTATATTACATTTCTAAAAGAAGTTGACGATGGCAACGTGCGTGAAGTATTGATAGATGGCGCAAAAATAACGGGTGTGATGAATAATAACGAGCAGTTTACCACTATCATGCCTGTATATGATGACAAACTCATTGATCAACTACTTAAAAAAGACATCCGCGCATACGGCAAAGAGCCTGAAGAAAAGTCTTTATTGAGTACTATTTTCATATCTTGGTTCCCAATGCTTCTTTTGATAGGCGTTTGGATATTCTTTATGAGACAAATGCAGGGTGGCGGCGGCCGCGGTGCGATGTCATTTGGCAAGAGTAAAGCCAAATTATTGAGCGAAGACCAAATTAAAACGACTTTTGCTGACGTTGCCGGTTGTGATGAAGCAAAAGAAGACGTATCAGAACTCGTGGATTTCTTGCGAGATCCGTCTAAGTTTCAAAAGCTTGGCGGCAAAATCCCTCGCGGTGTGTTGATGGTTGGTCCTCCTGGTACGGGTAAAACATTATTAGCTAAAGCTATAGCTGGTGAAGCGAAAGTCCCGTTCTTTACTATTTCAGGTTCTGACTTCGTTGAAATGTTTGTGGGTGTAGGTGCATCCCGTGTTCGTGATATGTTCGAACAAGCTAAAAAATCATCTCCTTGCATTATTTTCATTGATGAAATAGACGCTGTAGGCCGTCAACGTGGTGCTGGTTTGGGTGGTGGTCACGATGAGCGCGAGCAAACATTAAACCAAATGCTGGTTGAAATGGATGGTTTTGATGGAAACGAAGGTATTATTGTTATTGCTGCAACTAACCGTCCTGACGTACTTGACCCAGCATTATTGAGACCTGGACGGTTTGACCGTCAAGTAACAGTTGGCTTGCCTGACATTAGGGGAAGAGCGCAGATACTTAAAGTGCATATGCGTAAAGTGCCCATTGCCGATGATGTAGAAGCGTCTGTTATTGCGCGCGGTACACCAGGTTTTTCTGGTGCTGATTTAGCTAACCTAGTCAATGAAGCAGCTTTGTTTGCAGCCAGAACAAACAAACGCCTAGTTGCCATGGAAGAGTTTGATAAAGCGAAAGATAAAATCATGATGGGCTCTGAGCGTAAGAGCATGGTAATGACTGAAGAAGAAAAAACCATGACTGCATACCATGAAGCGGGTCACGCTATTGTTGGTAGATTGGTTCCAGAGCACGACCCAGTTTATAAAGTGTCGATCATACCTCGTGGTAGAGCATTAGGTGTCACTATGTATTTGCCCGAACAAGACCGCGTAAGTTATACCAAACGCCATTTGGAAAGTATGATCTCAAGCTTGTATGGCGGAAGGTTAGCTGAAGAAATTATTTATGGCGAAGATATGGTAACAACCGGTGCGTCTAATGATATAGAGCGCGCTACTGATATTGCTAAAAAGATGGTCACGCAGTGGGGCTTATCTTCTAAGCTCGGCGCGCAATTATTCGCTGAAGAAGAAGGTGAAGTGTTCTTAGGCAGAACAACTGGTAAGCAAGCGAACGTGTCTGATGAAACAGCGCGAACGATTGACGCGGAAATAAAAGAAGTGATTAATCGCAACTACAAACGCGCTGAACAAATGCTAAAAGATAACATTGACATTCTTCACAGCATGAAAGATGCATTGATGAAGTATGAAACCATTGACGCTAAACAAATTGATGATTTAATGGCGCGAACTGATGTACGTCCTCCAGCAGATTGGGGTAAGGCTGACAACTCTGACTCTAATAAACCATCTGGTGGTGCTTCAATGGATGTTGGTAAAGACGATAAGCCATCTGAAGACGGCGAAACAAGCAGCAACCCAACTTAAGGGTATATGCTAAATAGTTAATATGTATAACACCAGCTTCATGCTGGTGTTATTGTTTTTACACGTTATTAACAAGAATTACGGCGAAGGAGATTATTTTTATTTAACTATAATGTATAGTGTGACCTGCAAAAAAATCAGAATAAATATAATGCAGGTAGGAATATATCTATGATGTTGTTTAAAGATCGTAAAGTAGTCTTCGACAGCACGAAAGTAATGGGGATCCTTAATGTTACTCCAGACTCTTTCTCAGATGGTGGTCAATACAACTCAATTGATAAAGCGTTATTGCATGCTCAACAAATGGTTGACGATGGTGCGACTTTTATTGATGTTGGGGGGGAGTCAACGCGACCTGGTGCAGAAGCCGTTAGTATTCAAGAAGAACTAGATAGAGTTATTCCTGTTATTGATTGTATCAATCAAAATTTAGACGTTATAGTCTCTGTGGATACAAGTAAACCAGAAGTCATGATAGAGGCGGCTCAGGCTGGTGCTCGATTAATCAACGATGTAAGAGCGCTGCAAATGCCAGGTGCGATAGAAGCTGCAAGTAAATTAGCAAAAGAAGAAAACATACCATCTTGCATTATGCATATGCAAGGTACTCCTCAAACTATGCAACATGCCCCAAAATATAAATTTGTGATTGATGAAGTGATGGATTTTTTCAGAACCCGAGTTGAAAACTTGTGTGAGGCTGGATTTAAATACAATCAAATTATGTTAGATCCCGGCTTTGGTTTTGGAAAAACATTAGATCATAACTATCAAATTTTGAAATACTTTGTACAATTCACTCAGTTCGATTTACCTACCTTAGCAGGTATGTCTAGAAAGTCGATGATTGGTAACCTATTAAACAGAGATATTACCGATAGATTGGCAGGTGATACGGCTGCAAATACCATTGCTGCAATGGCTGGCGCAAGCGTGTTAAGAGTACATGATGTAAAAGAAGCTATGGACGCTATTAAAATTGTCGATAAAGTAAATAGCGTTCAATAATTAAGGATTAAAATGGCAAAACGAGAATATTTTGGCACTGATGGTATTCGTGGCAAAGTAGGTGAGAGTAATATCAACCCTGAGTTTGTAACAAAGTTAGGCTGGGCAGCAGGTAAAGTGTTGGCTGGGCGTGGAACAAACAAAGTACTTATAGGCAAAGATACTCGAATTAGTGGTTATATGCTTGAATCTGCTTTAGAGGCGGGTTTGTCTGCGGCGGGTATTAACATTGGGTTACTTGGTCCAATGCCAACACCTGCAATCGCATACTTAACCAAAACATTTCGCTCTGAAGCTGGCATTGTTATCTCTGCTTCGCACAATCCTTATTATGATAATGGTATTAAGTTTTTTTCATCAACTGGTCATAAACTAGATGATGAAATAGAGTTGGCCATAGAGCAAAAAATGAAGTGTGATATGACCTGTGTTGAATCTGACAAGCTAGGAAAGGCCAGTCGAATAAATGATGCTGCAGGTCGATATATTGAATATTGCAAGGGTACATTCCCTTCTGAATTATCATTAGCTGGCTTGAAAATTGTGGTCGATTGCGCACATGGTGCCACTTATCACATTGCACCTAATGTATTAATTGAATTAGGTGCTACTGTAATTGAGATTGGTACAGAACCAGATGGGTTAAACATTAACCATAAAGTAGGGGCAACGTCTTTACGCGCAACTACAGAGGCAGTTAAAAAGCACAAAGCAGACCTAGGTTTTGCGCTTGACGGTGATGGTGACCGTATCATGATGGTTGATGAAGAAGGTAAAGTAGTCGATGGCGACCAAATCATCTTTATTATTGCAAGGGATGCATTACGCACTGGTAAATTAGGTGGTGGTGTTGTAGGCACTAAAATGACCAACTTGGGTATGGAGCTAGCGCTTGAAAAGTTAGGGATACCATTTGAACGTGCCGATGTAGGTGACCGTTATGTTATGGAGCTATTACAGAAAAAAGGTTGGTGCATTGGTGGCGAAAATTCAGGCCATGTGTTAAACCTTAATTATGCATCCACTGGCGATGGCATTGTTGCTGGTCTGCAGGTTATATCTGCCATGCTTAGAGCAAATATGAAACTAAGCGCATTAAATTCAGGGTATGATAAATTCCCTCAGCGATTGATTAACGTTAAATATAAACAAAGTAGCGGTAATTTAATTGAGCATAAAGATGTTGTAAAAGCAGTGAGTAAAGCTGAGAGTGCAATGGGCGATGATGGTAGAGTATTACTCAGGAAAAGTGGTACTGAACCACTAATTAGAGTCATGGTTGAAGCGAAAACAGATAAAGACTCTGACAAATGGGCAGAGTATATTGCTGAAGAAGTAAAAAAAGCAGGCTAGATCTATATTTTTCCTTTTAGATTACTTGTATATTTAATGCGGGTTGGGTACTATCGCGCTCGCGTTTTTGAAGCGAGTTTTCTTCTTGTTGCCTAACTTTGCTTAGAATGAAAGAATAAAAAAAACGAAAATGGAGTTAACATGGCAAATACACGCAAACCAATAGTCGCTGGTAACTGGAAAATGAACGGTTCATTAGCGCTTTTGAAAACGTTTATTGAAGAAATTGGTTCAAGTGAACAGTTAGAAACTGTTCTATGTGTGCCTTCTCCTTATTTATCAGCTGCTGGACGTGGCGAGTATATTTTAGGGGCGCAAGATTGTAGCAGTTTTGAATCAGGCGCGCATACGGGCGATACTGCAGTATCTATGTTGAAAGAGTTAGGCGTAGAATACGTAATTGTAGGCCACTCAGAGCGACGTCAGGATCACAACGAAAGTAATGAATTAGTTGCGAATAAAGTACAAACTGTATTGAATGCAGGATTAACGCCCATACTTTGTTGTGGTGAACCATTAGAAATACGTGAAAAGGGGACATTTAAAGAGTATGTCCTTGAACAGTTAGCAGCAGTTAAAAATGTGTGTGGTGTTAGCTTTTTAGATAATACTGTTATTGCATACGAGCCAATTTGGGCAATAGGCACAGGCAAAACTGCCAGTCCAGAACAAGCTCAAGAAGTGCATGAATTTATTCGTTCTAACCTAGTAAGTTGGAATGAAGCGGGGCAAAACACTCGCATTTTATATGGTGGTAGTGTAAACGCCGGTAATGCTGAGCAATTGTTTGCGCAAAAAGATATAGATGGCGGCTTAATAGGCGGAGCTAGTCTAAAAATAGAAGATTTCACTGTTATTATTAATACAGCGAAACAATAATGACTCAAAAGTGTGTTATTGCATTTAATGACCTCACTTTTCAAATTAATCGATTTATTGTAATGAGTATTACAATAAACAGAGAGGAAAATTATGTTGTATGAAATTTTGTTAGTGTCGTATTTGATTGTTTCGATACTATTAATCGGCTTTGTATTAATCCAACAAGGTAAAGGCGCCGACATGGGGGCTTCTTTCGGTGCTGGTGGCTCCAACACTATTTTCGGCTCAAGTGGTTCAGGTAATTTTATGACCAAAAGTACCGCTGTTTTAGCAACGCTATTTTTTGGTATTAGCTTAGTGATTGGTGGCTTAACAGCAGGAACATCTACTACAGTAGATGAATTTGAAACAATAGCGCCTGTTGAACAAACTGCACCAGAAACAACTGACGGCGGTTTTCCTGTATCAGTAGAGCAAGTACCTACAGAACAAGCGCCTGAAGAGCCAAAGCCAGAAGATAAGCCTTAGTCAACTAATTCGCGGAAGTGGTGGAATTGGTAGACACGCCAGCTTGAGGGGCTGGTGGCCTTACGGCCGTGCGGGTTCAAGTCCCGCTTTCC
>DDIL01000197.1:35835-37863 GCA_002338515.1 Glaciecola sp. UBA1851 | reverse complement strand
CGTGCGGGTTCAAGTCCCGCTTTCCGCACCAATTAAAAAAAGGCAAATCAATGATGTGCCTTTTTTGATTTAAAGTACGCGTGTAACTTTGTATCTTATAATTACCACAATCATTAACGCAACCAAACCGAACACAGATGAACTACCAGCGTTAACATAAACGCTTGTGCTATAGCTTTGTACGTCTGCGGTATCTCTGTCAGCACTTTCTAGCGGTAAGGCATATAATGCATTGCTGTCGTCACTACTTATGGTTGCTACTATGTCTTGATAGCCAACTTCATATAGGTCAATTAGTACATCATAATGATTGGTTCTATAGCCACTCTCTAAGGTAGTCACTACCTCAAATTCATCATTACTTAAATCATCTTCAATAACAAAATTGTCAGTGGTATAAAATAGCTCCCAAGGTCCACCGTTTTTACTTAGATATAAGTCTGCAAATACTAGCGCTTGTTGACCAGTATAATGCCCATAAACATCTGCATCAAAGGTCACACTGAATGTTTGATAAAACCCGTCATAGTCAATATCGGTAAACAAATTACTAGTTGCTGAATAAATATCAAATTCAACATATCCATATGAATATACTTGTTTGGTATAAGGTACACTCAATTTAGACTGATTGTCGGTGTGTCTAATTGTTTCTTTTCTTTCTTGAATTATCTGCTCGCGACTTTTGCGTGTTTGGGGGGAGGCGTTTATTGCGCTAAGTGAAATGATTGCTTGTTGTTGCGCAGGGTTACTTGATAAATCAACTTGGCTTTGAGGAAGTGTGGTGGCTTCGCCATTGTATTCAACTTTAACTGATTTTGACGCAATCGTGACAGCTTCATCAGTATCTGCATGAGCATAACTCATTGTACTAATGGTGCTTATTAATATTAAAGGTGCAATTAACTTATATGCTTGATTGGCTCGGTTAAATCTTCCTGCAAGCCCTTTGGTTTTAGTGCCCCATATTTGTTTAACTATATTCATAATTCTCTCCATTTTATACATCTAAGTTTTTGTACTTAAAGCTGGTCTATGAGAGGTATTAAAAACTATTTCATATGAATGGAAGCTGAACGAACAATTTTTTAAAAATTGCAGAAGCCCTGCTAGTTCCTGTTAGCTAGGACAGTATAAAACGTTCAGCTAATATTCAGCATGACTGAGTAATAATGCAACGAAATAGAGGCAATTAACGTCTTCATTGTATTTACCTACATTTAAGATTTTGCCCTATTGAACAAGCACAAATGTTTTATAAATTTGTTATTACTGAGGGATTTTTTTACACTTAAACTAATCGGTGTCATAGTGCCGGTAATAGTTATTTCTTTTTTATATTGAGGTTTCGCAGTGAGACAAAATTTGGCTTTAATCATTGTTTGTTTGCTTATACTGTATTCGAATCAAACTTATGCATTTGGTTCGGTATATGTTAATCATCAAAGTACGAATCCAAGTTTGTTTAAGCGAATTGATGAAAGTAATCAAAAAAAACTAATAGTACAAAGTCGTAAACAAGCCACGTCTATGGTCAAAAAACAATATAACGCTCGAGTGTTAAGCGTTGTTTCGGCCAAATCTAACGGTAATTCAGGGTATAAAGCAAAGTTATTAGATAAAAACGGCACCGTGTTTTATGTATTTATTAATGCTGAAACAGGTCGCATGAGCCGTTCTTAACGCCACCTAACAACCTGAAGGATTGGATATGCGTTTATTGCTAGTGGAAGATGACTTAGCCTTGCAAAGCAACTTAAAAGAGCATTTAGTCAATGCCAAATTTACGATTGATATTGCAAGTGACGGAGAGGAAGGTTTATTTCAGGGGCTAGAATATACTTACGATTCTGCCATCATAGATATTGGCTTACCAAAACTAGATGGTGTCAGCCTAATTACGAAGTTACGTGAGGCAGGCCAAGATTATCCCATTCTTATACTCACTGCTCGAGACAACTGGAAAGATAAAGTGTCAGGGTTAGATGCAGGTGCTGATGATTACCTAACTAAACCTTTTCATCCAGA
>DDIL01000197.1:27736-35506 GCA_002338515.1 Glaciecola sp. UBA1851 | reverse complement strand
AATTAGTGTAGACAATAATCCGGTTAGCTTAAGTGGTTCTGAGTACAAACTATTCGAATATTTAATGCTGCATATAGGTGAAGTTAAATCCAAAACGGTGTTAATTGAGCATATTTATGACCAAGATTTTGATTTGGATTCTAACGTAATTGAAGTGTTTATTCGCCGATTACGAAAAAAGTTAGATCCAAACAAGCAATACGGTGTGATTGAAACGTTAAGAGGGCAAGGATACAGACTTAAACAAATGGGTACGCCTTAATGACTATTTTGCTGCGTATTGAGGCATAGTATGGGCACAAACTCAGGCTTTAAAAAGGTAATCAATTCTTTAAGAGTGCGCATTATTATTAGCGCAATGTTGCTTACGCTTGTGTTGCTTCCACTAATTGGCATTACCTTAAATAATGCGTTTGAACAGCAGGTTCGTGAAAACGTTAAAGAACAATTAAATGCTTATTTTTATTCAATCCTGTCTGTAACTGAATTTGAAAATGGGCAATTATTAATGCCTGAAGTGCTATTAGATAATCAGTTTAATGTAATCAATTCAGGACATTACGCACTTATATCTAACACATCTCAATCTGCAAATGTGATATTGGATTCAGCGAATACTGGCGAACTATCAGCTAGTAATAGTGCAAGCATTATCGATGAAAATTTACTTTGGTTTTCCAATTCATTTTTAGGTTCAACGCTAAACGAAACCTTACCCAGCCCTAGTGTGGGTGAAGAGGTTTTCTCATTAGTAACAATGAATGAGACGCCACATTTTATATATAGCTATTCGGTGCGCTTTGATTTACCAAGCAACGTTGAACAAACGGGAGCATTAGCCCCAAATATTACACTGCATATTTTGAAAGATGTTGCGAGTGTTGAGCAACAACTTGCTGCCTTTAGCCAACAATTATGGACATGGTTTTTAGTAATTATTGCGGTATTGGTTTTAATTCAGTTATTTTGGTTAGGATGGACTTTAAAACCATTAGCAAGGTTTTCTGAAGAACTTAAATTAGTTCAAGAAGGAAGCATCGATAATTTATCACTCCATTATCCAAATGAATTGCAAGATGTGGCAAAGCAATTGAATGCGCTTCTTTCCAATGAAAAAAAGCAACGTGAAAGGTATCGCAACGCTTTATCTGATCTTGCTCATAGTTTGAAAACACCTTTAGCGGTTATTCAAAGTCAACAAGATTTGAGCGAAGCGTCGATGGAGTATATTCAACAAATTGACCGTACTATAGAGCATCAAATGAAAAGAGCGCAAAGCGCAGGCAGTCAAGCATGGCATAAAGGTGTAGAGGTTGAGCCAATTTGTCATAAATTAAAACGGTCATTAACTAAAATATACCCTGATATCAACATTAGTTTTGTCAATAAAGCCGATACTACACAAAAATTCTATGGTGACGAAACTGACTTGATTGAGGTGCTAGGCAATCTGCTAGACAACGCCTGTAAAGCCGCCCAAAAAGAGGTGTTTTTTACAACTACTGTTGTTCAAAACCAATTACATTTTGTAGTTGAAGACGATGGTATTGGACTGTCTTTAGAGCAAAAAACAGTTGCGCTGGAACGGGGTAGACGACTCGATACTTATGATAAAGGTCATGGAATAGGCCTTGCCATCGTGCAAGATATTTTGGCCAGTTATGATGGTAAATTAACTATTAATAGTTCAAGCAGCTTAGGTGGAGCAAAATTCACCATCGCATTTAACATGCTTACTTGAAATCAACAGTCCCTAGTTAATTCTCTTTATACAGATTTGTGATTATTTAGTCAGCTTGCGTTCATCTTCATTCTTTTATTATATGGTTTCAATTAATTTATACCGCCGTGCATTTAGGCGTTAGGAGCTTATTAATGACAACCATCAAACAACGCGCTCTTTTATTTGTGATTGTATTGTTACAGGTGTTTTTTACTTATCCCGCTTTAGCAAGTAGCAAAAACGAGAGAAATCAAAACTATCAACTTTCTGAACCTGAGTTAGCACAGGTTTTGGCCCCAATAGCACTATATCCTGATAGCCTGCTTACCCATATTGTTATTGCATCAACCTATCCGCTTGAAGTTGTGCAAGCTCAACGTTGGCGAGATATTAATAATAATCTTGAACCAGCAGTGGCGGTAGAGCTTGCCGAAAAACAAGGTTGGGACCCAAGTGTTACCGCTTTAGTTGCCTTCCCAAATGTTTTAGACCGATTAAGTGACGATTTAGCATGGACACAAAGCTTAGGTGATGCATTTTTAGAAGATGAAGAACGAGTGCTTGATGCTATTCAAACATTACGATTACAGGCAAAGCGCGCTAATTCACTTCAACAAATGGAAAACTTACAAGTGACTCAGGTTAATCGTCAAATTATTATTGAGCCTATTCGCAAAGAAGTCATTTACGTCCCCTATTATGACACTCGTGTTGTTTATGGGAATTGGCGATGGAACCGTTACCCGCCAGTTTATTGGGATCATCGCCCGCATTTTTCAGTAAATTTTTCGACTGGATTTACTAAGCGGTTTCGTTGGACTGCTGGCATAAATATAAATTTTAACTATTTCTTTAGTGCTTTTAATTGGGGAAATCGTCATCTTGTTGTTACTCATCATCATAACACAAGGCATTATCGCTCTCATAAACGCATAGCAAACCATCATGCTGCAGCGCGCTGGCAGCACAATATTACGCATAGAAGGGGAGTCGCATATCGTTCGCATAAACTCAATGCTCGTTTTTTAAATCAGAAAAAATTTAGGCAAGCAAATGAAGTTGTGCGGTTCAATAAACGTTTGAAACAAGAAGACTATAAAGTAAATACAATTGATAGGCACAAAAGCAATAGGCTAATAAACAATAATAAGCTTAAGACAAAGCAGCCCATCACTTTTAAAACGCAAGCTAGTCGTAAGCTGGTTAAATCAAATACAAAACAGCCTGTTCATCGTAAAAGCGCAAAAACTAAAACGAAGCTTCAAAAGACACAGAAACAACAGAATAAAAGAAAAGATAATTAAAACGAATATACTATTTTTAGCCACATATTCATCATGAACGTTTGCGTTAACCAACTTGCTGTCTTTCGATATTAGTCCAAGGACAGCAGTTTCACCCTTAGCGTTTATGGCGTCAATTTCAAACTAGAATATCCAACACCGTCAGGATTGTTACCTGTAGGGAATTCTTTTATTATTGTTCGACTTTTTATGTCTATGGCAACGACTTTGTTTTTCAAGTTAAGTGACACAAACGCAATATCTAATTTAGGATGCAAGGTAATGCCTTGTGGTCCAGCTTGTTTTTCAAAATTAAGAGTGCCTAATTCTAGTTTGGTTTCACGGTCGAAAAAACGTAAGTAGTGGTTATTAAAATCAGGCACTAGTGCTTTTTGTTCTTTATGTGAAAAAAGCACACGGTAAGGAAAACTAAAGCCGTTAAATTGTGCGAGTACTTTTTGGGTATTACTAAATACAGTGACCAATCCCTCTCTATTAGCGCCATACCAAATCTCTGAACCATCTTTTGTGATATTAATGGCTTCTGGCATTAATTCAGTGCTAATTTGTTTAGTAATAAAGCCGTCAGATAAGTTCAATTTTGAAATAGTGTTTGAACGTATATTGGTTGTATATGCAAACTCTTGACTGTCTGCAATTGCGACCATATGAGTCGTATCTTGATTAGTCGGTATCGCTTGTGTAATTTCCCCCGTGTGGAAATTGGCAATAACTAAATGTTTACTCCTACCAGACGTAAAAGCGACTTCTTTTTGGTTTTTTAAAATACGAATACCATGCGGGCCAGGGTATTCCTTGAGTTGAATTGTTCTAGCTACTTTTTGTGCCTTTAAATCAAACACGGTTAAACTATTACCACCCACAAAATCAGTGCTAATTGCCCAGAGACCATCACGAGTAACAACTATTTCATGAGGGCCTTGTCCCGTTGGTAGTGTGTTTACGATAGTTGCAGAATTAATATCGATTAAGCTAACACTATTATCTGATTTATTGACTACAACTAGCGTACCTTCTAGCTGTTGACTTAATACTGGTGCATTAGTAAATAGTAAAATACCGGTAAACAGTGTAATTAATGCTCTCATATCTAGTACCACCTAAATCTACTTAGAATAGTAGATGTTATGGTTTTTTGCTTTTTAAATTTGCCATAAATATGTACACACCTAAAATTCTTTCTCGACATTTCGCTTTTTTATCGCTAATTTAAAATGACAACAATAAAAAAGAGTGAAAATTAACATGGAATCAATTAATAGCTTTTTATCAATGCTAAGTAGTTGGGTGTGGGGCCCATTAATGCTGCTTCTTTTGCTTGGAACGGGTTTATTCCTGACCGTCGGTCTTAAATTTCTTCCGCTACGCAATTTGTTTTACGCATTCTCTTTAATGTGGAAAGGCCGAGAGTCGGGTCAAGAAGGTGATATTAGTCCTTTTAGTGCGCTGATGACTGCAATGGCCGCTACTGTTGGAACCGGTAATATTGCTGGTGTTGCCGCTGCATTATTTATAGGTGGGCCAGGCGCAATTTTTTGGATGTGGGTAACTGCACTAGTTGGTATGGCGACAAAATATAGCGAAGCTGTACTTGCGGTAAAGTACAGGGAAGTAGATGAAGACGGTCGCCACGTTGGCGGGCCAATGTATTATATTAAAAACGGCATGGGCGAAAAGTGGAAACCACTTGCCTTTGCTTTTGCATTGTTTGGCACAATAGCAGGCTTTGGTATTGGTAACATGGTGCAAGCGAATGCCGTGGCTGGCGCAATGGAGTCAGCGTTCAACATTAATAATCAGGTCACTGGTGTAGTACTTATGGTACTAGTTGGCTTGGTGCTATTTGGCGGCATTAAACGAATTGCAAAAACCGCGACGGCTTTAGTACCTGTTATGGCTTTGTTATACGTAGGATTTGCATTGTTTATACTCGCTACTCACATTGATGCATTACCTGGTGCGTTTGCAACTATAGTGAATAGCGCCTTTAATGGTAGTGCTGCCGCTGGCGGGTTTGCAGGTGCAACAGTTATTCTAGCCATACAATTTGGTGTTGCACGAGGTGTATTTTCAAATGAAGCTGGTTTAGGTACGGCGCCCATTGCACATGCCGCAGCTAAAACAAATGACCCAGTTAAGCAAGGTCATATTGCAATGCTAGGCACATTTATCGACACCATCATTATTTGTACTATGACCGCATTAGTTATATTGGTTACAGACGTATGGACAAGCGGTGAAACGGGCTCACCACTTACCGCTATGGCTTTCAGCAAGGGGTTAGGAACTGACTTAGGTGCAGTTATAGTCGCGGTTGGTTTAGCTGTATTTGCTTTCACTACATTAGTAGGGTGGAGCTATTATGGTGAGCGTTGTGCTGAATATATTGCAGGGACAAAAGTCATAAAAGGCTATAAAATTCTCTGGGTGATTGCTGTATTTGCAGGTGCGGCTTTATCTGATTATTTTAATACGGTGCTTATCTTAGCTGACGTGCTAAATGCGATGATGGCTATTCCAAACTTAATAGCATTATTAGTATTAGCGCCAGTTGTTATTAAACTCACTAGGCAATCAAAATCATAGAAAACGCCATGTATTGATATATTACGAATCAAAAATACGAAATGAAAAAAGCACATGTAAATGTGCTTTTTTTTGCTTTCACAATATTGTTATTCAAACCTGGCCTGCATAACAAACCTTGAATTTACAAAGGCCAAGTTGCAAAAGATTTGTTAACTTAATCGGTTTCCTAAAGACTTTGACGGCCTTGAAATATTTTGACGCTTTAAGTGACGCTCAATATTACGTCTTATGCGTTCAAGTGCTGATCTGAAAGACTCTATCTTGTATTTTCCAGAGTCACTCACTACAAAATCTGAATTATTATTCAAAACAACATGAATATGACAGCGCATTATGTTGCCGTCATTCCGTTTTTCCATTTGAAAATTAATGTCACAGTTAGAAATAATGTTGTTAAATCTGCCAAGTGACAAGCCTATTTTAGCGTCAATCGCTTCTGTTTCGTGCTCATTAGGCAAAAGACCATCACGGTTTATACTGTACTGCATCTTATACCAACACCATATTTTATGAATATATACTATACTTTCGTATATTGTGAAGTTTATCGACTTTAATTGCTATTCGAAAAAACTTTACTATTCACGCATGTTATCAATTAAAAGTGAACAAAAATAATCGAAAATATGTATAACTAGTATTCGGAAAAAGCGTATATACCAGCTGTATGGAAAAGGCTACATGTCAGACAACATAAATTATAAACATTTGCATTATTTTTGGGTAGTAGCGAATCAAGGTAGTATTGCACGCGCCGCTGATAAATTGTTTATTACGCCACAAACAATAAGTGGCCAGCTTAGTATGCTTGAGGAGCGAATTGGCCAACCCTTGTTTGATAGAGTAGGTAGAAGATTGCGCCTTACCGAAACAGGTCGATTAGTATTGCGGTATGCGGATGATATCTTTGAATTGGGTCGTGAATTAAGTGACGTATTGCGGGGCGCGCCCCTAGTAGGGACATCAGAATTTATTGTTAGTGCAGCAAGCGCGTTACCAAAAACCATCGTATATAAAATATTACAACCAGCGCTAGAAGTATCGGACGATATCAGCATTACTTGCAAAGAAGGGCCGGTTGAAGCGATTCTTGGCGAATTAGCAGTGCATGAAGTAGACATGGTGCTAACTGATACACCGTTAACAAGCGCTTTCAGCATAAAAGCATATAATCACTATTTAGGACAATCTACACTTTCATTTTTTGCCAGCACTGAATTAGCTGAAAAATTAAAAGGTGATTTTCCTGCATGTTTGCAAGACGCGCCAATATTATTACCCACAAAACAGTATGCTATTCGCCAATTGTTTGATAAATGGTGTACCGATCACAATATCTTCCCCGTGATAAGAGGGCAATATGATGATAGCGCCTTAATGAAGTCGTTTGGCAAAACTGGCTTAGGTATATTTTTTATGCCAAGTATTATCGAAAAAGAAGTGCAAGAAGGGTTTGGGTTAACTGTGATTGGCAGAAGCACCACGTTAAAGCAAAAATTTTATGCCATATCAGCTGAAAGAAAAGTCACGCACCCAGCAGTGGCTGCAATTTGCCATACAGCACGAGACGTTATTTTTAAATAGCTTATTTAAATGCTATTAATATATCGGGTGGTAGATGATTACAATTATCTACCGACTCATTCTCACTTTTTATTAGTCAGTGAATTATCCAATAATGTTGCGTTACAATATTAGCCACGCGACTTTTTTAGCCTCCTCGATTTATTTTTTGTATGATAACAACCATATCAAAATATGATGATTTGAATCATACCTAGCTTATATTTGTTAAATATCAATGAAATAATGGTATTAGTGATTGATACCTAATATACTATGCGACGCATTTAAAAGCATAAACAAATATAGATAACCGAAAGGACAGAGTGTGACTCCTATTACAAAAACTTTCCAATATGGTCAACATACCGTAACCCTAGAAACTGGGGTAATTGCAAGACAAGCAACCGCAGCCGTTATGGCTAGCATGGACGATACAACGGTGTTGGTAACTGTTGTTGGAAAAAAAGAAGCGAAACCAGATCAAAGCTTTTTCCCATTAACAGTAAATTATCAAGAAAAAACCTATGCTGCGGGTAAAATCCCAGGTGGTTTCTTTAAACGTGAAGGTAGACCTTCAGAAAGTGAAAC
>DDIL01000197.1:597-27436 GCA_002338515.1 Glaciecola sp. UBA1851 | reverse complement strand
GAAGTACAAGTAGTAATTACCGTTATTTCTGCTAATCCAGAAATTCCAACTGATATTATTTCAATGATTGGTACGTCTGCAGCATTAGCTATTTCTGGTATGCCATTTAATGGTCCAGTAGGCGCGGCGCGTGTTGGCTACATTAACAATGAATTTGTATTAAACACACGCAACACTGAAAATGAGCAAAGCCAACTTGACCTTGTTGTAGCGGGTACGCAAAGTGCAGTATTAATGGTTGAATCTGAAGCTGAAGTACTTTCTGAAGAAGTGATGTTAGGCGCTGTAGTATATGGTCATGAGCAATCACAAACCGTAATCAATGCGATAACAGAGTTTGCTGCTGAAGTAGGCACTGAATCGTGGGGTTGGGTTGCACCTGAACCAAACACGGCATTAAAAGACAAAATCAAAGCATCTGCCGAAGCTGCAATGACTGAGGCTTATCAAATTTCTGACAAGTTAGCGCGTAAAGATGCAATAGAAGCGTTAACTAGCCAAACAGTTGAAAGCTTAGTGGCTGAAGACGAAGCACTTGATGCGAAAGAAATTTCCGGTTTAGTACATGAGCTAGAAAGCGACGTAGTGCGTTCACGTATTTTAGCGGGTGAAAAACGTATTGATGGTCGTGACCCTGATACTATTCGTGCACTTCACGTGGCTACAGGTGTATTACCACGAGCTCATGGCTCTGCAGTATTCACTCGTGGTGAAACTCAGGCGCTAGTTGTAGCAACATTAGGTACAGAGCGTGATGCTCAAATGATTGATGGGCTTGGTGGTTTAACTAATTCTCGCTTTATGCTGCATTATAACTTCCCTCCATATAGCGTGGGTGAAACGGGAATGATTGGTTCACCAAAACGCCGAGAAATTGGTCATGGTAAGTTAGCCAAACGCGGTATCCAAGCGGTTATGCCTTCAGCTGAAGAATTCCCTTACGTGGTGCGTGTTGTATCTGAAATCACAGAATCTAACGGTTCATCTTCAATGGCATCGGTGTGTGGTACGTCATTAGCACTTATGGATGCAGGTGTGCCAATTAAAGCTTCTGTTGCTGGTATCGCTATGGGTCTAGTTAAATCTGATGATAACTTCGTTGTCTTATCGGATATTTTAGGTGATGAAGATCACTTAGGTGACATGGACTTTAAAGTTGCTGGTACCACTGGTGGTATTACTGCTTTGCAAATGGATATCAAAATTGAAGGGATTACTCACGAGATTATGCAAAAAGCACTTAAGCAAGCAAAAGAAGCACGCTTGCACATACTAGGTGTAATGGACCAAGCAATTGGTGGACATCGTGATGAAATGTCAGAATATGCACCTCGTATATATACGCTTAAAATCAACTCAGATAAAATTAGAGACGTGATTGGTAAAGGCGGCGCAACTATCCGCTCAATTACTGAAGAGTCAGATACAAATATCGAAATAGAAGATGATGGTACTATTAAGATTTTTGCTACTGAGAAAACTAAAGCTGACGTTGCTATTGCCAGAATCGAGCAAGTTACTGCAGAACTAGAAGTGGGTAAAACTTACCATGGTAAAGTAATGCGTATTGTTGATTTCGGTGCGTTTGTTGAAGTATTACCAGGTAAAGAAGGGTTGGTACACATTTCGCAAATTGCTCATGAACGTGTAAATAAAGTGACTGATTTCTTAAGTGAAGGTCAACAGGTTGACGTGAAAGTAATGGAAATTGACCGTCAAAACCGTGTTCGCTTGAGTATTAAAGAGCTAATTGAAAAACCAGCTCCAGCAAGCGACGATAGTTAATTTACTTCAATAGTAATTAATTTCATAAAGGCCCGGATAAAACCGGGCTTTTTATTGTCTACCATAATTCAACGTCCAAACAAACGGCAATACAAGACTTGTATTGTTAAAAGTTGTAGTATTGGTACAGAATTAGCATCTGTTCAAACAATAGTATCTTCACAATCTGGCGTGGTTTATTTTTGTTTAGTTGAACAATTAATATTAGAACAGGTTTGCGACATAGTTTTTAAAGCGGGGAAAGTATATTGAAGCTAAGCAACGTAATTAGTCTACGCCATCTGTTAACGTTTATGAGTCAAAATTTTGCTAATAGAAAAACACTTATAAAGCGTATTTTATTAATGGTTCCATTTCTATTTCTAATGGGTTGTAACTCAACTGCCCAAAACAACTCTCCCTATATGAGTGGCTTGTTATTAACCGAACCTGAAGAAATTAGCCCACGTTCTCAAGTTGCTATTGCCCATTATACAAATACGTTATTCCAAGTGAAAATGACCCCAAAAGAGCGTGCTGAAATTCTTTTTCAACGCGGTATTGCTTATGATTCTATGGGGTTAAAAAGCTTAGCAAGAATGGATTATTTAGAAGCTATTAAGCTAAATCCACAATTAGCAGAAGCACACAATTCAATGGGCGTACATTATATTCAGGCCGGCATGTATTCTCAGGCTTATGAAGCCTTCGATTCAACACTAGAAATTAATCCTGAATATGATTTCGCATTACTCAACAGAGGTATTGCGCTTTATTATGGTGGCCGCGAGGCACTAGCGGCTGAAGATACCTTATCTTTTTTAGAGAAGGATAGTTCCGATCCTATCCGTGTTTTGTGGCATTACATTGCCGCTAACTCTAGTGATGATAAAAGTCCTGAGCAAGCTTACTTGATGTTAAAAGAGGCCAGAGTAAATTTACCTGAAGATAAATGGGCCACCACTTTAGTTGATTATTATCTGCAAGAAGCAACAGAAAGTGACGTGATTGCAAAATTAATTAGTGATGTTAGAAGCCCAACTGAGCTAAATTATAGATTATGCGAAGCATATTTTTATATTGGTAAATACCATGCCAAGCAAGGTAAATTTAGTGTGGCAGAAAACTATTTTAAGTTGTCGCTAAGTACTAATGTGTATGAATATGTGGAACATAAATATGCGCGAATAGAGCTTGATAACCTGCGGCGCGCTCGCAGAGAAGCCTATACTAATTAAGCATTTTATCAGGGTTTAATACTTCATTGACTAACTTGCGAAAAGCATGGCTAAACGGCCTATTTGTTGCTGTAGTGATCGTATTAGGTATCAGCTTAAAAGCTAGCCATACCTATTATCCTGCTACCATAAATCATTATTTCTTAGAAGATGAAACCACTAAAGCATATAGTGCCCTATATCGTGTAGCGGACAAATCAGCAGAATCTCTTGATGCACTTGTTGTTCTCGCTAAAAGTCATGGGAATATTTACTGGCTTAAGAAAGCGGCTGCATTAAATAGTTTGGATGCGCAACTTGCTTTAGTAGAGCTTGATAATGATGCTACTGATTTGTATTGGTTAAATGAAGCGGCGAATAGTGGTGATGCGGCCAGCCAATTTGAGTTATCGCTAGTAGAGCCAAACAAGCAGCGAATGCTAGAACTTAAAAAGCTATCTGCAGACCAAGGTTTTCCTCCTGCTATTATTGCAATAGCAAAATATTATTATGAAACCCAACAAGAAGGTTTAGCAAAATCTTATTTGATCAAAGCGTCAGAATATGACTCGCTTAGCCAGTTTAAACTGGCAAGAATACTATGGAAAGAGGGGAGCCATGAACTTGCGTACAATCATTTTTCTTCCATCGTTAATTTACAACCTAAAGCCAAGCAATACATACATGCTATAGATAACATCCCTAGAGTATCACTTACTGATTTGATGACGATAAACGCTAATATTAATTCTACATATATACCTGAATCGTGCTCACAAAATATTCAGTTTGTTGCAACAAGCCTAGACAGCGTTGTACAAGCTAAAGCATTTAAAACTAACTTTGAAAATGATAAAAGATTTGCAAAACTACCTATATGTATTGCGCCTATTGTATGGGTACCAAGGGATGACTTCACTTGTAAAGTGCAGAGTAATAGACAAACGTGTGATTTAAATTCGATATCTGAACAGCTTCAAGAGCCAAATTTTACTCATTTATCTTTGTTTTTAGAAAATGGGAAAGCCTATGTAAACAACGGCGTAATGTACTTAGATACCGCTGATACGTATTCTGTATTTGTTCATGAACTGGCCCATTTTGTAGGGTTTGTTGATGAATACCCTGTTTCAAAAGAGTTAGCCAGCCAGTATTGTTTAAATCCTAATTTGACTGTACCTAATCTATTGATAGCAAACGATGATGAGGATGTGACTAAAAACAACACTTATAAAATTTGGCAACAGTTTATAAAAAGTATTAATGATGATTCATTTCGCAAGGCTGAGCGGGATGGTGCTTATATTGATGACTTGCATTCAATATCACTGGCTAAAACGAATACTTGCTCAAATTTATCGATTAAGGCGTATAAGCCAACAAGTAGAATGACATTTATGGAATTTCATGATGTAAATTATATTCCAGCGCTTTATATTGCTATGTGGCAAGATTTACTGAGTAAAGACCATCAAAGTATTGCAGTTGCGCGGTATTTTTTAGACCAAGCAACCACAAAAAAAGCTAAGGAGTATTGGGGGAGTTATTACTAGGGTATTTTGATTTTTGCTGTAAATTAATACTGCAAAGTTCAACAGACTCTAAGTCATTTTATGTCTGAAATGATCAACATACATAGAAGTTGCACCACAAATTGCGACTGGCATAACAATAAAGTTTACTATAGGAATAAAAGAAAAAATATTTACCATAATGCCAAAACTGAATGCTCTTGATTTATCTTGTCGCAGCGTATCTCTGGTAAAGGTAAATGGTCGTTTATGATTATCGATAGGATAGTCAACATACTGTACCGCCATCATCCACGCGTTAAATAAAAACCATATTATTTGACCAATTACAGGTAACAGAAAAAATAATAATAAGAAACCTATCGCTCTTGGTAAAAAATATCCCAATTTTGAAAATTCTCTGCCTAGCATTCTTGGAGCATCTTTTAAAGCGTCCATAATTCCTTCATCGCCCATTGATTCGCCGGTTAAGTAACGTTCAACCTTTTCACTTAAAAAACCGTTAAATGGCGCAGCTATCCAATTTGCTAAGGTACCAAATACTAATGCAAATAATAGCAATACAGTTATTACAGCAATTGGCCATAGAATATAGGCTAATACTTCTTTGACCATGCCAGCCCAATCTGGAACTAAGTCAATTAAGTAGGTTACTGAAAATTGTATATAGTCGAGTAGATAATAAAACGCAGTAGAAAAAAGGATGACATTAATAATTAATGGAAATAGAACAAATCGTTTTAATCCTTTTGTTCTTATAAGATCAAAGCCTGAAAAAAAGTAGCTTGCGCCACTTTTGTTGGCATTAGATTCTGATAAATTGGTTTGCATAGATGTCCTTTTTTTATGGCTTCTAACCGGTTAATTATCTAATTATAAATTTATGAGTGTTATGTCTCTAGTTAAATTTTGTGATAAATAGTAAGCAATCGTGTCATATTCCTATTGAAGACTAATAAGTAAGCAACTTGCGATTGTTTATTATATGTAAAATCTTAGTTTACCACCTATCATTATTACCCTAAACTTACCTCATGCGATTAAAGAAAATCCGCCTAGCAGGATTCAAATCATTTGTTGACCCAACTAATATTCCCTTTCCAGGGGATATGACCGCTATTGTTGGCCCAAATGGTTGTGGAAAATCTAATGTGATAGACGCCGTGCGCTGGGTTTTAGGCGAATCATCTGCGAAAAACTTACGCGGTGATGCTATGACAGACGTCATCTTTAATGGTTCGAATTCTCGCAAAGCTGTCTCTCAATGCTCAGTCGAGTTAGTGTTTGACAATTCAAGTGGCAGGATTGCAGGTGAATATGCTGCTTTCAATGAAATATCGGTTAAGCGTTTAGTAACGAAAGAGGCCGTATCGTCATATTTTTTAAATAGCAGCAAATGCAGGCGTAAAGATGTGACAGACCTGTTCTTAGGCACAGGTTTAGGCCCAAGAAGTTACGCAATAATAGAACAGGGAATGATTTCTAAACTGATTGAATCAAAGCCTCAAGAATTACGTGTTTTTATTGAAGAAGCCGCAGGTATTTCAAAATATAAAGAAAGGCGAAGAGAAACACAGAATAGAATAAATCATACCCGAGAAAACCTAGACCGTTTAGATGATGTACGACAAGGGTTAGGTGAACAAATTGCCAAATTAAAACGTCAAGCGGCGGCGGCAACTAAATATACTGAGTTAAAAAAATTAGAACGTAAATTGAAAGTTGAATTAGCGACGGTTCGTTGGCTCGCTCAAAGTAAACTGATTCAAAATGCTCAAGATATTATTAACGAAAAACAATTAGCGGTAGAAAATTTAAAAGCTAGTCAAGACAACGATGAATCAGGCTTACAAAGCTTTAAGAATGAACAAAGCATTCAAAAGCAAGACATAGACGATATTCAAAAACAAATTTATACGTTAGGAACAGACATTACTAAACTGGAACAGTCTCAGTTGTTTGCAAAGAAACGAAGTGCACAAATTCAAAGTGAAATTGAACAAATAAAACTAAGTGAAAACACACTCACCGATTCTTTAAATGCACTTGAAGTTGAGTTAGCGGTTAGTCAAGAAAAACTGCTTGAGATTGAGCCTGAGCGTGAAATATTTGAAGAACAATTGTTCGAAATAGAAGGGCGCAAAGATACACTTGAAAGTAGCCTGCACAGCACCCAAGCACAGCTAAAACAACTTGATAAAAATTATTTTGCAAAGAATCAGGCCTTACAGCAAAAGCATAGTCAAATTCAACAAACTTTGAGTCTTCAAGCAAGAACAGAGTCACGCTTATTAGAGTTAACCACTCAATTGTCACAAATTGACAACCAAGCTTTAACTGAAAAGTTATCGCAAGTAAAAGAATCTATTCATGAGTCAGAGCTCAGTCAATCCAAGCATCAAAGTGAGTATAAAGCGCAGCAGCAAACTATAGCCAATTTTAATGAAGAATTTAACCAATCCCAAATTAGTTACCAAACCAGTCAAACTGAACTAACGAATGTTGATGCGCAGTTAAAAGCGTTAGAAAGTTTGCAAGCTGAATTTAAAATGTCTGAAAGTGGTGGTGGTATTACCCAAGTCATAAAAACCGAGCCTCTGCATACTTATTTTGTTATTCAAAAAGGGTATGAAAAAGCGCTTCACGCAGTATTGAAGCACCTTGAGCCTTGTGTAGTTGTACTAAGCATAAATAACCTAACTAAACATGATATTGCCAATCTTAGTGAGCAATATAAGAGTATAAATTTGTTGTTCGAATCAAACTTTACTCAAAGCAAAATTGACACATCTTTTGCTAGATTATTAACGAATGAGTATATCCCCAGTATATTTAATCAATATTTGTTAGCTGAATCATTAAAGAGTGCGATTGAAAATCAAGACAGTTTAACCCCTAATCACTATTTTATTGCTCCTAATGGGGATGTGTTGAGTATTGATACGTTACTTTACAATCAAGACCAGGACAATAAATTTGCACGTGCAGCAAAAATTCAAGAACTATTGAATATTAAGCGTGAGTTAGCTGAAGTTGTAGAAAACAAAAAACAAAAAATGGACGCAACTAAAGCCTTGCTAGAAAGCGCTCAATTTAATTATGAACAAGCGAAAAAAGAGCTAGATTTAACTGTTCAAAATTTACAAAAGTTACTCTTAAATCAAGATAACTTAGCGTTTCAGTTAGCTCAGTTTGAAGACAGATATGAGTCGATACAGTCAGAAATAACGAATCAAAAGAATACACTTGAACAAGAAAAAATGTCGCTTGAGCTTTTTAACGAACAAGTTGAAGATTTGAGTATTGATGTAATGAGTTGTGAACAAGAAAAGTTAGATTTTGAAAATAAAATAGAAAAATTAAATAACGAATTACAATTAGCTCAAACTAAGCAAAATGAAATCCAAAATAAAGTACACCAACAAGCTATGCTTGTGCAACAAACTCGCAATACGATTCAAATTTTACAAGCGCAGTTAAAAACGAAACAAGAACAACGTGCAGACAATGAAGAAAAACTATCGCTATTAGATGCTGAGGCTGAAGATTTACGCATGCCTGAAATAGATCAGCAAGAAAAGCTTCAAAGTCTGCTTGCTCAGCAAGAAATGTTGCGAGCTAATATGCAAACTAAACAACAAAAGCTTGCAGATATTGAACAAGAAATTAGTTTGTTAGAGCAGGGGCAGCAAGGCTTTCAAATAAAAATGGATAAATTGAAAGCCGAAATTGATTCTCAACGCATTGCACAAGAAGGAGCAAGTGTGCGTGCTCAATCTCATGTTGAGCAATTAGCTGAGTTGAACCAGTCAATAAAAGAAGTACTGGAATGGTTACCTGAACAAAATGATGAAAAGGCGCTTCAAGCTGAACTAGAAAAGACAACTTCTAGTATCCAACGTTTAGGAGCGGTTAATTTAGCCGCAGTGCAAGAGTTTGAAGAGCAATCAGAACGTAAGCAACATTTAGACGAACAGAACTTAGATCTAACCGAGGCATTAACTACATTAGAAAATGCTATGCGCAAGATAGATAGAGAAACGCGTACTCGCTTCAAAACAACCTTTGAGCAAATTAATGGCGATTTAAAAAGTTTGTTTCCAAAAGTGTTTGGGGGCGGCATGGCATATCTAGATTTAACTGACGATGATATGCTAGACACGGGTGTCACAATTATGGCAAGGCCACCAGGGAAGAAAAATAGTACAATTCAACTATTATCAGGTGGAGAAAAAGCGCTAACCGCATTATCATTAGTATTTGCTATATTTAGACTTAATCCGGCACCGTTTTGTTTGTTAGACGAAGTTGATGCACCATTAGATGATGCAAATGTTGGTCGTTTTTGTCGATTGGTGTCACAAATGTCTGAATCTGTTCAGTTTATTTATATAACCCATAATAAGGTTGCGATGGAAATGGCTACGCATTTAACTGGTGTTACAATGGCCGAGCCAGGTGTTTCAAGAATGGTAGCCGTCGATATGGAAGAAGCTTTAGCCATTGCAGAATAATAATTAGAGGCAAAGGGTCAATAATGCAGCAAGATTTACAACTTACGCTTTTTATACTGGGAATGATTGCCATACCGGCCGTGTTGTTGCATGGCTTATGGAAAATTCGCAAATCGAGCAAACAGTCTAAAAAAGCAAGTTATGAGTCAAAAGATTGGTCTCCCACTTTTACTCATGAAGATGAAATAGACGATGCACCTATGTATGATGATGTGGGGGTAGGTAAAGCTAGAGTTGTAATTAACAGTGCTAACGACCCACTAAACAAAAGTAAAGATGCAGAGGTAAAACAAGAAACAAACCCAGAACAATTAGACGGTGCAGATGAGCCTGTTACAACGGGTATTGCTATTGATGATGTAAGCGTTGAGTTTGATAATGAACAAACTGAAACTGATGAAGTAAAGACTACTGTTAGCGAAGAAACTGATACGATAAATGTTGATTTACCTAAAATGGCTGACGACAGCGCAGATGAATTAGTTAACGATAAAGCTGAAGAATCTTTAACTTACGCTCCAAATGTGATTTCGCTCGATAAGAATAATAATGCATTTGAGGCCAAGCCCAATGATACACATGCAACTGGGCTACATGCGGTTGACAATTCACGTTTAGAGGAGTCTTTGCCTGACGCCTCAGATACGCCCGTATATAGCAACGTGGTCACTCAACCCAAACCCGAATTTAACAAAACAATTTACGGTAAAGATTCTGACGATTCAGTTTCAGTAAACGCATCTAACCCACCTGCGTTTTTATTAAAATCTGGTGCGAAGAAGGGTGAAGAAATATTATCAGATACTGAAGTGAAAAAAGACGTTGCTCCTGTTGAAGATAAAACACCAAACATTGATGATATCCCCGACATTGCTAACGACCCTGACTTTGCGTTGAATATACAAGATGGCCCTATTGCAAAGAAAAAATCGGCAACGAAATTGGAGGTGCCTAAAAAAGAAGTAAAACAACTTAGTTTTACAGAGCAAGCAAAACGTTTCGTTAGACGCAATAAAAAAACTGTGGCTCAGAAAATTAGGAAAGAGCCTGCATTAAAAAACAACCAATCTGACGATCAAATGCGAATTGATTTTGACGATACCGACGCGCAAATTGATACTTCAACCGGCACACCTTCTCAAGTTGAAACGACTTCACAGCAAAGTGATCAAACATCAAATAATTCAAAACCTGTTGAAGCAACTGATGTGCTTGTTTTAAACGTAAGATCTGCAGACGATAATCCGATTCAAGGTGCTGCATTGTTGCCTTTACTGCTCACTTTAGGGTTTAAATTTGGCGAGCATGACATATTCCATCGGCATGTAAACACTAATGGCAAAGGGCCAATTTTATTTAGCTTAACGAATATGTTTAAACCAGGTGTATTTGATATAGACAATATTGAAACCTTTAAAACATATGGTATTTCATTGTTTATGATGTTGCCAATTGAAGGCGATGCTCAGCAAGTATTCAATATGATGCACAACGCGGCTCGCAAAATATCTGATGAGTTTGATTGTCGAATATTAGATGGCAATAAAGTTGGATTAAGTAAACAAAGTTTACAACAATATGTTGAGCGCATTCGCGAGTTTGAACGAAAACGAAAAACACAGTAAATTGGTTTTTCAGGCTCCATATCACATTTCCTTAAAAATAATTATTCATGTTTTCATGTAGATTAAGAATAACAATAGGGTAGACATGACTGCTGATTATAGCGATATTAATCAGGCCACAAAGGCCTTAAATGAAATAAAAAGTACCTTAGAAAAATATAACTACCAGTATTATGTATTAGACGATCCTAGTGTTCCTGACATTGAGTATGATCGTTTAATGCAAACACTCATCAAAATAGAAAAGCAATTCCCGAGTTTAAAAACACCTGACTCACCGAGCCAAAAAGTTGGTGGGGAAGCACTAGCAAAGTTTTCTCAAATTCAACATGAAATGCCGATGCTTTCTTTAGACAATGGATTTGAAGATAGCGATTTAGAATCGTTTGAAAAACGAATTCACGATAGATTAAATATAAGTGGCGATATTGAATTTGCCTGTGAGCCAAAATTAGATGGTTTAGCGGTTTCTATTTTATATGTGGATGGACTGTTTACTCAGGCGGCTACCCGCGGAGACGGTCAAGTAGGTGAAGATATTACACAAAATGTCAAAACCATTGCCAATATTCCTCTTCGTTTAAAAGGCGATGGCATTCCAAATAGGCTAGAAGTGCGCGGCGAAATTTTTATGCCCAAACAGGGTTTTGAAAAGCTAAATGAACAACAGAAGGCAACGGGTGGTAAAGCTTTCGCCAACCCCAGAAATGCAGCAGCAGGTTCACTGCGCCAGCTTGATCCAAAAATTACCGCGTCACGACCACTTAGAATGTACGCCTATTCTGTAGGTGTATTAGAAGGAGGTGATATTGCCAATGATCACACTCATAGCGAACGACTCGCTACATTGTCTAAACTAGGTTTGCCACTGTGTAAAGAAACCGATGTGGTTGTAGGTGCGACTCAATGTATTGAGTTCTTCAAACGCATTGGAACGCTTCGCGACAGTTTAAGTTACGATATAGACGGGGTGGTGTTTAAGGTTAATGATATTAGTCAGCAACAAAGGCTGGGATTTGTATCAAAGGCTCCTCGTTGGGCACTAGCACAGAAGTTTCCCGCTCAAGAAGAATTAACTCTGCTTCGAGATGTGGAGTTTCAGGTAGGTAGAACTGGCGCAATTACACCTGTCGCTCGATTAGAGCCAGTATTTGTTGGTGGAGTGACTGTTTCAAATGCTACGTTACATAATCAAGATGAAATTAATCGCCTTGGCGTAAAAATTGGCGATACCGTCATAATAAGGCGAGCAGGAGATGTGATTCCGCAGGTTGTATCAGTTGTGTTAGATAAGCGACTTGATGATGCTAAGGATATTGTGTTCCCTAAAACCTGTCCAGTATGTGATTCTCATGTAGAAAGAGCGCTAGATGAGGCTGTTGTGCGCTGTACGGGCGGACTAGTTTGTCAGGCTCAGCGGAAACAGGCTATTAAGCACTTCGCATCAAGGAAGGCGTTCGATATTGATGGCTTAGGTGACAAAATAGTTGAGCAATTAGTTGATGCTAACCTAATAACTAATCCTGCTGATATATTTACATTAACCTTATCTCAACTGCTCAGTTTAGAGCGATTTGCTGATAAGTCGGCAGTGAACCTATTAAAAGCTGTTGATGCATCTAAAGATACGACATTGCCGAAGTTTTTGTACTCACTAGGTATTCGAGAAGTGGGTGAGTCAACCGCTCGAAATTTAGCAATACACTTTCTCTCTTTAAATAAAGTTATTGAGGCAAGTATTGAAGAACTGCAAGAAGTGCAAGATGTAGGCGAAATAGTCGCCAATCATATTTACGAGTTTTTCAGAGAGCCAGCTAACACTGAGATTGTGCAAAGCTTAATAAACAACGGCGTAAACTGGCCAGATATTGAAGCGCCTAGTGAAGATGCTCAACCTATGTTAGGCAAAACGGTGGTGTTAACGGGTACTTTATCAAAAATGGGTAGGGCAGAAGCTAAAAGTATTTTGCAAGACTTTGGCGCAAAAGTATCAGGTAGTATTTCTGCAAAAACAGACTTATTGGTGGCTGGTGAAAAAGCGGGCTCGAAACTCACTAAGGCACAAAGCTTAGGCATAGAAACATGGGATGAAGATAAGCTGTTAAGTTTTATAGAACAGCAGAGCTAATTAATTACCAATTAGCTTTCTTCTGTTTTTTCGTTTTTACGGTCTTGCCAGGCTTTGGATACCGAGCGACACCAAATATAATCTAATCCAAAATATCCAGCTAAACCCGCTACCACTGAGCAAATAGCACAGCCAAGTATGAATGCTGGGCCGATTGTGGTGACTGATTCAGCAAGCCAAGACCAACTTAATTCAAAATCAAAGTTACCCATTTCCGTCCCAAGTACAGTACTGCCGACCAAATACGCCGTGTAGAATATAGGCGGCATAGTAATAGGATTGGTGATCCATACAGTGGCAATAGAAAGAGGAAGGTTGACGCGAAGAGGAATAGCTAAACCAGCAGACAAAAACATTTGGAAAGGTACGGGCCAAAAAGCGAAAAATAAACCAATACCAAAGGCCCCTTTGGCTGAGCGTCTGTTTAAATGCCATAGATTAGGATCATGCAATAACTCACCAAAAAGCTTTAAAGACTTATTGGCCTTTATAGCGCTCGGGCTTGGCAAGTATCTGCGAATGAACTTCTTAGGCATAATTAATACAACATTCTATTTGTGGCCAAATTGACTAACAGTGACAAGAGTATGTTTGGTTTTTCAGGCATTATCATAACCAGCGTATTATGGCCTAGTTTACCTAACATTTCACTCATTGCTTTGGTTTCACTGCTATTTATTTTTGTTTGCTATAAACGGTTATCGGCAACATTTGCTGGGATAATAGCCGGATTCATTTGGATAAGCATAGTAGGTCATTATTACACTAATAGTATTGAGAATGATCAATACTTTAGTCAAAGCATCCTAGTGCGTGGAACAGTCTTAAATTTATCAACACTGCCTTTGACAACAATAAGCCCAAAACTGCAGAAAACTAAATTAAATTTAAGGATTGTTAAAATTGGTAACAAATCACTTCATGCTTATCCGTCTTTCTTGCAACCTATCGTTAGAATAACATGGTACAAACCAACGTTTGGTATTCAGCAAGGTGATAAAGTACAATTTTTAGTTAAACTTAAACCGCCTGTTGGGTTGGCTAATTTAGGTGGTTTCAACTATCAAAAATGGCTTGTAGGACAAAATATTCATGCCCTAGGTTATATCAAAAATAGTCCTTCTAATAAACTTCTACACAGATCACTTACAACTCGGCAAACGCTAGTTAATCAACTTGAAGCGTCAACTCTTAATATGAAGAGGTTCATTTTAGCCTTAAGTTACGGAGACAGACGTTTATTAACGGATGAAGATTGGACATTACTCCAAGAAACGGGGACTGCCCATTTGTTTGCTATATCTGGTATGCACTTGGGGGCAGTATTCGGATGTGTTTTGCTGGTACTTAAATCTTTTATGACGGTGTTTGTAAGCACAACTAGTTATGTGTTTAAAGACTATCAGTTAAGTTTTAATTTCAAGCCATTTATTCTATTCGGCACCCTAATATTATGTTTGTTTTACGCAGAATTAGCGGGTTTCCAAATACCTATAATGCGAGCATGGTTAACGTTTAGCATACTTGTGTTACTTGTTGTCTTTAAAAAGCATTGGCAGGTGACGAGTATTATTTTAGCGATGTTGTGTATTTTCTTTATATTATTTCCTCTGTCCATACTGAGCTTAAGTTTTTGGTTTAGTGTGACATCTGTTTGGCTAATTCTTCTATATGTTTGGCGTTTCCCGCTTCCACACCATGCCAATTTGAAACAGAAACTTATATATGTATTAAAGCTTCAAATATATATGTCATTTGCTACTTTACCATTCGCGATTTTAACGTTTGGTACGCTTCCACTAAGTGCTTTACTTGCTAATTTGTTCATGATCCCTGTGGTAACATTTATTTTGCTCCCATTGTGTTTGCTTGCCACTATATGTTGCTTGTTCCAGCTTCCATCTATGTGGCTATATGAAATAATTGATATTGCTTTTTCTCTCAGTATTCAATGTTTAATCGCTATTAACTTGAATATTCGCGCATGGTTAAATAGTATGTTTGACAATAGTTTTAATGTGTTTGATGCGGTCTTAATTCACTTTACTCAGTTACTTTCACAACCACTTTTCTATGTTTTAGTGTTGACATTTATTTTACCTAAAATGGCGTCCAAAAATTTGCTTATATTTTTGTTCGCTAGCACATTATTGGTACAATCATTAACTGATGAGACTGAACCAAAAAGCGATAGATCCTGGCAATTTCATGCATTTGATGTTGGTCAAGGCAGCAGTTACTTAGTTAAGTCTAATAATCAAGTTCTACTGTACGATACAGGTATGCAAAATCACGCATTTAGTATGGCGAATGCTGTTTTATTACCTTATTTAAAATATGCAAATATTCCTTCCTTAAAATATTTGATTTTATCTCATCTTGATAATGATCATAGCGGTGGGGCAAATACTATTTCTAAGGCTTTTAAAGTAGAGCAAACCTTGTCGCCTAGCAATGGGTGTAACAGAGCAGCGTACTTTAACACTCAAGAAAACGCTAAGCAGTACATAAATTTGCCAAACTTAAAGGTTGCAATTTTATGGCCAATTGATGAAGAATCAGGTGAGCACAATAACCATAGTTGTGTGGTCAAAATTTCAAGCGAACATCATTCTGTTCTATTAACTGGTGATATTGAGGTCAAGGCTGAGAAGCAAATGTTAGAATATTACGCATTGAGTAATATCCTGCAATCTACGGTGCTTGTCGCCCCTCATCATGGCAGTAAAACGTCATCCAGCCAAGCCTTTATTGAAGCGGTTAATCCCCAATATGTAGTATTCAGTGCTGGGTTTAACAATAGGTGGAATCATCCTTCAAACGAGGTAGTTGAACGATTTAAAAATAACAACATCAATATGTTCAACACTGGTCTTGATGGGCAACTGATATTCACATTTGAGCATAAAAGTAATCAACCCGTAAAAATACAAACTTACAGGAACAATTTAAATAAGAAATGGTATTTACAAGTACCTGAATCTTATCGCTAAATTGAAACTATATTAAGTTAGCCAATTCATAATAAAAAAAGTACACTAAGGCAATGCAGATGTTTTTATAAATATAACGGAACGTTAAAGTTTTAGATGTCATCAAAAGCCAACATAACTCAGAATAAACCAAGACCTACCAAAGACACTATTCGTCGTTTTATGGGCTACATCAAACCGTTTAAGCTTCTATTTTTCGTATCAGTTTTAGGTATGGTTGGGTACGCTGGCGTAGACACCTTCGTGTTTTCACAAGTGAGGCCATTAATAGACCAAAGCTTGAATGCGGGTGATTATGACTACTTGCAAGCAGCCGCATTGTTTATTGTTCCATTATTCATTTTACGTGGCATTTTTAATTTTATGGGTACCTATACGCTTCAGTATATCGGTACGCAAGTTGTGATGAAAATGCGCCAAGAACTGTTCGAGAAATTCATCCACTTGCCTATTCAATACCATGACAATCACTCTACGGGCAGCCTAATATCAAAAGTCATTTTTGATACAGAACAAGTTAGGGGAGCGGCAGGTAAAGCGATGCTAACCCTTGTTCGAGATGGCGTATTTGTGCTTGGATTGTTGCTTGTTATGTTCTACTACTCGTGGAAATTGTCTCTAATTTTTATTCTTATTGGCCCACTGGTTGCCGTTATTGTGACGGTAGTTAGCAAACGATTCAGAAAAGTAAGCCATGCAATTCAGGCGGCTATGGGTTCATTAACTACTAGTGTTGAACAAGCAGTTAAAGGCCATAAAGTGGTATTAATGCACGATGGGCAAAAGCTTGAATCTGAAAAGTTTGCCCAACGAAATAATCAAAACAGATTGCAAAATATGAAGTTGGTTACGTCTCAAATTTTAAGCGTATCGACTATTCAAATTATTGCTTCTGTGGCCTTAGCTTTTGTGCTTTTTGCGGCTAGTTTACCGGCTATGATGGAAGAACTAACCGCTGGTATTTTCATTAACGTGATTGTATGCATGGTAATGTTACTTAAGCCACTCAAACAACTAACAACAGTCAATACAGAATTTCAAAAAGGCATGGCGGCATGCGCTAGCGTTTTTGATGTATTGGATAATGAAAACGAAGTTGATACTGGAACCTTAGAACTTTCAAAAGTTAGCGGGAAATTATCATTAAATGACGTTACTTTTACCTACCCAAGTAAAAACACTCCCGCCATAAAGAATGTATCTTTTAACGTGGAGCCAGGACAAACAGTTGCATTAGTAGGGCGCTCTGGAAGCGGCAAGTCTACCCTGTCGAATTTGCTAACACGTTTCTACGCGGTTGATAGTGGCACCATTACGATTGATGGGCAGAATATAAATAATTGCACCTTGCGTAGTTTGAGAAAACAGTTTGCATTAGTGTCGCAACAAGTCGTGTTATTTAACGATACCATTGCAAACAATATTGCTTATGGCAAAGAAGATGAGGTGAGTTTCGAGCAAATAAAACAAGCCGCTGACATGGCGCATGTTACTGACTTTGTAGAACAACAAAGTGATGGATTTGAAACCATTGTTGGCGAAAACGGCCTTATGCTTTCAGGTGGACAACGCCAACGTATAGCTATTGCTAGAGCAATACTAACCGATGCACCTATATTACTTTTAGATGAAGCAACATCAGCATTAGACACAGAATCTGAGAAATTTATTCAACATCAATTGGATGAGTTGCAAAAATCGAGAACCAGTATTGTGGTGGCGCACAGGCTTTCAACAATAGAAAATGCAGACATGATATTAGTTGTAGATAGTGGGGAAATTTTAGAATCAGGTAGTCATGATGACTTACTCGCAAAAAATGGCATGTATGCACAATTACATGCATTACAATTTTCACAAACATAAATCCAAAACCACTATATTCAAAATGACATAGCCTAAATGCAAGAAAAACTTCAAAGAGCGTGGTTCAATAATCATCAATGGGTCTGGATTTTATTCCCATTCACCTTGTTGTTCTTCGTAATTTCTACCTTAAGAAGAAAGTTTTATGGTTTTAGCTGGTTAGCTAGTACAGGGTCTAAGATCCCCGTTATTATAGTGGGCAATATAGGTATTGGGGGAAATGGAAAAACGCCTGTTGTGCTTAGTCTTGTGTCTTGGTTTCAGCAAAATGGTTATACCCCTGTTGTGCTCTCAAGAGGTTATGGAGGACAATGTAAGCAGTTTCCATATTTGCTACAAAATAACGATAAACCAGATTTAGTTGGAGATGAGCCCGCTTTAATTAATAATCGCGCACTTTGTGAAGTAGTGATAGACCCAAATAGGGGAAGGGCTGCTCAATACATTGAGCGTAATTTAAAGTGCGATGTCATTATTTGTGATGATGGTATGCAACACTATGCGTTGAAGCGCGACATCGAATTATGTGTGGTTGATAAACGCGGCCTAGGAAATGGCTTTTTATTACCTATGGGCCCACTGCGGGAAGGGGCATGGCGACTAAACACCGTGTCGGCAATTATTGAAAATAAAGGCGTTGCAACTGAGATTGACGAGCTTCAAAACAATAAACCAAACTGGTTTCCTAAAATGTGTGATACGCCTTACTTTGGCGCAAACTTAGTACCGACTTATTGGATTAATGTTCATACTAAAGAGAAAGTAGCAATCGATGATTTTTCATCTTATCTGAATGAGCAAAATATATTGGCTATGGCAGGAATAGGGGATCCTCAACGCTTTTTTGATACGTTAATAAGTTTGGGTATTACTGCAACTGAGCAAAAAGGTTACCCTGACCATTATCAATATTTGAGTCATGATATTCCAAAAAACAAATTAATCTTAATGACTGAAAAAGATGCAGTAAAGTGCACAGAATTTGCACATAAGCATTGTTGGTATTTGTTGATAGAAACAAATTTGAATGATGAATTTTTTCATTTTGTTGAAAAAAAATTAGCGACTAAGAAAGAATAAATTTTTAGTACTGTTGAACGCAAATTATATTGGGTTTAGTTGCTTAGCCATGTATTCTTGGAGGCACTAGTCCTTTAAATTAAATGGGAATAATTGATGGCTTTTGATAAAAAAATATTAAACATAATTGCTTGCCCAGTGTGTAAAGGGGAATTAACTTACATTTTGGTAGAAGGGCAATCCGAAAAAGAGTTAGTGTGTAAGTTCGACCGTTTGGCATATGGAATAAAAGACAACATACCCGTACTGCTAGAAGATACGGCGCGTGAGTTATCGCTTGAGGAAATGGAAAGCGTTCGAAAGTAACCCATAATTATTAATAAAGGCACCTCATGTCATTTACTGTTATTATCCCTGCACGATACGGTTCTAGTCGTTTTCCTGGTAAGCCATTGGCTCTGATCCATGGCAAACCTATGATCCAACACGTATTTGAACGAAGTCAGAAAGCAGGGGCAAACAGAGTAATTATTGCCACTGATGACAACAGAATAGGCGATTTAGTGCAAAGCTTTGGCGGAGATGTTTGTTATACAAAATGTACGCATGAGTCAGGTACAGAAAGACTCGCTGAAGTGATTGAAATAGAAGAAATACCTGCCAATGAAGTCGTTGTGAATGTGCAAGGAGATGAGCCTTTTATCCCGGTGGCTAATATCTCTCAAGTAGCCAAAATGCTGATTGCCCAACCTAACGCTAATGTAAAAATGGCGACGCTTTGTTTTCCTATTAGTAACCGAAAAGAAATAGATAACCCTAATATAGTGAAGGTTACTTTTGCTAAAAATGGCAAGGCATTATACTTTTCCAGAGCACCTATTCCCTTTGACAGAAACTGGGTTCAAAATACGCAAAGCATGGCCAGCAAGGCATACTTTAGGCATGTTGGAATATATGCGTATACGGCTGGCTTTGTTAGTGAGTATATTAATTTAGAATCTAGTCACTATGAGTCAATTGAGTCGTTAGAACAGCTTAGAGTGTTATATCATGGCTATGATATTCAAATAGCGGAAGCAAATGAAGCCCCGCCGCATGGCGTTGATACACCGGAAGATTTGGCTGCATTTAATTGATTTAGAACAATATATTTGTTTTTGATTTTCTACAATAAAGATAATTAAATATGTTTGCAAAAACATACAGCCTAATTAATGCTCGATAAGGCAGAACAGTATATTAAATTTCACTGTCAGCTTTTTTTACAAACGATTATTTTTCCGGAAAGTTTAAAATAAAAAGAACATAAAAATCAGTGATTTATGGTTTTCGGCCTAAGTTATGCATATCTTACTCGGATTAACACTTTTTTAACATCAAGGGAATATAATGAAAAAAACTATGGTTAAACAATTAGCCTGTGCAAGTTTTTGCTTAATGGCCGCTTCGACCGCATATGCAACTCCAATAGAATTACTAACAAATGGTAGCTTTGAAACTGGTGATGTAAGTGGATGGACAGTTACTGACTCTGGCTCAGGCTCAATAGAAGTGACTTCTGAGTTAGCGCCATCAAATGGAACTTTCGCGACAGTAGGGGCGTCTGATGGAAGCTTTTATGCCGTGTCATCTCAAGGCGGGCCAGGAACTCATGCACTAACGCAAACATTCATGGTACCAATTTCTGTAACTGAGGTTATTTTTTCATTTGATATGTTTGTTCAAACATTAGCTGACTTAGCAATTAGTCCCGATGGCTTGGATGAAAATGGTGGTCCGAATCAACACGCTAGAGTCGATTTAATGGCCTTCGGTTCTGATGCTTTCGACACAGACTCTGGTGTACTCTCTAATTTTTACATTGGCATTGATGGAGAGCCGACTCAGCCATATACTTCTTATATGATTGATATAACATCATTTGTTACGCCAGGTATGTCATATGACATCAGATTTGCACAGTCTGATAACCAAGGTAACTTTAATTTAGGTGTAGACAATGTAAGCGTGCTTGCTACGCAAAACGTGGCTTCGCCTTCTTCGCTTGCTCTAATCGGATTGAGTATTGCTGTTCTAGGTTGGTCACGCCGTAAAAAAGCGTAACGCTAGCATATCTAGCCCTCTTAACGAGGGCTTTTTATTATCTTCAACAATTCACTTCTAAAAGCAACTAACAATTATTTTCACTTATTTAATGAAGCTTTTAATATCCAATACGGATTGTTTAAACGTAGTGTCGATATTTATCAAAACGCTATCAAAATTGCAGCTAAAAAGCCTAGAATAGAACTCATAAAGGAAATTCGCGAATTAAACAATTTAACTTTCCTGCTAGAGCCTTTTAATAAGCTTTTTAAAATTGCGTTGCTAATCACGGCTCTTTACTGATAGTAGCGCCTTCCTTATGATTTTATGTTAGTGTCAATACAAGATTATGTGGTAAATTTAATTTTGTTGTTCTGAAATTCATATAAAACCTACGATGATTATAGAACAAAATTTTTTAGTACTAATCACTATACTTTTGTTTAGCAAGACATACATCTGAGCGTGCCTAATCAAAATATAATTACATAATGCTAAAAACTATTCGGTCAACATCTACGTTGATAATCAGCGTTTCTATATGTTGCGTATCTATCATGATATTGCTTCTGGCTAGTCTTGTGCACGAAAATTTGTATAAGGAAACTGCGGCAAATGATTTAGCTGGATTAGCCTCTAACATTTCTGATGACTTATTACCCTCCGTAGCAAGTAAAGACGTAAATTATTTTGGAATAACAACCATCCTTTTGCGTTTAGATAGGTATGAAAATGTAAAATATGCCTACGTTCTAAAACCAGATAACTCGTTATTGCACTCTTATAGAGGTAGTGCGGTTAAAGTTAATTTTGAAAGCTCCCCCAACAAGATTGATAACACAATAACAAATGGTGAAATTCAAGAAAGACTAAATGACTTTAAAGACATGTCTGATGGATATGGAACCAATATTATTCAAGATGAACTTGTTGCACTTTACCCAATTGGCAATCCAGCTATTCCGTTAGGTAAACTACTAATTGTAAATGATATTCAAACCCCTTTGGTTAAGACAAGAAAAGAATTAATTGCAACTGCTGCCCCTGTAACAATTTTCATTTTGGTTAGTGTCATACTTACCTCTTTGTGGATCACAAGTAGGTTGCTTTTGCCATTTAGTAAACTTGCAGAATTAGCTCAGAAAACTACCACAACTAAAAATTATTCTATTGAACTTGAAACCTCTGGGAAAAAAGAATTTAGAACACTAGCGCTTGCATTTAGTGACATGATGAAAACAATATTTGCAGAAGAGCAAAAAAGTAAACGCTATATAGATGCACTAAAAGAACAGCAATTAAAAATGGAAAAAGTTGCAAATTATGATGAGCTTACAGGCTTAGCTAATAGACATCATTTTACTAATAAACTACAACAATATTTATCAGAATTTAAGTCAACAAATGGCTCTTGCGCACTTTTTTATATCGATTTAGATGGATTCAAGGGTGTAAACGATAGCTATGGACATCATGTTGGCGATTCGTTACTGAAGCAAGCGACTCATAGAATGAAAGGAGTGGTAGGAGATAGTGGCGTACTATGTCGCTTTGGCGGTGATGAATTTCTATTTTTAACTACAGAAGAAATTACATGCGATAGCATTGGTAGGTTGTCTCAGTCATTATTATTTGTATTAAACCAACCATACACCATAGAGCAATGGGAGATTGAGTCAGGTGCAAGTATTGGGATTACCTATGCTGAAGATGCTAATTATGATATCGATTTGTTAATCAGTAATGCTGATACTGCCATGTATGAAGCCAAGGAGCATGGTAAAAACAATGTCGTTATTTTCAACGAGGCAATGGTTGAAAAAACTAATCGTAGAATATTGATAGCGAATAGTTTATTAAATGCGATTCGAGGTTCAGAATTTTCACTGTATTATCAAGGTAAAGTAAATGATAAAGGTGAAACGGTCGGATTTGAAGGGTTAGTAAGATGGATTCATCCAACTTTGGGTTTTATATCGCCTGATGAATTTATAAAAATTGCAGAAAACAGCGGCAGAATCAATAGCATCACTTATTTTGTTATTGAGCAAGCTTGCAAAGACATACACAAGTTGATTAAGGTATTTGGTAGACATATTGTCGTTTCTTTAAATTTATCATCCAATGATTTAAATCAGCCGGAGCTACTTTTTAAAATTAAGGCATTCTTTAAACAATATGATATTTCTCCTACCAATATTCAATTTGAAGTGACGGAATCTGCCTATCTTGAAAACTTTAATATAGCCCAAGAGTTTTTTGAAGAAATATCAAGTATTGGATGCAGTATCGCACTAGATGATTTTGGAACAGGGTACTCGTCACTCAGCTATTTGACTAAAATTAACATTGATACATTAAAAATAGATAGAGAATTTGTACAAGAATATGGTGATTCTGATAAAGGTACATTAGTCACTAATTCTATAATCCACTTGGCTAAAAAACTAGATTTAAAAGTATGTGCAGAGGGTGTTGAAACGATTGAACAAGTTGAGGCTTTATTTGCACAGGGTTGTGATGAGCTTCAAGGATACTATTTCTTTAAACCCATGCCATTAGAAAAACTACTTGTTCAGCCAACTGATTTTAGCTCGTTAGTGGGTTAGCAATTAAATTACGCGTTCTATTCTAGGCTAGTGTCAAGGCTAAAAACAATTTGTACATTTTTAGGCAGAGCGGTTTCATCAGATACATAGCCGATATATCGCGTATCTGAACTTATCAGTTTCACCATTTCTTCCTGCGTATCAATGGTCTCAGGTGGTTTTCCTCTGCCTGAAAATTGCATTTGCGCCCAGTATGAGCGAATGCGTGATTCAGTCAGTCCAATAACAAATGTATTAAATTTTTCTCTGATAAGCTTGTCGTCATTAGATAACGAAACTGGCGTAAGACCAAATTTATTTGCTCCGCCCATAAACAAATTGACTGTTTGTTGCTTGGTTAAACTCGGAACATCATTGTTTTTATGCGTAATCACTAATAATTTTTCTGCAAAAACAATATTGCTAGATGATATTAGCAAAGCTAAACAACTAGTTTTTAAAATATATTTTTTAAGTGGAATGAATATTTTCATGTTAAAAAACATACTCCACTGCAAGCTGAAATAAGGTACCCGACTGCTTACCGGCGTTGGGGTTGGGAGAGGATAAAAAACCTCTACTATCAGTTGCGCCACGAACAATAGAAACTTCTGCTTTTAAAGCCGCATTTTCAGTCATTTCGTAACGTGTACCTAGTGTAAATATAGCGCCTTCATCTTTTGGAATATTGTCAAAAACTTGATTAGCGGCAAAGTAAATTTGGTCAAGAAGAGGTGACACGCCCAAAGGGATGTCGGTAGGTTTTTCATCATATTTAGAATTACCTATTGCAGCAGTGGCGTGATAAATGAAAGGATAATCATTGATACCCGCTGTTAAGTAAGCACCATTTCTTTGACCAACTAAGAAAGCTGAACTATCGAACCTTAAAACTTCGCCACTTAAGAAAAATTTTAAATCTTCATATTTGAAGCCCGCAGTATACATGTTAACCGTATTATCAATAGATAAGGCATTAGCAGACTCGTTAAATCCCGCTTGGCGTAAAATATTAATAACTTCATTCAATAAGGGCTGGTCAATCGCTATATTTGCTTGAGCGGTCGCAAATCGCATAGTTAAATTGCCAAAGCTAATGTTAAGTACTGTGCCAAACAAGTTTTCAGTTTTTGTGTCAACTATATCACCAAAAACTCTCACATCGCTTTTATAATTGCCATAGTAGGCTTCAATATATCCAAAGAGTGATTTGTTGCTAATGTGATACCTTGTCAGTACGCCATCAAATTCAGTAAACAAATATTCATTGTAAATAGTGACAGGTGCAGTTATCCATGGGTAAGCAAAACCTACATCAATAACGTCACTATATTGAAATAGTGGCATGCGTTGCCGGCCTAATCGCACTTTCAATTGGTTGTTAAATTTATAGTCGGCATATAACCATTGAATACCTGATTCTCGAGTTTTGCCTGTGTGTTCTATCACTTGAGCAACAAAAGAAAGGTTGTCTGTTGCCGTATAGTCTGTTCTTAGAGCAATTAAGGAGTCGTTATCTATCAGGATTTTACTGCCGTAATCTCTAAATTCAGCGCTATCTTGGTCGTAATATCCACCCACAATTCGTGCAAAGCCAGAAAATTCTACGTTTTCATGAGATATAGCTATATTGGATATAAACACGCTGCTGACTAACAAAAAAGTCTTTAAAAGATTCACAGTTTTCCCTTTTTACTTTGAATACAGGTTCTATGGGGTCAAATTTTTGCTACTTATCAAGAATGAACTATCGGCATGTTAAATTGATGCTTTAGATTTAATATAGGACATTGATTGCTTACTAGAAAAGTATAAATTAAGGAATTGAGACAAGTGGATTATACAAATTTAAGCTTTACACAAAAAACGAGCTGTACATAGCAAGCTCGTTTTTCTAAAGGTGGTTATAGTGACAAGTGGGTTATTGGTCTGCTGAAGGAACGGCCCATAAATCATGTTGATCAGCATGTATAATTTCAACCCACAACCGTTGGCCCGGCGTTAAATCATGAACGTCATTGATATGGATAAGACCATCAATTTCGGGGGCTTCTGCAAAACTCCTTGCAATAGCTCCTTCGCTAGTGACTTCGTCTACGGTAACAAAGTACTCGTTTCCTATTCGGTTTTGTAGTCTTTGTGCACTAATTTCAGATTGTACTTCCATAAACTTTGCAAGACGTTCTTCTTTCACTTCTTCACTAATATGGTCTGGTAACGCATTAGCGGTTGCGCCTTCTACAGGTGAATACTTAAAGCAACCCACTCTATCTAATTGAGCGTCTTTTAAAAATGCTAATAGTTCTTCAAACTCTTCTTCAGTTTCGCCTGGAAAACCAACAATAAATGTTGAACGTATCACTAAGTCAGGGCAAATTTCACGCCATTTTTTAATTCTTTCAACAGTGCGTTCACTGCTACCAGGACGTTTCATTAATTTTAATATACGTTTACTCGCATGCTGAAAGGGAATATCTAAATAGGGTAGAATTTTACCTTCAGCCATTAACGGGATTAAGTCGTCAACATGAGGATAAGGATAAACATAATGCAACCTAACCCACATATCCATTTCACCAAGTTTTTCGCTTAGTTGTTGCATGTGGGTTTTTACTGGCATACCGTCCCAAAATCCAGTACGGTATTTTACATCAACACCATAAGCACTAGTATCTTGCGAAATCACGAGTAACTCATTTACGCCAGCGGCTTTTAATCGTTTCGCTTCGTCTAACACTTCACCGATTGGCCTAGAAACAAGCTTGCCACGCATAGAAGGAATGATGCAGAACGTACATTTATGGTTGCAACCTTCTGAAATTTTCAAATAGGCAAAATGTCTGGGTGTTAGTTTAATACCATGGTCAGGCACTAGGTTTAAAAATGGATTATGTGAAGGTTTAGGTAAAAACTCATGCACTTGTTCAACCACACTTTCATAAGCATGTGGCCCTGTTACAGCCAGCACATTTGGATGCACTTCACGAATTTCATCTTCTTTAATACCTAAGCAACCGGTAACAATTACTTTGCCGTTTTCAGCCAACGCTTCACCAATAGTGTCTAACGACTCTTCAACCGCGGCATCAATGAAGCCACAAGTATTAACAATAACCAAATCAGCATTGTTGTAACTAGGCACAACATCATAGCCTTCGGTGCGTAATTGCGTCAGAATTCTTTCTGAATCAACTAGGTTTTTCGGGCAGCCCAAACTAATAAATCCAATACGCGCATTATTACCTGTTGTATTTAAGGTGTTTGCTTGTTCTTCTATCACTTTAACGGGCGTTTCTAGTGTAGTGGTTTTATTCGGATTATATTGCTCAACTGTCATGAATTACCTTAATTGGCCTAAAAATATGTCTTTGAATTGAATGCGCGGATAGTACATTAAAACATCATTATATTCACCTTTACGCGCAAAAATATATTGGCTAGGTTTCCGCTATGGGCTGTTTATTCAACAAAGTGTCGATTGGTTGTTGATGGTGGTGTATTAAGAAT
>DDIL01000197.1:0-225 GCA_002338515.1 Glaciecola sp. UBA1851 | reverse complement strand
AAGTTAAGTTCAATCTAATGCCCATTTAGCCGCATATTCTGAGTGAATAAAAGTAGTATCGAATAAAGGTACGGTAGTGTCTGTCGATTTCACCAATAAAGGGATTTCAGTGCAGCCTAAAATCACGCCTTGAGCGCCTTTACAATGCAAGTTCTCTATTATTTTAACGTATGTGTGTTTGGACGATTCAACAATTTTACCTTTGCATAATTCATTGTAGATAAT
>DDIL01000192.1 GCA_002338515.1 Glaciecola sp. UBA1851 | reverse complement strand
GCATAATTGTACTTAACAACCCTGAATGCTCTGCAAGTGAAACGCCCAATAAAGCAACTAACACCGTACCAAGCGGTGCAAAGCCAGTAAAATTAGTGACTAAGTTAGTAACAATTTGACGCAACCCATCAGCGTTAAGCAAGGAAATGACTTCAATAATGCCGTCTGCTTCACGTCCTTTTGCGCCTTCTGGCCGAGGGTCCATTACACTTACATCGAAATAACCTAATATACCGCTTAATATAACGATGAATATCGCAAGAGATGCAAAAAGGGTAATAGGATGAGGCAGTAGGTTACCTAACCATTCGACTGTGGCCAGAAATTTATTGAACATGCCGCTTTGCGCCGGCGCAGCATTATTTGGTGTTTGATTAGAATTATTATTAGACAAACCGACCTCTTAGAGATTCTTGTTATTATGTATTGTATATGTTTCTGGTTATGGCCTAAATAATAGCAGAAATAAGAATGATATTCATCGCGAAGTTTTAGTAAGAGACATAGATTAAAAATGCGATCACTGAGGAGCTATTTTGAGCAATACAAACCGCGGTTACAAATGAATGATTTTAGAAAAGGGCTCTTTAGAACCTAAACAGCCCTTCTAATAGTAAAAACGTTAGCATTGACTCGCTACTAGCGCTTGTTCAATGTCAGCAATAATATCGTCAATATGTTCAATCCCTACTGAAATTCTCACCATCTCTTCAGACACGCCAACACTAGCTAATTCTTCTGGGTTAAGTTGTCTATGAGTAGTACTAGCAGGGTGACATGCTAAAGACTTCGCATCGCCAATGTTTACTAATCTTAGAATAAGTTGAAGCGCATCTATGAATTTAGAACCAGCTTCTATTCCGCCTTTAATGCCAAAACTAATAATACCAGCCGCCTTTCCACCGCAAATGCGTTGACAGGTATCATAATATTCACTTGAAGGTAAAGCTGCATAATTTACCCAAGTAACTGCCGGATTGTCATTTAAGTAATGGGCAACGGCTACCGCATTTTCGCAATGACGCTCCATTCTTAACGATAACGTTTCTAAACCTTGCATGATTTGAAAAGCACTGTTTGGAGACAAAGCAGCCCCAGTATTCCTTAAAGGTACAACTCTGCAGCGCCCAATATACGCGGCCTCACCTAGCGCCTCAGTATACACAACACCATGGTAAGAAGGGTCTGGAGTAGTCATCATTGGGAAACGCTCACTGTTAGCTGCCCAATCAAATTTACCTGAGTCAACAATAACGCCGCCTATGGTTGTTCCATGACCACCAATATACTTTGTTAAAGAATGAATAACGATGTCGGCACCAAAATCAAATACACGACAAATAACAGGGGTAGCCACTGTATTATCAACAATTAAGGGTACGCCAGCGGCATGCGCTATTTCTGCCCAGCGCTTAATATCAACTACATTGCCAGCAGGGTTACCAATGGATTCACAATATAAGGCTTTGGTATTTTCATCTATTAACGCAGCAATTTGATCAAAATCGTCTGCCTTTGCAAAACGCGTTTCTATTCCTTGACGAGGAAATGTGTGAGCAAATAAATTATATGTTCCGCCATAAAGTTGGCTCGAACTAATTATGTTTGACCCTACATCAGCAATAGTTTCAATTGCATATCGAATTGCAGCCATACCAGACCCAACAGTAAGCGCGCCAATACCGCCTTCTAGTTCCGTAATTCTTTGTTCAAGAACAGCATTAGTTGGGTTCATAATTCTACTGTAGATATTACCTGGGACAGCTAAATTAAATAAGGTCTGCTCCGTGCTGAGTATTATCAAAAGTGAAAGAGGTAGTTTGGTAAATAGGGGTAGTGGCTGCTTTAGTAGTTGGTTCGCTAGCTATAACCTGCGTGTAAGGCAATAGTTTCTGGCTTCATGTATGTCTCCATTGGTAGTGTTAACTTAAAATGCGTTATGCGTAAACGATATTAGGAAATTACTTTCATATATTGAATAAAATTAGGTTACATTGTTTAGTAGATTGGGTCTAGAGCGAATGCATTGTTAAATTATGACTATTTATTAGGACAATAGTTTTTATTATTTATACATAAAAAAACGCCAGCTTTCTGCTGACGTTTTTAAAAAGTAATAAAGATATAGTTTTCGGCTAGTTAGCAACGCCTGAACTATTATTTAAGAAGCGGAAGAAATCACTGTCTGGCTCAACAATTAACACATCCTGCTTACTATTGAAGCTGTTTCTATATGCATCCATGCTACGCAAGAAGCTATAGAATTCAGGATTTTTGTTGTAGGTTTGAGCGTAAATTTGCGCGGCTTGTGCATCACCCTCACCTTTTAATTGTCTAGCGTTTCTTTCAGCATCGGCCAACATTATCTCAACTCTAGCATCAATGTTAGCTTTAATGATTTCACCTTGCTCTTTACCTTCAGAACGATATTCTCTTGCAGCCGCGGCACGCTCAGCACGCATACGATTGAAAATAGAATTACTAATTTCTTCAGGTAAGTTTATCTTTTTCACTCTTACATCAATTATTCGGATCCCTAACTCACCCGAACCTTCTGATGCTTGAGTCATTGCCGAATCCATTAATTCGCTACGCTCACCAGACACTATCTGTTGAATAGTTCTTGTACCGAATTCAGAACGCAAACCGTTGTTTACTTTCTGTTTCAGTAGCGCTTCAGCTTGAACCTTGTTACCGCTTGTAGATAGGAAATAGGTTTCAAAGTCTTCTATTTTCCACTTTACGTAAGAATCTACAATCAAATCTTCTTTTTCGCTTGTTACAAACCGGTCAGCACGTTCGTCTAGTGTTTGTATTCTTGCGTCAAGCGGTTGCACTCTATCGAAAATTGGAATCTTCAAATGAAGACCAGGATCATACACTTTAGTTGTCCCTTCAGACGTTTGTTTCACCTTACCAAAAGTGATAACAATTGCACGGGTGCCTTCCTTAACAACGAAGATAGAACTAAGACCTAGCAAGGCTAACAATACGACTACAATAATAGATACATTTTTCATATGTTAGTTTCTCCCTGAACGACTAGAAGTACGGCCGTTAATAATGTTCTGAGGTAGTTGATTTTGTAAATCAGCACCTTGATTTCTTAGGTTCTCTAGAGCACCTCTAGCACCGGTTGAAGGCGCTACGCCTTGGCGCTCCATTATTTTATCGAGTGGTAAATACATCATGTTGCCACTACCTTCAGTATCTATCATTACTTTGGTTGTGTTTGAAAATACACTTTCCATCGTTTCAAGATAAATACGTTGGCGGGTTACGTCTGGCGCTGCTTCATATTGGGGTAGCAACTCTTCAAACCTAGCAACTTCACCTTGCGCTTCTAGTATGGAACGCTCTTTATAAGCTTGCGCTTCTTCATTCATTCGATTTACTTGTGCTCTTGCTCTAGGCTCAATTTCACGAGCATAAGCTTCCGCTTCTCGAATAAAACGCTCTTCATCTTCCTGCGCAGCAATTGCATCATCAAACGCATCTCTTACTTGTTCAGGTGGACGCGCGTTAGTAAAGTTTAAATCTACTACTGCAACACCCATCTGATATGGATCTACAATACTTTGAAGTTCCTCAAGTACTCTTTGGCGAGCCACTTCACGTCCTTCTGTTAGTACATCGTCCATTCTGGAATGACCCACAACGTAACGAATCGCACTGTCAAAAGCTTGTGATAAGCTTTGTTCAGGATTAACAACAGCAAACATCCATTGTGCAGGATCAACCACTCTGTACTGAACTTCCATTTCAACACTCACTACGTTTTCGTCTTCAGTTAACATAGAGCCTGAAGACGCTAAAGCGCGTATAGTTTGAATGTTTACAGGGTACACCTCGTCTATAAAACGAAGACGCCACTGTAGTCCTGGCGTTGCGAGAGAATGAAATTCACCAAAACGCAGAATAACACCTCTTTCCGCTTCTTTGATTGTGTATATTCCACTTGCCGCATATATTAAAAATATTAGCCCAAGAATAAGGGCTATACTTTTACCGGTCAAACTTGGACCAGATGAAGATCCAGAACCGCCATCTCCACCTTTACCAAATTTGCCGAAAAGATTTTTCAACACATCGTCTATATCTGGTGGACCTTGCTCTTTGCCACCACGATTCTTCCAAGGGTCGTTATTATTACCACCCGGCTCATTCCAAGCCATATGTTTACTCCGAAAGTTAAATGTCTACTGGGTTTATACTAAATGAATACGTGAATAGTTTTATGTTTTGTTAAATTAAAATTTTATTTCTTGTAAGTCTGAATTCACATCAATACCACGCTACTTAAAGACGCTAGTGTTTTATGTACTGACTTAATCTATGTTCTACTTTTTTATCAATTCTATGCCAATCGGATGATAGCATTGTTATCTCCACCACCCATTCGCCTGACTCTAAGTACCCTTGCTCTTTAATACAGTTTAGCTCAAAAAGCAGACCACGCACTTTTCCATCGCTGGCAGGGACAATTAAAGTATGGTTCACCATTTCCTGCCTTAAGCATTCAGTGAGGGCTTTTTTTAATAAATCAATGCCTTTGTTTTGTTGAGCGGAAACCCAGACCCTAATTGGATGACCATTCTCATCCCGATCTATCTTTGGTTCAACCCCGTCTAGCCTATCTATTTTGTTACAGATAATTAATTGAGGTACTTCGTCAGCATCTATTTCGTCAAGCACTTCATTCACATCGTCCATATTTTGTAGATATTGATCATCAGCGTAATCAACAACATGAAGAAGTAAATTTGCTTCTTGGGTTTCTTGCAATGTGGCTTTGAAAGCGGCAACCAGGTCGTGCGGCAAATGCCTGATAAAGCCAACTGTATCAGCTAGTATTGCTTGACCAACTTCATCAAGTTCAATTTTTCTCAAAGTGGGGTCAAGTGTGGCAAAAAGTTGGTCTGCAGCATAAACGCCAGCTTCAGTAATTGTGTTAAACAATGTAGATTTTCCAGCATTTGTATAACCAACTAGTGACAACGTGGGAATTTCAGCTCGTTTTCTAGACCTACGTCCTTGCTCTCGCTGTTTCTGCACTTTTTCAAGGCGTTTTAAAATAGATTTAATTCTACCTCGAAGTAACCGTCTGTCTGTTTCTAATTGAGTTTCACCGGGCCCACGCAAGCCAATCCCACCTTTTTGACGCTCTAAGTGAGTCCATCCTCGAATTAAGCGTGTAGACAAGTGCTTGAGTTGGGCTAGCTCAACCTGCAACTTCCCTTCGTGGGTTCTAGCTCTTTGGGCAAAAATGTCAAGTATTAGCGAAGTACGATCAAGTACTCGACATTTGCATAATTTTTCTAAATTTCTCTCTTGGGAAGGCGACAAAGCGTGATTAAAAATCACAACATCTGCCTCTAAAGCGCTTACTGTGTCGGCAATTTCTTCTGCTTTTCCACTTCCAACAAAGTATTTTGCATGAGGCGAGTTGCGAGAACCAGTGACAACTCCAACATTATTTACCCCTGCAGAAGAAACTAACATCTGTAGTTCATCTAGGTCTTCTTTGTTTTGTTCGTCAGAGAAATTAACGTGAACTAAAACAGCCTGCTCACCGGCTTCATAACGATCAAACAATCAAAAACTCCAACAGTTTAGTCTTGAGAGCCATCTTCCGGGTGATTAGTAGGCATCGTAATTGCCCTTGATGGAACGACGGTTGATATTGCGTGCTTGTAAACCATTTGACTAACTGTGTTTTTAAGCAAAACGACGAATTGGTCGAATGACTCAACCTGTCCTTGCAATTTAATACCATTAACCAAATAAATAGCCACCGGAATGCGTTCTTTTCTCAGTGCGTTTAAAAACGGGTCTTGTAGTGATTGACCTTTCGCCATTAGATATCCTTGTTATGTTTTTATTTGATGGTTTACTATGACTTATTTTAGTGTACATAATTGTTTGTTAGGTTGCACCCACTTTTTGTACAAGAAACCTAACATTATTGTTATCTTCACTATACAGTTGAGTTATTGCGGGCCAACCTCGTAACCAGGTTATTTGTCTTTTGGCCAATTGCCTAGTCGCTATCACCCCTCTTTCTCGCATTTCACCATGCTTCAACTCACCACGTAAATACTGCCAAACTTGTCTGTACCCTACGCTTCGCATAGATGGCATATCTGGTAATAGTGAATATTTTTCCAATAGACGCTCCACTTCATTTACGAAACCCGCGTCTAGCATATTATCAAACCTCTGCTCAATTAAATTGTGTAAACGAGACCTTTCAGTTGGCATAATGCTAAATTGACAAAAATCATAATCTAAACCTTTAGTTTCTTGACTTTGCCATTGCGTTAAACTTTTATTAGTTGATAAATAGACCTCTAGGGCTCTAATCAAGCGCTGACTATCGCTTGCATGGATTCGCTTAGCGCTAACCGGATCAACTTCCTGTAATTGGTCATATATGTCATTCAAGGGCAAATTTAATAATTTCTCTCTTACGTCCTTGTTAGTGGCAGGAAGGTCATTGATACCATTGATTAATGCATTAAAGTACATCATTGTGCCACCGGCTAAAATAGGTGTTTTACCTTTAGCAATTATCTCAATTATGCACCGCTCAGCGTCCTTCAAAAAATCTGAAACACTATAGGTTTGCTCGGGAGAAAGAATATCAATTAAATGATGCTCAATGCCTTTTTTCTCTTGTTCGTCAGGTTTAGCTGTACCAATGTCCATATCTCTGTAAATTAAGGCTGAATCAACACTGATAACTTCTCCGTTTAGTCTATGTGCAGCGTCAATTGCGAGTGATGTTTTACCTGACGCCGTTGGCCCCATGATACAAATCACTTTAGATTTTATATAATCAGAGTCGGAATTATTTATCATTAGTTGAGGGTGCGATCCGCGTATATTTCATTTATATCGATACCAACAGATTGTTTTTTTAATAGTTCACTTAACGCTTCTTGTGATATGACATTAAGCCAAGCATCAATTGTACTATTATTAATATCTTGTACTGAAATCCAAGCGTTGGCAATTGATTCAAATAGCGCTTGATAACGATTGGCTGAAAAATCAGTTTGGCCAGCTAACATATCTACAAAATCTATCTTAGCAAAAATGCTCGCCCACGGGAGTTGTCTAATACCTGACGGAACTTGTTTTAATATAAGTTTTTGATGACTATGTACTACTTCAAACTGAATACCTTTCAGCGTCTCAAATATATTCGCCTCTTTTAATACAGATGCATTACGCTCCTTGTATGCTGAAGAAACAGGCATGAGCAATGGCTGGCTCTGCGTAGATTCTAAAACACGTGTACGAACGAACTCAGTAGCAAGTGCTTGCAAGTGCAAAATGCAAACTGAAGAAGTCCGATCTAGATTAGTTGAATTAAAAATAATAAACGGCTTACAAAGCAGCGCATTATGATTTAAAGACTGTTTTGTGTTTATAGATTCGCTAGTTTCTATTCCGGTATTTTCAGTATTGGTGCTTTTTTTGGGTATAAGCGATTGCGCAATTGCATTATCTATTCTGCTGGAACTTATTGGCGTATTGTTAGTGCTTGCATAAAAGTCGTTAGTAGCTTTTACACTGCGTGCCGAGGGATTAGCCGTTGTAGAATGATAGCCAAGGTAAGCGTTTGGTTTGCTCTGTGATGATGAGGTTTGATGTTCGTCATACACCATGTTTTCTTGGGGCTCATTTGTTGGACTATTTTTATTTTGCAGGGGAAGAATATAATCGTGAGCGGGTTCATCATGACTCATATCAGACATGCCAATACTTTGCGTGATAGCTTTGTATACTAAATCATGAATTTGCCGCGATTGATGAAACCTTACTTCATGCTTAGCAGGATGCACATTCACATCTAATTGATTAGGTGGCAATGTAAGAAATAGTACATACGCTGGAAATGACTGCCCTGGCAGCGTATCTTCATAAGCTTGACGCAGTGCATGGGCAATAAGCTTATCTTTCATCATGCGGCCGTTTACGAATATGTATTGATTATCCCTTGTTGGTAGACCAACGCCAATTTTACTGGCAAACCCTACTAAATGAATTGTTTCGAAGTCATATTTAACTGGCACACATTGCTCAAGAAACTTCTTGCCGCATACCTGTTCTATTCTTTGTGAAAAATGTTTTGTTTTTAAATAATTAAAACATCTCTTTTGGTTATGTGTGAGAACAAATTTCACGTCAGGCCGGGTTAAAGAAAGACGCTTAATCAGCTGTTCAATATGTTGAAATTCAGTCTTGCCTGTTTTAAGGAATTTTCGCCTAGCTGGCGTGTTAAAAAATAAATCCAACACTTCAATAGAGGTTCCATTTGGATGAGCAGCAGGTGTAACTTTAACATCCATCTGTTTACCTTCAGCTTGCGCTTGCCATGCCTCAGTTTGATTATTAGGTTTTGATGTAAGAGTGAGCCTGCTCACTGAGCTTATGCTGGCTAAAGCTTCCCCTCTAAAGCCCATACTTGTAATAGATTCAAGGTCATTAATGTTTTCAATTTTACTGGTTGCATGGCGACTTAAGGCAAGCGTTAATTGTGCTTTTTCAATGCCTCTTCCATTATCTCGAATTAATATACGCTTTTGACCGCCCTGCTCAATTTCAACCGTTATTTCGGTGGCACCGGCGTCTAAACTATTTTCAACTAGTTCTTTTACCACCGACGCTGGTCTTTCAACCACTTCTCCAGCCGCTATTTGGTTCGCTAATTCAGCAGATAAAACTTTAATAGGTTTGTCAGCAGACATCGAATTCCTTGAAAAAACATAATATTTAAAGCAAAAAAAAGAGCGGGCTATTGAGGAATGATAAGCACCTGATTAATTCTTAACAAATCAGATTTTAGTTGATTTTGTACCTTCAACTCTTTTACGCTTACCCCGTAGCGCTGAGCCAAAATAGAAAGAGACTCTCCACTTTTTACCTTATGCTCTACTGGTGCTTGGTTTTTAAGTTTAGCCCACAAAGTGCCATCTGGTGGTGTCTTTTTAAAATATCGTTTAATTGCAGTGAACATTGAATTGGCTAGTCGCTGTCGATGTTCTGCCCACAATAGATTCTTCTCCTCCTGTGGGTTAGAAATAAAGCCAACTTCTACTAGCACCGAAGGTGTTTCTGGCGCGGTCAAAACTGCAAGACTGGCACTTTGAGGTGTCTTTTTGTGCATCCGAGTAACTGACTTCATATCACTGATAATTTCGTTACTCAATTCATAGCTTAATGCTCTAAACAAATCCATAGACATATTTAAAATAGTTTCAGCAAAATATCGCTCGGTATCTCTGTCTTCAATCACTTCTGCTGCAGGACCAAGAAGCTCTGAACTACGTTCAGTTTGTTCCAATAAACGACCTAACTCACTGTCTGCTCTGCCTTTTGATAATACCCAAACCGAGCCTCCCCTTGGTTGAGGGGTGGTAAAAGCATCGGCATGAACAGATACGAGTAAATCTGCATTTTCGCGCACTGCAATTCTTGGTCTTTCGTTTGGAGAGATATAATAATCACCTTCTCGAGTTAACACAGCTCGCATGCCTTTTTCTTCATTAATACGGCGCGCTAACATTTTAGAAATACTAAGAGTGATATGTTTTTCATAAGTACCAGCAGGGCCAATAGAGCCGGGATCAACGCCGCCATGACCAGCATCAATCACTACAATTATGTCTTTATCGCGAATAGGCCCATCACCACTAATAGTTGAAGAGTTGGATGACATAATTGGAATAGGTGGAGGGTTAGGGTCGACTAACTCAATTACCAACCGATAATTGTCACTTCTAGAACCGTCGCTGTTAGGTGAAAGTACAAATAATCGAGGGTCTAGTTTTTTAGTTGTTTCAATGACTATTCGCGTATCTTGTTTAGATTTTGGCGTACTGTGGCGAATTCTATCAACTTTGTTGCCGGTAATATTTAGAGAAGAAAATTTGAAATTTCGATTCACATTTTGTAAATCAATTACCACTCTATCAGGGCTTTTCAACGAGAAGTATGTAAATTTAACGTCTTGCTCTACCTCAAGCACCAATCGAGCTAAATCGGTCGCATCTGAAAATCGTAAATCAACTACTTTGTTTTGAGAAGCACCTGCAATATTAGGAAACATCGAATTGACGACTATAATAGTCGTCAATATAAAAATACTATTTACGATTTGACTGAGTCTAGTATTGCACCAAGTGTGCTTATAATAGGTGATTAAGCGTGCTTTTTGAGTTGGTAATACCGCAATCTGTTTCATTTTAAAGCTTTTCCTTAAGCGATTTGACACAAGCTAATCCAAACTCAGTCACCCCTTCAATATTAAATAGTCGTCCTTCAAGATGATAATTAATATTAATAATCAAATCTGCTTCTGGCAATAATCCCTGCCCTTTTTCAGGCCATTCAACGATACAAGCCGTAGCCGAGCTGAAATAATCTCTTATTCCCATAAATTCCAACTCTTCAGGATCAGAAAGGCGGTATAAATCAAAATGAAACAGTGTTACATCACCTAATTCATAAGGCTCAACTAATGTATAAGTTGGGCTTTTGACGCTTCCGGTATGACCCAAAGAACGAAGTAAGTATCGGCTAAAAGTAGTTTTACCTGCGCCAAGCTCACCACGAAGATACGTGCATGTTCCACCATACTGATAAGTGCGGTAGAGGTCTGCTAATAGTTTAGCTAATTTAAATGTTTGCTCTTCGGTTTGACAGTACTGCTCTATCTTCATCTTTACTCGTTAATTAATACTCTTACAGTATCAAACAGGTCGCTAGCTAGCATACCCCGCTGACCATATTTTTTCGCTACTATATCACCAGCTTTGGCATGAATCGATACACCATATTGACATGCCATATCTTTTTTCAAACCTTGCGACATAAGCGAGCCTAAAATGCCTGCCAAAACATCACCCATACCCGCCGTAGCCATGCCTGGATTGCCATGTCTGCAAACCCATGAATGGGTTTGGTTATCTATAATCGTACCTGCACCTTTAAGAACGGTAGTGGCATCATATCGCTGTGCACATTGCCTAGCAAAGTTGAATCGATTTGATTCAATATCTTCAATACTAACATTTAATAAACGCGCAGCTTCTCCCACATGTGGGGTGATCACACATTCAGGTAGGGCAACAAATGTTGTATTCACTGCCTTTAAGTTAAGCGCATCGGCATCAATAACAATAGGTTTGGGGTCATGCTGACAATACTCTAACACGTCATCAAACGTTTGTTTTGCCCATTCATCTTGCCCAAGACCAGGACCAATTACAATACAAGTGGCCCAACTTAATGCCTCTTTAAGACCATGACTTGAGACCATAAGTTCTGGCCTGCCAGTACAAATTTGCTTAATTGATTCTGGATGCGCGTAAACCTTGACTAAGCCTGTACCTGTTCTAAGTGCGGCTTCACCAGTTAAGCGAATTGCACCGGACATACCTTTGTTCCCACCAATACACAATAACCGTCCATACGTGCCTTTATGACTATGTACAGGCCGTGGCGCTAAACCTCTAAAATGTTTTAAATCCAGTGCGCTTGCATCACTTCTTGCCAAATCAGCGAAGGCTTTACCTACGCCGAGATCATCGAAAATGAGCTTTCCACATGCCTGCTTGCCTGCCCCGGTGGTTAGCCCTATTTTTATGCCTATAAAAGTAATGGTAGCGGTAGCTTGAACGCACTTACCTAAAGATGCACCTGTGGAGCAATCTAAACCGCTTGGGATATCTACAGACACTATAGGCTTTTCGCTTTCATTTAGTGAGGATATGACTTGTGCAAACTCTGTACGAATAGTGCCAACAATGCCTGTCCCTAAAAGCGCATCAATTATTATGTCAGCTTTATTTAGGTGTTTTTCGTCTAGTTTTTCTATTTCTCCGCCAGCAGCAATCCAAGCTGCTTTTGCCTTGCCAACATCACCGTCTACTTCTCGGTCGGGCTGAATAGCGCATACAGATACATTTTTGCCTGCATGATAGGCAGTTAAAGCCGCTACGTAACCGTCACCAGCATTATGTCCACTACCCACTAACACTAAATAATTGTCAACATTTGGAAATAAAGTTACGCATTGCTGATAAACACTTGCACCAGCTCTTTGCATTAGGGCATAAAGATCAATTCCCATTGTCTTTGCTGCTTCTTGTTCATAAAGCCTGACTTGATCTCCACGATACAATTTCTGTGTTAAGCTAACGGCAAGTTTCTTTTGCAACATAAATGCGTGTCCTTGGTAAATTCAACTGAAAAATATGACGATATGGGTCAAGAAAAACAACTTACCCAACTTGCTAACAATATCAAGGCTTGGGGCCGTGCGCTAGGTTTTCAGCAAGTTGGAATATGCGACATTGACCTTAGTCAACATAAGTCACTATATTTAGCATACATCGAACACGGCTATCAAGGTAGTATGCATTACCTTGAAAGAAATATTGATAAACGTATTAAGCCTAATGAACTTCACCCAAACACCTGCCGAATAATTAGTGTTAGGATGGACTATTTGCCGCCCGATGCTAAATTTGCAGAAACTCTCAGCAATGATAAACATGCCTATATTAGCCGTTACGCTTTAGGTCGAGATTACCACAAAGTCATGCGTAATCGGCTTAAAAAGTTGGGGGAGAAAATAAAGCAAAGTTGCCATGAGCTTGATTTCAGACCTTTTGTAGATTCGGCACCTGTATTAGAGCATGCAATAGCCGAAAAAGCAGGGATTGGCTGGACAGGTAAACATACTCTTACTCTAAATAAGGAAGCCGGTTCATGGTTTTTCTTAGGTGAATTATTTATTAATTTACCTTTACCCGTTGACGAACAAATTCAAAATGACTGTGGTAGTTGTTCCTCTTGCATATCTATTTGCCCAACTCAAGCTATTGTTGCTCCATATAAGTTAGACGCCAGAAGATGTATTTCATACCTCACAATTGAACATCAAGGCACTATAGATATTGAATTTAGAGAAGCCATTGGTAACCGAATATATGGTTGCGATGATTGCCAGCTTGTTTGCCCATGGAATCGGTTTGCAAACCTAACCGAAGAAAAAGACTTTTTTAGTAGAGAGTTCTTTAAAAGTGCGAGTCTAATAGAACTTTTCAGCTGGACTGAAGATGAGTTTTTAATAAACACGCAGGGATCGCCAATTAGGCGAATAGGAGTGCATAATTGGAGAAGAAATATATCGGTTGCAATGGGCAACGCTAGTTATGACATTCAAATAATTTCGTGTCTGCAAAACGCGCTTATAGATGAACATTCAGACACACTAATAGAGCATTACACTTGGGCAATAGACCAACAATTAAGAAAGCAAAACAAAGAGAATAGGCTAAAAAACAAGTTAATTAGAATAATTCAAAAAGGATTACCTAGAGACGCTTAAGTTCACTATTGATTATTCTCTGCCGCCTTTAACTTACACTTAATAAAATCGCTATGTGATATGTAAAGTAGTTCAGCCATATTTCGTATAACGTGGTCTTCATATTTATCTAAATCACCATCAGCATGCGCAACTTCCCACATCAATTGAATTAAATTTACCTTCTGTTCATAAGAATAGTTTTCATTAACAAGTGAAGTAAAGGGATGAACCGAGGTTTGCTCTGCACCGTTTTCCTTTGCATACTCCATGAGTTCACTAAGCGTTTCGTGGCTTAAACTAAACTCCTTCTCAAGTAATTTGCTGATTGTCTCCATCTCGTCTTCTGTTTGCTGCTGGTCTGCCAAGCTCACTTCAATTAACAAGGCAGCACATGCCTCTCTGAGTTTTTGTTCAGGAGCAACTTCGTTTTCAATAGATAATTCATCGGCAAAGAATTGTTTTAATTTTTTTAACATACACATCTTATTTTTAACGGTTTAAATAAAGACGGTAAAGATGTCGAAAAAGTTCACATAAGCACGGAAACTATCAAATAGGTCAAACTAACTCCGCATAACAAATAAAATTAAACTTGATTTCCGTTTAGCTCATTGAAAAATAATGGCACATCGCTTTTGTTTACTTTTGCGTTGTACATAGCCATGTCAGCGCACATTCTTAAGCGCGAAGGGTTGTCTGAGTCATCAGGGAAAATTGAAACGCCTAAACTGGCTTCTACTAAAATTTCATGTCCCGATACTTGGAAACATTTATTAATGCCTGCCGTCATTCTTTTTAAGATATGGTCAATATCACTTTTACATTTGACCTCTGGTAATATAAATAAAAACTCATCACCACCCACTCTTATACTAACATCCATATCTCTTAAACCGTTTGATAATGATGAGGCGGCAAGAATCAATACTTCATCGCCCACAGTATGACCAAAGGTATCATTTATTATTTTAAAATTATTTAAATCCACAAATACAACAGCAACCATTGTATTGTTGCGATTGGCTAGGTTTATGCTTTGTTCCAGTAAAGGTGTCGCTAAACGTGCCGCTTTAAAACCTGTCATTTGGTCGTGATCTGCTAAATAAGCAATCTTGCTTTGTTGATGCTGGATTTTTCCCATTAACTTTATTAGTTTCTGATACCCTTGTTTTGCACTTATAAGCAAAAAACAAATTGAAATTAGTGAACCTATTGCCATTATGTACCATGCACTTACACTTTGAGCATATATTTCGGGAGCCACTGCATACTCTATAGACTGGGTTGTAAATGCATACCCCACTGCCACAAAAAACACAGCCCAAACTATTGTAAAAATAATGGCTGCTGTTACGCCAGCAATCATAACTACTAAAAATGAAACGACAGGCGCAAATGTAATCACGCCAGTTTGCAAACCAAAGGAAAGTGTTCCGCTCACAATCATACTTATCAAAGATAGCGCAATAACAGTTAAATGAAGTTTGTAACTAGTTTGGTTACGGAAATAAAAGCAAATAAAAACGATTACAGAAATAAATATGTGATGAATAAAAACAAGTTGAAAGCCAATTTCAACCCATCTATATAATGAAAATGGTAAACCCACGCCGCATAAAATTGTGAAGCCAATGAGCAATTGGCCTGCCAATTTTCGTTTGAACTCAATCAGTGCGTTTTTGATATCTGTCGTTTCAGACATATATATATTACCCGTTGAAAAGCTTTGTAAAAATATAGGACATATTATCTAATTTACAAAATATAGGTGAATAATCCTTCATTGAATTTTTTACTAACAATACTCACTAAAAGCTTATTTTCAAACACCAATATCGATAAATTCATGAAATATAGCGACTGAATTTAGAAATGATGCAAAAAATTAAAGAAAAGTAATGGTATAAAAAATGGATTTAAGAGTATCTATGCGTAAGAGACAAGAATATAGGTTTATGGATGCTTAGGGCTTTAACGATTTTGATTATATGCATACTCATTGCAGGGGCAATAGTAGCAGCGGCTTGGGGCGATAGCACAGGCCTTTATAATGTGCCTAGTATTTTAATTTGCGCCTTAGTTGCATTTGTTGTTCAGTGGGTCATCTTTGTTCCCTCATATATCAAACAAACTGAAAAATTTTATGACTTAGCGGGTAGTTTAAGTTTTGTTGCAGTCAGTTTAATCGCTCTTTTTGCTAGCTTTCAGTTGGGTGTATATCAGTTCATGATTGCATCTATGGTAATTATTTGGGCACTCAGGCTCGGTAGTTTTCTATTTTTTCGGATTAAAAAAGATGGCAAAGATGATCGTTTTGAAAAAATAAAAACTGATAAATACCGCTTTTTTGTAGCTTGGACAATTCAAGGGCTGTGGGTGTTTTTAACTAGCAGTCCAGTGTTGGTTGCGCTCACTTCTTCTAACTTTTCTGAAATTAACGCGCTCGTTATTGTAGGCGTTTGCTTGTGGATTTTTGGGTTTAGTACTGAAGTTATTGCCGACCAACAAAAGCGTGCCTTTAAACAAACTAATCCCGACTCATTTATTCACACTGGGCTTTGGAAGTATTCTCGACATCCCAACTATTTTGGCGAAATAATATTATGGTTCGGTGTCGCATTAGCGGTGCTACCTGCACTAAGCGGTTGGCAATTTATAGTTTTAATATCACCTATCTTCGTGCTAACGCTTTTAACAAAAGTAAGTGGAATACCTATGTTAGAAAATAAAGCTGAGAAGAAATGGGGAGATAAAGCAGACTATATTAAGTACAAAAACAACACGCCTGTTTTAATACCTTGGTTTAGTAAAGGCTAGATGAACGGTTATTTATTAATTAACAACACTGTACTTAGCATTTTGTGAAGTGGTAGTATGGTGACAAAAGACGGCCTACATATTACTGTAGGCCTTTTAAATTTATTTGCCGTTCAGTAATAACTCAACCGCACGTTTAAGTTGCGCATCTTCACCACTGGCAATATCTTCTTTAGTATTATCTACTTTAATGTCTGGCTCTAGTTGATCGTTTTCCATATAACTGCCATCAATATTTAGTACACCAAGTTGTGGTATTCCAAATACTAAATCACCCGTTTGAAGTAATTCCCACCAAACAGCCGTGCATGTCCCCGGCACAGGCATACCAACAATCTTACCTATATTGTTAGCCCTATAACCATTTGGGAAACAGTAACCATCAGAATAGTTACCTTCATTTACTACTAACACTGAGGGCTTGGTCCAACGGTCTGAAGAGTTGCCTTTGAATTTTTCACCGCGAGCTGACAACCAAGAGTAATGGTTTCCACTTAATAGCGTCACTAAGTCATCTGTGAGCCACCCCCCACGATTGAATCGAGTATCAACCACTACCCCTTCTTTATCAAACCCTCTACCGAACAATTCTTTATGAACAGAGCGGTAGGCATCATCGTTCATTTGGGGAATATGAACATAGGCCAACTTACCTTTTGAAATTTTATCAACATAAGCTCGACGACTATCAACCCAACGCTTATACAAAGCAGATAAATCATCTCTAAATGAATGGGGTCGCACAACAACGTCAGATGTTTTACGGCCATTTTTGAAAGTTAGCCGCATGCGCTGACCAGCTTTCCCGTTTAGTTCACTAAATACATTGTGTTCAGCATTCACTGGTTTTCCGTCTATAGCAATAAGTACAGAGCCAGCTTTAACAATATTGTTGTGTTTCAACAAAGGGCTAAATGGCAGTACTTCTTCAACTTCCAAACCATTTTTACTTGGCTCTGTCTCAAACAACAATCCAATATGAGCAGTTTGCGCACTACTGGGGACATTAGCTCTATATCGACCACCTGTGTGAGATGCATTTAATTCACCCAATAACTCGCTAATTAAGGTTGCAAAATCCCGATTATTATTCACGCCTTCAACTTTTGGAAGATACTCACTATACATACTCTCCCAGTCAATACCGTGCATATTGGGATTATAAAACTTGTCTTTGGTTTGTCGCCAAATATGCTTAAATAAATAGTCTCGCTCCGCATCTTCTTTAAGCGCTATTTGACTGTTAACTGCAACACTATCTCTGCTAACTGAGTCACCTAAGGTCAGTTTCGCAAGTTGACCATCAGCTAACAATACTGCCATATCACCTTTTTCATTTGGCTGAAAAGACGCAGACGATGCGTTTAATTTAAGTGCCAATTGAGTGCTTCTATCCTTAAAGTTTTCTACCCACAAGTCGTACCCTTTTTCAAATCTAGCTAGGTAATAAAGTTTTTCCATATCGGGCGTGACAGCAAAAGTTCCTAAATCAGAAGAATGCTTGGTTAGTCTGACTGTTCGCTCATCTAGGCCTTTCCAGTCTATCTTGACTTCAGGACTAGGTTTTTCTTCCTCTTCTTCTTCATCTTCTTTATTAGCTTCTTGAGCCTCAGCATAAAGCGCTCTTTCTTCTTCTGACATATTGTACCTATCAAATGCATCTTGAGTTAAGAAAAGCGCCATTACGTCAGCCTCTGCACCCCAACTACCATGAGCGCGCTCGCCTCTTCTATCAGACGCAAACACAATCATACTTTCTGTAGTCCATTGTGGTGAATACTCACTATAACCAGACATAGTAACATCCACAGGTAACTTGCTGCCATCAGCTGGTGCAATGCCAATTTCAGGCATAAACAAGAAGCCGCGAGATACGTAACTACCCACTAACCATTTGCTGTCTGGAGACCAATCATAAGTGATGTCGCCATCAGAATAGCTATAGTTAAATTTGGCAGGGAAAACAGTTTTACTTTTCTTACTGTCTAAGTCGAATACACGAATTTCATCACGCTGATGTAAGTATGCGATTTTTTCACCATCTGGAGAAACCAGCGGTTGGAACATATCTTTTTCACCTTTTAACAAGGTTTCTTTTTTAAACTTAGTTGCCGCGAAAAAGTAAGGTTCACTTTTATCATCAATGGTTACTTTATAAATACCCCAAACACCGTCTTTTTCTGCGGCATATGCAATGCTTCGATTGTCAGGAAACCAACTAATTGATCGCTCTTGTTCGGGTGTATCAGTTAATCGCACTGTAGTACCAAACTCAACGGATGATACAAACAATTCCCCACGCGCAATAAACGCAACTTCTTTTCCACTTGGAGATACGGCAAAACGATCAGCTTTCCCTGCAATACTAATACTTTGCTCATCAAGGTTAACCTTAGGTGCAACCAAATTAACGTTTAACGCCACCGGCTCTTCATTAACAAGTTGGGTATATATATTCCCATGCCAAGTATAAGCAAGTAAGCCGCTTTTACTTACACTGAGACTGCGTACCGGATGAGTATCAAAATTTGAAATTTGTTGAAGGTTTTCTCCCTCATCGTTCATTTTCCAAACATTATAATTATTGGTGTCTTTCTCACTTAAAAAATAAATAGAATCGCCGTCAGGTGACCAAATAGGCGTGCTATCTCCACCAACAAAACCAGTCAGTTTTGTGTGCTTTTCTCGTCTTAAGTTATAAACCCAGATATCTCGAGCAAATGACGACACATCATGTTTGCGTAATGAGTCTTCATAAGATTTGTTGTCCATATAAGCAAGCATTTTACCATTAGGTGAATAGCGAGCCTCCATTGCTGCCGTGGTTAATAACTGGGTTGGAGTGCCTCCTTCAACAGGCATTATGTAAAGTTGGTTGACTCGAGTAGTAGGAAAACCTGATGACTCTGCAGAAGGCGTTCTACCTGAACTGAAAATAATGCGTTCATCGTCATTACTAAAGTCGGTAGGGTAATCATGTGCACTATGAAAGGTTAACCTTTTAGGTCTAGGGTCGTTAAGCGACATAGTATAAACATCTAAGCTACCATTTCTATCACTAGCAAAAGCAATAGATTCTCCATCGTTAGACCATACAGGGTAACCATCCCATGCTGAATCTGAAACAATAGGTATGGCGTCGCCACCTTCAACCGACACTTGATAAATGTCACCTTTAGCAGCAAACAAAATAGTTTGACCATTAGGAGAAATAGTCGCTTGCCTGAACCAATTACTGTCTACTTCAGCTTTTAAAGCTAATGGCAATAATAGAGCCATTAGAATGATATTTTTTATCCACTTTATATTTTTCATTACTATCAACACCTTGTTATTTTTATTGGCAGACACATTTGAAGTTATAAATAAACCTAATGTTCGCTGTATATATTTCGTATACCGCACCAGTTCGCATATTTAAAGTATAGGAGGAATGACCGCCAGTTACTACCCTTGGTAACCGTTGTCTTTTAAAAGTATTAAACTGTTTCAAGATATGGTCATATTGTTTGATCAATGTACTTATATTTTCGTCCAAAATAAATTCGTTTTAGTGCACCGGTAACAATCTATTCACGCTTTTTAAATTTGTCTGTTTTTTTTACAATTTTATTTATTTATATAAAAGAAGAATACAACCTCCTGTTTTTTAATATAAATTTAATTGGTATTAAATTTGCAATGTCGCTTTGGCGAAGTAAGTGTCTTGGTCAATTTGGTCAAATAAGCGATTTTCAGCTGAACATAATCGTTTTGGTATAGAGGTCTTTAGTATGTTCGCTGGTGTCTTATACAAGCGGAAAATTTTTCATATTTTTTCTTTGTTCTTAATCGTTAATATTTATGCCTCTGCAAAAACCCCCTCGTTAAACGAAAATTGTGAACTCGTCGAAACCAACTTTGAAGCTCAACAGTACAACGTAGCGTTGGTGCTCTTAAAACGGTGTTTTGCGAACAAAAACAGCTTCAAACCGTGGACATTACTTATTCGCCGTGGAATACAAGATATTCATGACGGAAATACAAAAAAAACCAAAGAATTAGCTCTTTTTTTATTCAACCACAACCTATTTGAAAAAGAATACTATTCATTATTAGCAACTGACTACATTGAAGAAGAGTTAATTGTTTTGGGAACTTTCTTTGAGGCGTTACTAAAAGATTCAGAGTTCACCCGTTTGGCAAGAATATATTTGTCGCAAATTAGAAGCCGACAAAATAGAGGACCAGAAGCGTTATCACTTTTAGAAAAAAATCTGAAAGAATATACTAATCAAATAGATTCACAATTTATGCTTGGCGTTGTGAGTGCAAGGATGGGAGACAACAAACTCGCTATACCTCATCTAAAAGCAACGGTAACTTTGCAACCTAATCACTCACAAGCACTTGCTTTGCTTTTTGATCTGGAACGAGAGTCTGGAAATTACAAGAATGCCTACGAATATTTGGCTAAGTTACAGGCCTTTGAACCCGGCAATAGACAAAACGAAATAAGAAAAATAAACCTCTTAATTGCAGAGGAAAACTACATTGAAGCTAAAGAAGTTATTGCCGCACTTGTCAACACGAAAACACTAAGTGTAGAGGAAACCGTTCAGATAAGTGATAGTCAACAGCAAATGCTGTTATATAATAGTGCCAAACGAACACTCAATTCTGGTTTATCCAAATTCGAAGATAATGAAGATTTGTTATTCGCACTAATTAAATTGTATTTGCTCGAAAACAATACCAGGCTTGCAAAAGATTTATTATATAAAGAAATAGTTAATATCGATGACAAGCCTCGCTTTAAATTCTTGCAGGGTAGAATTTACGAACAAAGCGGTAATTTAGTTACTGCGCTTAGAATTTATAAAGAGTTATTGGTACTTGCTCCTGAATCTAACATATTGCTAACTAGGTTATATGATTTAAGTCAGTCAGGTATGCCTGATAATGCAGTGTTGAATGTTATATATGCGCGACTTACTAAAAATAGGAGCGACTATTTTGCACGAACTCTTTTAGCACAAATATTTGCTGGAAATGGACAAACTACTGAAGCGATTGAACAATATACTCGACTGTTGATATTAACACCAATGGAAGAAAGAGCAGACATCATGAGTCGTTTATCTTTTTTGTATGAAATTCAAGGCAATACCAAATTAGAAAATGATTTCGCTAGAAAAGCGTTTGAACGTGACTCAAACAAACCATTTACTCTAGCTAGATATGGTTGGTCTTTAGTGAAAACTGGTAATATTGAAAGAGGTCTCGAGTTTTTATTACAGTCTGTTAATAATGGCTTAAGAGATGCTGATACATTTTATCAAATTGGATACGCTTATCATAAGCTTGGAAAATTGAGGGAAGCCGAACTTCAACTCAGACAATCTATGATTTATGAAAAACAAGGAATTCATAGAGAGTCGACTGAAATACTGCTTGCTGAAATAGAAAAATCTGCGATGTAAAACAGGCGATATTTGATTAAACCAATCACACTAGCAGCCATGCATTCTTATAAAAAATATCAATAGTAAAAACGCCTGTATAATAATGGGTTATTAGTTTTATTCGCATTAAGAGAATTAATGCAAAATGAAGCAAACAAAGGTATATTTCGCAACCTTAAAAATATAGGGAATTTAACTAGGCTTATGACAATTAATCAATCTGTTTCAGGCAAATCTGAATTGAGTAACTCTTCTCAAAAAAATAGTTTAAAAAAACGTTTGAAATTAACTGCTAAGATTATATTTGCTGTCTGGTTTTGCCTATATTTGATAATTTGGATTTTTTCACCAATGGCTGTGAAGCATTTTGCTCACGCTCCTTTACAGGAATATAAGCTAAGCTTGGATTCGCAAAGTAGCGTTAGATTTAATCCATTTACCAGCACACTGAGTGTGGATAATTTGTCTTTAATAGATGAAGCAGACAATACAACGTTTAGTATGCAAGATGCTGAAATAAGTATTCATGTTCACCGCCTATTGTTTTCGCAGCTTTATGTGTCTGAATTTTCTATTGCTGATGTGATAATCAATGTGATGCAAAGTAAAGGGCAATTAATCATTGCTGGCTTTGACCTATCTACTCAAAGCAAAGAAAAACAGCCTCAACAAGAAGAGTCTAGCCAATCACAACCAACTAGTATGAGCGTGGTCTTACCCGAATTAGCAATTAAGGGGCTAACAGTAAATGCACGTATAGAGGGTGTTGACCAAGAACTAATACTTTCAAATTTAACGATTTTAGATGCAACAGTCAGTCAAGTTGAGCAAGCCTTAGACTTGTCAATTAACGCATCAGTTAATAGCGCGCCATTAACCATAAGTACCCAAGTAGATTTGCTTGACCAAGTTGGTGATATTTCGATATCGCTAAAATTAAGCGAGTTTGCATTAGAAACGGTCAGTCCTTTGTTGGAGCCTCAGGGTATAAATGTTAACGGTTTATTATCTATTGACGCTGCGCCTAATGTTGAGCTAACCAAAGAATCGATGTTGATTAATAACGATATCTTACAAGTAACAATTAGCGAATTAGGGCTGGAAACATCACCGTGGCTTGTTAGCTCACAAAGTAATGTAGTTAACCTAAATAAATTAGCCCTTATCACTAATTTAAAAGGTGAATTGATATCGGCTACTGGTAATATTACAAACGATTTCAAAGATGGTAATGTCAGCATTGCACAAGCACATAATAGCGCAGTAAATTGGCAAGAAATTAAGTTAAATAGTGACTTTAAATTAAATGGGCTGTCACCTGATATTACGGTTCCTGAATTAGCCATTACGGGGCTTAACTTATCACAAGACCACTCACTAGAATCGTCAATATCAATGTTAGCCTTAAGTGAATTGATACTTAGCAATATACAAGCAACGGACAAAAGTTTAGCCATTGATCGCATTGCTATTGCAGGTTTAAAGTCTAATGTTGAAATTAATTCAGATAAAAGCATTAAGAGTTTAGTGGATACTTCATCTTTAAGTAGTGAAGATAAAGAAACCGATGAGGTAACTAAAATAGAACTGTCTAGTGATGACCAAGCCGATACAAGTGATACTGACACACCACCAGCTTTCGCGATTAAGCTAAATGAATTTGTATTGCTTGATAAGGGCGAGATTCGAATAATAGATGAAAGTGTTAGCCCTGCTTTTGTAAATAATTTGAGCATAGAGTTGCTGAAAGCAGGTCCATTCGATAGCCTAACACCTGATTTACAGAGCCCTTTCGAAGTATTAATTATAGATGCTAACTATTTTAAGGTGAATGCAAACGGTTTTGTGTCTCCCTTCGCAGAAAAACTCAATGCAGCTGTAGATGCCAAAGTAACCGAATTAAACTTGCCGTCGGTATCACCTTATGTCAAAGATGGATTAGGCTTTGAGATGAAAAGTGGTCAACTAGATGTCACTATTGACGTCATTGTTAGCAATGATGAAATTGATGGGAATACAAATTTGTATTTACGTGGCGTAGAAATGACAGGTGCTGATGATGCTGAGCAAGGCGCTATTTCGGAAGGTAAAGCGATGCCACTAAATGCTGCACTAGGTGTTCTTAAAGATGATAACGGCAATATTGACCTTGATGTTCCATTAAGAGGAAGTGTTGCTGATCCTTCATTTGGTGTGGAAAGCTTTTTGTCACTAGTATTAAAAAAAGCAGCTATGTCGCAAGCTCAAGATTATTTAATGACGACCTTTGTTCCTTATGCATCAGTTGTATCAGTGGCACTTTCTGGCGCAGAATATTTATTGAAAATTAAATTTGAACCACTGATTTTTGAGACAACTAACAGTGACTTGCCAGAACAAAGTAGTCAGTTTTTATCTGAACTAGCACTACTCATGAAAGACACTCCAGATTTACAAGTTAAAACCTGTGCAAAATTAACTTATGCGGACCTGGGTATTACAAGTAATGCAGACTCTAATCCAGAATTAACTGATACTGATAAAGCAAATATGCTTGAACTTGGAGACAAACGTCAAAATAACTTAAAGCGTTATTTAGTAGAACAAGGAATAGCATCAAGCCGCGTATTACATTGTGTTTCAAGCATAGATAGCGCCAACGATGCGCTACCTAGAATTGAATTGAAAACTGATTAGCCACACTAGGGCTTGTTTATTTTTGCTTCTGTTTTACGCATTAGTCTGTAAATGGTAGATAAATTGACAATAATTAGTGTCATTTCAAGCAATGATGTACCCACAGATCCCACAATTATATTATTTGCCAACCAACAACACGCACCTATAACAAACACTGATCGCATTTGAATACCGCTTAAGCAAAATAATGCATAAGTGCCAAGACATGACCCAATTATTGGAAGCATGTCATACCAAGCATGACTTGAGATGCCCCCTATAATAAGAGTTAAAAGAATGAAAATAAAAGCAACGCGTTTTGAGGTAGACTTAATTGAAATATAAGTTCTAAGGACCGCTAATGCTGAGCCTAAACTAGCAGTAAGCGCACCAAGCAATGCAAAGTGCAACGTATTATTCAAACACATAATAATCATTATAATTTTAAGCTTACGATCATCTTTTTGATAAAAGCATGCAACACCCAATAAAAAACTTAAAAAGCCTAATGCCTGTACAAAGTTTAGTGGGGGAAGGTTGTGCAGAAAATCTATCACTGAGTATTCCTAGGAATGAAAATCGCAAGGATCATAACCTAAGCTTGAAAAAATACAAAAGATGCATCAATAAGTCTATTTGTCATTATTATAACTAGCCCTTTCTTTAGACGTTAACACCATTCTGTTAACAAAAATACTAAAGAATTATTTCGAATTGATGAACTAAAACATTCTAATTGGCTATAAATGCAAACAGATAATGTCTGTTAGATAAATAGCTTAATTAATACAAGGCGGCCTATTTATTGGTTGAATACATGCAGATAAATAGCGTTATATATTTTAGGTCCATTTTAACAATAGGTTTGTAAATCATGACAACATTTCAGTTAGGTTTTATTTCATTAACTCTATATCCAGTACTCCTAAGTATTAGTGTTGTGATTGGCTTAATTGTTTCGTTAATTATTGCAATTAAACATTCTGGAAAATTACTTAAATCTTTATATGCTGGATTCTTTACAATTGTGGGTACCTATGCGGCGTTTAGCTTTTTAATTGCAGTTGCTAGTTCGCATGCAATTGTGCCAAACAATGACTTTGTGATGTTAAACGGGCAGTCGATTAAGATTAACGAAATTAGTTTACAACGACCTATTGTGATGAATTTATGGGCAACCTCATGTGAACCGTGTATTCGTGAAATACCTTTGCTAGAACAAGCTGAACAACGTTACGACAACATTGCCTTTATTTCATTGAATCAACGAGATAATAATGAACGTGTGCAACAGTTTGTTACTCAAAACGAGTTGAATTTAAAACACATTCTACTAGACACTAAAGGTATAGTTGCAGAAAACAAAGGTATTTTTAGTTACCCTGTTACGTTATTTTTCGCTGCTAACGGCCAGCTTGTGTACAGTCATGATGGCGAGTTATCTGAAAAGGAATTGGAATACGGTATCAACAATTATTTATAGCTTTTTTTAGACGATTAATCACTGCTTTGGCATTTTTTGACGATTTGGGAGGTTACCGCTTTCGCGGTAATGACATTTAACGCACCTGTCATGTTCGCGAAGAGCATCCGTCATACTCGCGAAGAACACCTGTCATATTCGCGAAGAGCACCTGTCATACTCGCGAAGAGCACCTGTCATACTCGCGAAGGCGAGTATCTTCTAAAAAAGCATAGTAAAGTCGAGCATTTCTCTAGCTTTTTCTAGCGATTTGGAAGGTTACCGCTTTCGCGGTAATGACTGGGTTACGTGCGCAGAACATAAATCAATAATCTCTGCTCTAAGGTGTATCTACTCCCGGTTTGCCCTCTTGGCAACTTGGGCATTTGGCTTTATTAACACTGGTAGACTTCACTCCATATACGTTTTTACAATTGTCACATTCCAATTTGTATACGTTTTTAAATGAATCATCTTTAGTGACTATTTTCCCTAATACCCTCTGTTGATTTTCATTTATTACTCCAACCTTTGTTGTCTTTGTTGTGCCGCTCACCAATTCATATGCCAGTTTGTTTTTCTTTGACGCCTGACTTGGTGTTTTTGTTTTAGGTTTTTTGGCTGGTACTTTTTTGGCAATCACTTTTGACTTCGTTGATGCACTCTTAGTACTGGTAGTATTAGCCACCTCTTCCAATTTAGTATTTGAGGTATTAGGTTTCGCAGACGTATCTTTTGCCGTTTGTTTTTGTTGTTCATTATTTGATGAGATATCTTTTACCACAGGTTTTGATTGTTCATTATTTGATGAAGCCTCTTTATGAGCGCTAGTTACACTACTAGAACTTGTGTCAGACTCTTTATAAATCGACCACTTCATGTCTGGCTTAGGTTCTTTTTGGTCTCTCCAATTATTCCAAGCCGCAAAGCCGCCAATATAGAGCCCAAATGCAGCAATAGCGTTTAAGGTATGTATACCATTAATGTCGTCTCCCACATTCTGAAAAAGCTTGTCCCACGCATCTTTCCCGCTTATATCTGTAGACCACTCAGGTTCATCGCTCCCCTCTTTCTTAATATAAATACCATCATACTTATACCCAAAGTCATGCAGCAAACCCGGGATCAGCAATAAACCAACAGGACTTAATATTGCCCAGAGAAACCTCGGAATAGACGCGCCATCAAATTCAAAACCAGCGGGGATAACATAAGTAACATTACTAGTTTTATCTTTATATTCAAATGCCTTTATAACTTGCCATTTACGTACACTGAAAATCCAAGCAATCAGTCTATCAACGGGAGTTTGTTGAGACGCAGTTGGGATAGGAGTAGGTCTTAATATTGGCATGTTATCTGAAGTAATAAATGCACTGGCGTTTTTCACTTCATCTTTACGAATAATCGAAAGGACAAATAGAACCAAGTAAGCGATTAAACAAATTGTTGTTAAATAACCAATAAAAACAGCTAGGTGAGAGATGAAGTGAAACATATGTTTTCCTTATCGTCATATGTCAGATCCAAATAAATTTGACCTGATAGCCTAACTGCTTAATAGGCTCGTTTAATAATTTAAGCTAGATTACGTTACCACAAATAAAGTGTAACGTTTTCTATACTAAGCCAAGTATAGGCATGGTTAAACGTGTTTATTAGTATATTTTGTAAATATTTGTTGTATATCGCAAAATCTTGGAATTTAAGATAGTTTACAAACATAATGCATAAACTTATGCAAATCTTGCTCAATTTAGATCTGACTAATTTAGATTGCCATATATATGTTTAAAAGCACAATAAAAGAAATGAAAGGCCGGGTGAATGGAGAAGAGACTATTTAAAATAATTTGCGTCGCAATATTCTTATCCTCTTCAGTTACTTATGCTGAATATGAGCTTGGCTGTAACGATCCTGATTATCACCAATATGTTGTAAACCAATCCGCTTTTTATGACGAAAATAACAGACGTTTATTTTCACGCTCTCAACGAGAATATCAAACTAGTCTTGAGTTTAGCAGTAATCCTTATCGGGCTATAAGTGATCTCTCTAGGCATTTAAGATACAGCGCTCAGTATGACCCAATTAATACGGTTAAATTTAAAATTGATACCTTATTAGATCTTGCTGAAAATCTTCGAACTGATCAAAAGCTAGCTGCATCTGTCTTTGATAACTTTAGTAGTGAAAACCATTCAGTCGCTATTGCCAGAGCTTGGGTTGCTTATAGACAAGGTAACAACGAAATAGCCTTTGATGAACTAATTGCATCTACTGAACTGGGTGACTCGGTATTAATGAGCTCCTTCGGTCCCGACTTCATGTTTGCACGACAAATCTATGCAGACGGGCACGTACAACCCGTAGTCAACTACTTAAAAGCATCTGAAAGCTTTTGGAATGGAGAAAAAGCTGATGAACTTAGAGACGCATGGCGCACGATGATAAAGGCTGAATGCAAAATTTTGTTTCAAACTTTCGATAATATAAAGGTAATAGAGCTTGGTTTAAAACAAGTAGATTTAAGCCAAAAATATGGAATTGATTAACTCTACTAGATGCCCGTTAATTAAGTCGTAGCTTACTAGTTAGCATAACCACTACCAATTGCCCGAAAAGGCATATCCAAATCTAATTCGGGTACTTCATTACCAACCCAGGCTGGAAAAGTATTACTATTTGGTCCTGGAAAAAGTGTGTATTCGTTCTTATAAGGATAGCGATCAATCGCTTCTACTACTTTAGGAATGAGATTATTCGCTTGTTCTCCTTCAATAAACAATATTCGCTCAGGCTTTGCGCCGTACCAATATCGATCAGGCGTAATAGTTTTATATTCTCGAAGAGCTGGAAGACCATTATTTTTGTTCCATCCAACTACTTCATAAACAGTATATTCTTTCGCATCTTGAGGTTTAATCGCAATCCAAGTATGCACAGCAAACCAACCTCGCCAGCTAAAGGCGTCTGCTGCATAAAATTCGATAATTGGTTTGCTAACAATTTTAGGATCAACAGCAATGCCAGCAGATTCACGTGACGCAGTGTGCCAATCGTTGTTACTGCATGCATTAATGAATAGCAATGTGAGGAGCAAAAATATGGTTTTCAACTGCATAGGTATTGTTAACATTCTCATATTCAACTGCTCCCTAATTCACACGTTATTTGTGATACTGACCGCTATATTTATGCACGGCCTCAACAAAATGTCCTGCGTTTTCAGGTGGTACATCTAAATGAATGCCATGACCTAAATTAAAGACATGCCCTTCCCCTTCACCAAAACCAGCTAATATATCTTGTACTTCTTGCTCTATTCGCTCTTTTCCTGCATATAAAATGGAAGGATCCATGTTGCCCTGTAGAGCCACTTTATCACCTACTCTGGCTTTCGCTTCTTTAATATCAATTGTCCAATCAAGACCAAGCGCATCGCAGCCTGTGGCAGCAATCGATTCAAGCCACATTCCACCATTTTTTGTAAATAACGTAACAGGGATCTTTTTACCTTCATAAGTACGTGTTAATCCAGCCACTATCTTTTCCATATATTGTAGCGAGAACAATTTGTAGTCTCGAGGACTTAGTACACCACCCCAGGTATCAAACACCATAACAGATTGCGCGCCGGCCGCTATTTGCGCATTCAAGTAAACAATGACAGAGTCAGCAAGCTTATCTAATAATTTATGTAGCGTATTAGGCTCTGCAAATGCCATTTTCTTGATTTTTGTAAATGCTTTACTTGATCCGCCCTCTACCATGTAAGTTGCAAGCGTCCAAGGACTGCCAGAGAAACCGATTAATGGCACACTACCTTGTAAGTTTTTACGGATAGTACGTACTGCATCCATTACGTATTTAAGCTCAATTTCAGGATCAACAACAGGTAGCTTATCTACATCAGCAATAGATTGAATTGGCCTTTCAAATTTAGGGCCTTCACCGGTCTCAAAATATAATCCTAACCCCATTGCATCAGGGATAGTTAATATATCTGAGAACAATATAGCGGCATCCAACTTAAACCGTCTTAACGGTTGAAGCGTGACTTCGCAAGCTAGCTCAGGATTAGTACAAAGGGCCATAAAATCACCGGCTTCGGCTCGTGTGGCCTTATACTCTGGTAAATATCTACCAGCTTGGCGCATCATCCATACAGGTGTGACGTCTACAGGTTGCTTCAAAAGTGCGCGTAAATAGCGGTCGTTCTTTAATTCAGTCATAAAACTATTCAATCTCAATATATAATATGGGTGTTATCTAAAACCGTAGTGATAACACTTTCTCTTGTTCACATACGTGAACATCAATATAAGTAACCATACTAGAGCCAATATCAATTTTCTATAGACATAAGGCTCTAAAAAAACAGCGGTAGGATACTTTATTTTTAGGTATTTTGCTTGATCCTATGCAGTGTTTCTTCAATCAAGCGACCTGCAATGGAAAGTTTTGGCGGTATTTTTGGCAAATTATCTGGCTCATACCAATTAGCATCTAAAATTTCTTTTCCATCCACTTTAATTTCACCTGAATCATATTCAGCAATAAAACCTACCATAAGAGAATGTGGAAATGGCCACGGCTGACTACCAAAGTATTCCACATTTTTTATCTTCACTCCCACTTCTTCCATTACTTCTCTGTGAAGAGTTTGTTCCAATGACTCAGCACTTTCCACAAACCCGGCCAAGGTAGAATAGAAGCCCATCGGTTTTTGTCGCGCACCTTGCGCTAGCAAAATTTGCTTTTTGTTGTGTATTGCTACAATAATGCAAGGCGACACTCTGGGATAGACTCTATGTCCACACTTGTCGCAATGCATGGCCATTTCCCAACTTACTTTGCGCATTGTCTCGCCACATCGTCCACAAAATCGATGAGTTCTCAGAAATAATGCATATTGCCAAGCCTGAGCAATGTGCTGAAAATCATCAGCATTCATCAATGCTAATAACTCTCTTAACGTAAGTAGCTGATAACCTTCTTGCTGAAAATCTAGGTGATGAATATCTAATAGAGTATGCTTCTGATTACCACTGGTTTTTACTAGGTCAGAAGTTTGGTCACTGAAACTCCTTAATTCTTCAGGTAACGGAGGAAGACTACTTAAATCGTATTTTATGCTTGTATCAAAGGTTGAATCATTCTCGTCTGGCAGTTGGCTAACTAGTAATTTGTTATCTATGAAGATGAACAGCAAATCATCTGACTTTGGCATAAGCCCTTCCTTTATATAATTCAGTTAAGAGTGCTAAGTTTAAACAGTGAACCATTCATTATTTTAGTTTTCAGTCACTATCTAACTTGTGCGTTAACCCGCCAATGATATACTTCACTCAACGGTTGCGTGTTGGTATATTTTAAAATAATACCAACCTCCATCATTAGTTGTTAAAATGATGTGAAATCAATCTATAGAGCAGATGCAGCTCATATAGAGTATCGCAAGAATTGATAATGAAAGTAGAATTATTTAGTCTTGCTCAATATAATTTTGGGGTGTAAATATACGTGAATCAAACACTTAGTGAAAGCAAAGAGCTGTTATTTAATAAGGCTAAAGATTTTTGTGAAGACAAAGGGGTTCGCTTTACCCCTCTTAGAGCAAAGGTTTATCAAATATTATTGCAAGAAGATGCATCTATCGGTGCATACGATATTCTAGATAAATTAAAATTAATTGAAGATTCGGCGAAGCCACCCACTGTTTATAGAGCATTAGACTTTTTCTTAGAGCTTGGGTTGGTGCACAAAGTAGAATCAACCAATACATTTAAGGCTTGTCACCATTTTGGCTGTTCACATCCTGTTCAATTTTTAATCTGCGACACTTGTGGTGACGTAAAAGAAATAAGTTCTGAAGGAGTAAAAGAGACATTAGAGCGCCAAGCACTTCAAAGTAATTTTAAAATTATGACGCAAACTATAGAAGCGCACGGCATCTGTAACCAATGTCAGGGTACGGGAATTAGTTAGTTGAAAGTCGAATTTGTTAACCCTTTTATCGTTTCCCTTAAGAATGTGCTCAGTACTATGGCTTTGGTAGAGCTAAAATCAGAAAAGCCAAAAAAAAAGACCGATGAACTTGCGTGCGGTGAAGTATCCGGCGTAATAGGGATGATAGGGCCTCAGGTAAAAGGTTCTATGTCTATTACCTTCGGTAAAGATCTGGCCTCTCATATTATGCAAACTATGCTTGGTGAAAGTGTAGATGAAATTGATGACCAAGTTAGAGATATGGTTGGTGAAATGACTAATATGATTTGTGGTGGAGCAAAAAACGCACTAGCAGAACAAAACTATCAATTTGAAATGGCAACGCCTGTCATCATATCTGGAAGCAATCATGTTATTCAGCACAAAGTTGATGGTCCCAAAATTATCCTCACTTTTACAAGCGATAAAGGCAACGCATATCTAGAAATATGCTTTGTTAATTAGTTTTATTTGCCTCAATAACAAACTTTTACAGAAAATTTACTTAGAGCCTTGTATAATAGCTACATAATAATAAAGAAAATACATAATTAACAAGATTAATCAAAAAGGAAACTAGCTTATGAAAAAGCACGCTATAGGTGTGGCTGTTGCATTAGGTATGACAATTTCTTGCGCACAAGCTCAAGACAATCCACCATACGAAAACTGGGTCGGCGTATTCGGCCAATATTACAACGCTGATAGTGATAAAAACCCACCTGTAGGCGGACTAGATACAGGTAAGGGGTTTGGCGGCGAGGTTGGATTTAGATTTGACCCACAATGGGCAGTTAGATTTGAACTTGGTCGTGTACTTATCAGCAACGATATCGCAAGTTGGAGAGATGACGACGGCACTCAAATTGGTGTTGATGCCATGTACTTCCTAGAAGACGATTTAGCATATTTATATGGTGGTCTTCGCGACCAGTCACTTAATAATGACGACTATAGAATGGCCGCGATGGGTGTTGGTAAACATTGGGAAGTGTCAGAAAAATGGAGAGTAATCACTGAACTTGGCTATTATTTCGATTTTGGACAAGGTTTTAAAGACTATAGTGCAAAAGTGGGTGTAGCATACTTATTTGGCTCACCAGCTCCAAAAAGCAATCCAGATTCTGACAAAGACGGCATTTATGACGCAGTAGACCGTTGTCCTAGCACTCCAATGGGCACAAAAGTTGATGCAACTGGCTGTAATGTAGATATGGACGGCGATGGTGTACTAAATGCTGCAGACAAGTGTCCGGCAACACCAGCAGGTAGTGTTGTAGATGCAATGGGTTGCGCAATTAAAGATGCTGATAATGATGGTGTACTAGATGCAGACGACAGTTGCCCGAATACTGAAGCTGGCGTAAAAGTAAATGCCAAAGGCTGTGCCGTTGCGCTTGATAGCGATAATGATGGCGTACTTGATAGTCAAGATAAGTGTTTAAACACACCTATGACTGACAAAGTTGATTCTGACGGTTGTAGCGTGTTTGAGGAGAAAGAAGTATCTATGGAGTTAGATATTTTATTCCCGAATAACAGCTCTGTTATCTCAAATCCTGATTCTGCAAAGATCATGGAATTTGTAGCCTTTATGAAGCGTTATCCAAATACTCAGGCCGTAATTGAGGGCCATAGCTCAGCCGTCGGTAATGCTGACTACAATCAGTTCTTATCTGAAAAACGTGCTCAATCAATTAAAGCGTTACTTGTAGAAGACTATCGTGTTGACGCAAGCAGACTAGAAGCGGTTGGTTATGGTGAATCTCAATTAAAAGATACATCAAACACACCAGAAGCTCACAGAATTAACCGTAGAATTGAAGTTAAAGTGACTGCTCTTGTTGAAGAGAAAGTAGCTAGATAACTGACTACCGTCAATTTTAAATAATAAAAAAGCCCCTTTCGGGGCTTTTTTTAATCCTCACCTAATGGTGGCCCTGAATAATTGTCAAATCGTGAAAACTGACCCTGAAAAGTCAAAGGGGTTGTGCCTATTGGACCGTTTCTTTGCTTACCAATAATGATCTCTGCTACACCTTGACGATCACTATTTTCGTTATAAACCTCATCTCTGTATATAAACATAATTAAATCAGCATCCTGCTCGATTGCGCCTGATTCACGAAGGTCTGAGTTTATAGGTCGTTTATCAGAACGTTGTTCTAACCCCCTATTCAACTGTGACAATGCTACCACCGGACATTCTAACTCTTTTGCTAATGCTTTTAACGAGCGCGATATTTCGGATATCTCTAGCGTTCTATTATCAGATAATGAAGGCACGCGCATTAATTGCAGGTAATCGACCATTATCATAGATATACCACCATGTTCACGCGCGAGTTTTCGTGCACGCGTTCGCACCTCCATTGGCGTTAGCCCTGAAGAATCATCTATAAAAAGGTTATTTTTTTCATGTAGCATCGTCATGATGTCATTCATTTTCATCCAATGATCATCATCTAAGTTAGCAGTTCGAATAGATGTTTGGTTTATTCGTCCTAAAGACGCTAACATCCTCATCATGATTTGTTCAGCTGGCATTTCGAGGCTAAAAACTAATACCGGTTTTTCTTCCAGCATTAACGCATTTTCAACCAAGTTCATTGCAAAGGTTGTTTTACCCATGGATGGCCTAGCAGCAACAATAATTAAGTCAGACGGTTGTAATCCACTTGTTTTTTTATCAAGATCTGCAAACCCTGTTGAAACACCTGTTACAGCTTTATTTTGTTTTGATAGCGCTTCAATTCTTGCAATAGTCTTTTTAAGAGCACTTGCAACGCCCACCGGACCTTCATTCGCTGCAGTTCGTTTTTCTGCAATTTCGAATATTTTCGCCTCAGCTAAGTCTAGTAGTGTTTTACTGTCTCTACCTTCAGGATTAAAACTGACATCGGCAATATCGTTAGCCGCCCCAATAAGTTCGCGCACAACGGCTCGTTCACGAACGATATTGGCATAAGCTGTCACATTAGATGAACTTGGTGTATTTCTGGCTAAATTTATAAGGTAAGTTTGACCACCCACGTCATCTAATTGATTTCTAGAGGCTAATTCATCTTTTAACGTGACATAATCAGTTGCACTATTACTCGCAATTAGTCGGGTTATAGCTGCAAAAATAATACGATGGGCGCGATTGTAAAAATCTTCTTCAATCAGAATCTCGGCAATTTTATCCCATGCATCAACCGATTGAATAACACTACCTAATACCGCCTGCTCTGCTTCCATTGAATGCGGAGGCGTATTTAACTTAGCAATGTCGTCGTCAGCTAAATTTTGAGTGTTATTGTTTGCTTGGGCCACAAATTATCCTCTTCAATTATCAAGTCGAATATTATGCTTGATAGTAAGTAAAAAGTCGCGAAGCATTTACGACTTAATGTAGGATAATTATAGCTAAATTTAAAAGTTGTTTAAAAACAAAGCCCAGAGCCAAACTACGACCAAGGGCTTTGAAGGGAGGGAAATATTCGGTTGGATGAGTTAATTTCTTTCTTTCACCTCAATTCGACCATTAACTGTAGACACATCAACCCAAGCGTTCGGATTACCAGTTGAGAATTCTAACCATTGCCTAGGTCCATATTTCGCTTTATTCGGTGAATCGGTTGTAAGATTATTTCGGATACTGCCACCAGCATGCGATTCAAGTGAAAACTTAGCCTGTACATCTGATTGAAATCCTAATTCTACCTTACCACCTACAGTACTTGCTCGAACGGTTCCACCTTCAATTAAGTTTAAATCAATCCCAATACGGCCGTTCACTGAATTAGCTTTTAAATCGTTTACATCACTTAGTTCTAAATCAATATCGCCATTAACCGATGCCACATTGACTTCAAGTGCATTAGAACTCCCTTTGATATCACCATTTACCGTGTTTAAATAAATATCCTCACCTTCAATATGCTGAGCTTTAATATCACCATTAACAGAGTCGAGCTTAATTTCACCTTGTAAATCAGTTGATCGAATATCGCCATTAACGGTTTTTAAGTTGATTCTACCTCTTAAATCAACCGCTTTTAAATCGCCATTAATCATATCAATTTCACTTGTGCCGAATACTTCACTGATGCTCAAATCTGCATTGGGGGAGTGATAGTCTACGCTACTGTTATGTGGCACATAAATGGTTAAGTCGTCTTTCGAATCACTGTTGCTGCCCCAGCCCCAACCTTTGCTACTCTTTTTAACTTCCACTTCAATAACCACTGATTTTCCTGAGCGTTCGAATCTAAATTCTTGTGTTTGTTCACCTAATTCTCCCACTACTCTTACTTGATTTTTATCCCACCCTTTAATGGTTGCTTCGCCATTAATATGTTCAATTTCAATTAAGCTGTCTTGTTCAACGTCGAGTGTTTTATCAACGTTCTCGCCAGCTAATACCATTGAACAGATAAAGAATGAAGTTACACACAACACCGCTTGAAAACGCTTAAACCCATACTTTCGATTATTCATTTGTTCTACCTCTACTAAATCTGTTGCCATGCTGGTGCATGCACGCGCTCAATTAACGCAATTTGCTGTTGATGAACGCGTTTTAGCATTCTTAAAAGGGCTGCATTGTTCGGTTCGTTCTCTAATGCTTTACGAATAGCTGCAGCCGCCTCATCTAATTCATTTAACTGTTGTTGCCAGTTTTCTGTGGTTGTTGGTTGGTCTTTTAAACTGGCCAACAAACTTTCTCGCTGTTGAATGTGTTGTTCATTCAATTGCTGCGCTAATCCTTCACTGGTAGTTACCACTCCACTTTGAAAACTAAAATAACCAACAAAAGCGACTAAGGTAACACTTGCTGCCAGTGCATAAACCGGCTTAAACATCATTTTTTTACTATTGATATTACTAACTTCGTCCAGCGATAAATCGCTCTTATGAATTAACGCGTGTTCAATACCTGGCCATAAATCCCTTTCTGGCATTCGCTCTTTTTGCATGCCGTCTATTTGCTGCTGTAGAGTCGATTTATTCTTGTTACTCATCCATCCACTCCTCTATTAATTGTTTCGCTCTATGAAATTGCGCCTTGCTCGTACCTTCGGCTATACCCAGCATGTCAGCTATTTGTTCGTGTCTGTATCCTTCAATTGCATGTAATACAAACACCCATCTTGCTCGCTCAGGTAAGCGCATTATCAACTTTTCTAGGTCAGTCTCGAACATAGAGGCCTCTGCTGTTTGCTCAGAATGTGAGGTCTCTTCAATATTAAACATTTTTTGCCACCAACCTTTCTGTTTTCTAATGTAAGAAATAGTGATATTTGACGTGACGCTATACAACCAAGTCGAAAACTTTGACTGCCCAGTGTAATTACCTATTTTACTCCAAAGTTGAATAAACACTTCCTGCGTTGCATCTTCTGCTTGTGATTTATCTGCGCATAAGCGATAACACAAACCATAAACCTTAGGTAGGTACATATCATAAAGCATCCTAAATGCCTGCTTATCACCTAGTTTAGCGCGATCAATTAAATCAACATGTTGATCGAGCGGCTGAGTGTCACAGTTGCTATTTATGCTTGACTTTGTGTCTACTAACTTCAAATGTGATTCCATTTTTTACATTTTTCATTTTCTTCCTACTATATGTCGCAGTGAAATTTGAAAAGGTTTAAATAGTTTTTATTTTGTTATCTAAATTTACGGGTTAAGCTTAGCATTACACAAAATGCTTGAGTAATCTGTTATTTAATTCAGGTCCTAGGCAAAATATTTAAGGGGTAAACATGCAACAAGTTTCAGTTATTGAAGGTTTATTCGCTGCAAAACCAAAACCCTTTGGTAAAAGAGGTGCGCCCAGTAGTATCGTGAAAAAACCTGAAAGCTTATTGAACATAACCTTTGACGGTGCAGAAGAAGATGAACAAGGAAATAAAAAGCTCCACGGAGGTCCTTACATGGCTATTCATCAGTATTCTCAGAGTAGTTACGAAAAGCTCCAAAAAACATTCCCAGATATTGCAGGTAAATTTTATTTTGGGTCTATTGGCGAGAATATATCTGCACCAAATATGGACGAAGAAAACGTATTTATTGGTGACCAATACAAAATAGGTAAAGCAATCTTACAAGTTGTTTCACCTCGCGCACCATGCTCAAAAATCAATGATAGATATGGTTTAAAGAAAATTGATCACTATATTGCTGAACAAAAGATTACTGGTTGGTATTTTAGCGTGATTGAAGAAGGGAGGATTCATTTGGGTGATAAAGTTGAATTGATAAACAGAGTCAATAACCCGATTTCTGTTCAGCAAATTTGGTATCTGCGCCAACTTAAAGCCCCGTTTGAAAATATAGACTTAAACTTAGCATTAGCGAATCAAGCATTTGATGAACCCGCTTTGTCACCTGAGTGGCAAGCATATATACATAGAGTAATAAATAAACTTACTGCGGCCAAAGCATAACTATTAAGAAAGAGTAGCTATTTGCATTAAAAACGACTGACGATAGTGGGTATCTAAAACACCTCAGAACATTTCTATCTAAAATTCACGTTCACGTCTATTTTTTGTATATTAATCGTACAACTTTTTAATGCAACTTTTACTTGTACTTGGGGGTTTTTCTACAGCCTCAACACCTGCTTAAGCGGTAAAAATCGCTCTTTGTTTTTATCCGCTTCAAGCTTTTGTTATGCATTTTTTGAAACAGCCAAATAGATTATCGGTATTACAAAAAAAAGAGAAAATTCGTTAAAAACTCTCATTGCAAAAATATTAAGAAAACTCTGATATCTAATTCCTCGAAACATAAGCCAACCTGAGATTCCAAAATAAATGATTAATAGTCCGACAAAAAGAAGTTTCATATTAAGCCAAGTACCATTAATTCCAAAAACCTGCCATAGCCAAACTCCAAATATTAATGTTAAAAGAAACATCAATAGACCAAAACGAAACAATTTCAACGACAATACTTCTACCGCTTCAGTGCCTTTACCCGACTCAACCGCTATCTTCCAATGCAATATAACTCGTGGAAGTACAAAAACGCATGCTAACCACCCTGTTGCAAATAATATATGTGCAGTCTTAACAATAAAATAAATAGCACTCTCCTCTATGTATAACGCAGAGTGCAGCTGCATTTTGGTTGGTGTGGAGTTTTGCGTAAAATGGCGAAGCCATACGCAAAACGGAGCGCCGAGCAAAATGTCAGCTGGCACGTATTGTTAGCTTTTATTACTGGCACGCTTCTAGTACCCTTTTGTGAGAAACATCTACTGCAAACCAACATGAACATTCCTCTTTTTCAGGTAGTCTATTAGACGCCACCATATAATGAAGGGTTAGCTCCATACCTTTTGGATATTCTTCAATGTGTATTTCAAAGCCCTTACTTCCCATTATTACAGGTGATTCAGATATATATTTTTGTCTCAATCGGGAGCCAAGCCACTCCTCATCCTCCGTGCCTATTAATATGAGGTGATTATCTGTCTCCCACTCCCATGCATCTAGGCCTTGTCCGGTGCATGCGCCGCCTTTCCCTATTGAGTTATTCCACGTACACATAAAATTTAGATGCTTAATTTCTGTACTTGATTTAACCCGAAGGAGAATGGCAACACTGTCTTCAACCTCCATTCCCTCAGGTATCATTGGTTCAAGGTCACTTGAAAGGATCTTTGCATTAGACAAATCCCCCTCCTTAGCAGTAACACTAAAAGACAACTCACCAAAAATAGTTTGAAGAACTAACTCAGT
>DDIL01000169.1:1080-26852 GCA_002338515.1 Glaciecola sp. UBA1851 | reverse complement strand
ATCTGAAAATAATGTCATTTCCTAACCATTCAACTGAGAAGTCATTAAATTCGTCTAACGGCGCATACTCCACTGCCATTTCTGCTTGCCAATCTCCGCCATCACAATATCCTAAGCTTTTTATCACGCGAGCTGCAAAGTGGTTAGGACCTCCATCGGAATGATGCTCAAATATATCTAGTTCTCCTGAACCAACCATTGGCCAACAAACAGTTTCATCTGGCTCCTGTATAGGTGGCTCATTGTTAAACGCACCTAATAACCACCAAGCTGGAAACATACCTGCTTGCCCACTGTTCTCAACTTTTAATCTAGCGGTCCATTTACCTTTAATAAATTCTTTTTTATTTTTGGACGCTATTCTACCTGCTACATACTGCGTATCTGGATGCTTTTCGCCAGTTTTGCTCATATTATCGCAGGGACGTTTTTCTCCTAAATCAATTACTCTAACCTTCAAAGTACCATTGCTTACTTCTCTTGTACCATATTGACCATCTGGCACATAACATTGATCTTCATTATTCACCCATAACATTTGGTCTTGCCAATTATCGGTATTAAAGGTGTCGAATTCATCAATAAAATTCAGTTGCCATCCACTTTGGGTTTCAGTTTCCTGAGCAGGCTCTGGGGAAGGTTGACTGCAGCCAAATAACATGGCCACAGAAGCAAAGATTGTAAATTGAGTTTTCATAAGCGTTTATCTATTTTTTACTAGTCTCCCAATGATGAATGGTAGATTCAAAACAAGCAAACCAATACACCGCACTATAGATACCAATTATCGTTTTCTTACTCAAAAGTACTAGTAGGCTGATAAATCAACGTTTTCAACGTACTCTTTGTCTGCGCCTTTAATAAACCCGTCTTTATCCTCAAGCCAATCTTCACGCACACTTTTACTATAATTCAGGTACAGTTTGCCGTTGTAAATAGTGAATGCTTCTTCGTCAACACCTACAAAGCGCCCACGTGACATTGCATAAGAACAATAACCGCCATACTGTGGTGCATATTGTTCAGGGTTGGCATCAAATAATGCTTTGTGTTCGTTAGAGGCAAAATACCAAGTTGCGCCTCGCCATTCACTAGTAATAGACTCATCGCCTTTAACAGGTTCGTTTTGAGTAAAGTAAGCAACCGTATCGTATCCGTAAATTGCTTTGTTATTAAAGGTGCCTGTTTCTATGGGATCTTCACTTGCTGCAAAAGCATTGATTGAACTGAAAAATATACTTAATAAGATAGCCACGCCAAATATTTTTTGGGTCATGTGTTGTTCCTTTTAATTATTTCAAGACTAAGAAATTAATAATCTCAATGTCATTGCAATCAACAAACCAATATTTAAACGTTACTGATAGTGTTTATATGTCCAATAACTTCGGTTTGTAGACTGCAATCCTGTCGATACTACTAAAATCTCATATTAAATTATCGATAATATATAAAACCGGAATAGTTTGAATTTTATTACATTTAAATGTTGAGAATTTTCAATTATTGCCGTTAATACTATAGACTGCACTGGAAAACCTTTATGAAATCAAGCCTTTGCTATCATGTTGAAAAGAAAGGAAAACGCTACTTCCGTAAAGTAAAAACTGCATAAATAGGTAAGTAATATCTGCCTAAGATGTAAGTAGGTGTTGTGATGCGGCCGTATGTGGTTATAATCACGGGATTAAAACACCTTTAATTTGCGGGAGATAATCGTGAAGGTAAAAGCTTTAGTTACAGTTTTAGCAGCAAGTTGTTTTGTTATAGCAGGTAGTATTGCACAAGAAGACAATAGTGCGCTGATTGATAGAATTAAACCAGTTGGTCAAGTTCAAGTTGCCGGAGCGGCACCTGCTGGCGCAGCGGCAGCCGGACCACGTTCTGGTAAAGATATATATACTGGTGCTTGTACTGCTTGTCATGCAAATGGGGTACTAGGTGCGCCTAAAACACAAGTAGCCGCTGACTGGCAACCTCGTTTAGATGACAAAGGTTTCGACCAAGTTTGGAAAAATGCTGTAGACGGCATAGGTGCGATGCCTGCAATGGGAACTTGTGGCGACTGTACTGAAGACGACATAAAAGCAGCAATTGAATACATGATAGAGGGTATCTAAAATATTTTTAGGCTATTCTCTAATTCATTAGATTTGGAATAGTGTTAAATGCCCGATAAACCACTGATTGGCGAACTTTCAGAATACGAATTGCGAGCGTTGGTGCCTGAACTGCAAAGTTTAACGGCAAAGTACAAACGTTCTGAAAAGATTCAACAAGCGCTTTACGCCATCAGTGAATTAGCCTTTTCTTTAGAAGACTTCGAGTCCTTCTATAAAGAAATTCACGATATTGTCGCTGGCTTTATGCCAGCCGACAACTTTTTTGTTGCCTTTCGCGAAGCTCACAACCCTAACGATATTCAATTTGCTTACTTTGTTGATGAACAAGACGATTATCCATCAAAAGTTGTTGCCTTTGAAAAGGTAAAAGACGGAATTACTGGGTACATTCTAAAATCTGGCAACAACTTACTACTTACAAAAGAAAACTTCATTGAAAAGCAACAGCAATGCGGTTTTGAAGTGCTTGGAACGCCACCTGTAGATTTTATGGGTGTTCCACTAATTCGCAATAATGTGACTATTGGTGCAATGGTAGTCCAAAGTTACCATGACGCCATTAGATATGATGCTGATGATTTAGAAATATTAATTTTTATATCACAACATATAGTCACGGCGCGTGACCGAGTGATTAATAGAGAAATAACGGAATCTCTAATACAAGAGCGTACGCAACAACTAGTTGAAGCAAATAAAACGCTTGAAGCCGAAATAACTGAAAGAATGCGTGTTGAAAAGCTTCAAAAAGCATTATTTGAGATATCAGAATTATCCACCAAGGCTGACCATGATATTCGCGAATTTTATCCTAATATACATGAAATATTAAAACAGCTTATTTATGCTGAAAACTTTTATATTGCGCTGTTGGATGAGTCTAACGAAAATTTAGAATTTCCCTATTTTATTGGGGAAGATACTGATTATCATAGCACTCGCAAGCTTACTAGAGGCTTAACTGAATATGTCATTCGAAGCGAGCAAAGCTTATTGGTTGATAGTACAAGAATAAATGAATTAGTTGAAAGTAATGAGATAGAAAGAAAATTCGTTATTCGTATGATTGAAATAGGCAATTCATGGATGGGTGCGCCTTTATATATTGGTAACGAAGTTAAAGGCGTGTTAGCTGTTCAAACCTATGGCAAGGGTAACGATTATACTGAACAAGAGTTGAATATTTTACGTTTTGTATCGCAGCATATTTCTGTAGCTATTCAACGTTTGGCCGCTGCAAATGAGCTAATAAAGTATAATCAACAACTAAGTGAAAAAGTACAAGAACGTACGGCGGAATTAAACCAAACTAATGAATCACTAAAACAACAAATAGAACAAAGAAAAGAAATAGAGCTTCGTTTAATTCATGATGCGCACCATGATGCACTAACAGGCTTACCCAATAGGGCAATGTTTAACAGCCGTTTAGAGTTAGCTATTGCTAGTAAAAAACGACATGCTAACCACAAATATGCATTGCTATTTATTGACCTTGACCGATTCAAAACCATTAACGATACGCTTGGACACCATGCTGGTGATGAATTTTTGATAGAGGCCGCAGCACGAATCAATGCTTGCAAAAGAAGTCATGACTTACTTGCACGTTTAGGTGGTGATGAGTTTGTTGTACTAATTGACAATTTTACTTCTCAAAATGATGTCGAAATGGTGGCTCATCGTATTGTTGAATCTATTGGAAAAGGGTTTGTAATAGAAGACAAAGAAGTATTTTCTGGTGCGAGTATTGGCATTGCAGAAATCAATCAAGATTATGAACATTCAGATCAGGCGCTTAGAGATGCGGATGCAGCGATGTACCAAGCTAAAAGTCTAGGTCGCAATCGATATGTAGTATTTGATATGAGTATGCGTAATCAACTCATGGATGAAATTGATGATGAACGAGAATTCCGCTTAGCTTTTAAAGCCGGTGAGTTTGAATATCTAATTAATCCAATAAAAAATCTTAATGACAATTCGGTGTTGTTTTATGAATGTTCAGTTTTTTGGCCAAATTATGCAAAGTGTCAGAACCCACAGGATTTCTGGGTGCTCGCAGATAAAACGGGTTTAACTAGTCAAATTAATCAAACCTTAGTTGAAGAAGCATTTAATCTATTGCATAAATGGCAATCGATTCCTGACCTTAAACACACTAAGTTAGGAATAAGCTTGTCGGTGGAGCATTTATTAAATAAATCATCGTTTGAAGACATAATTGATAAGTTAGAAGGTAACGAAGACTATTGCGAAAGACTTGTTTTAGAGTTATCGGAGAAGTCGTTATCTAAATTCAATAAATTCCTACCATCCATGTTAACTAAGTTACAGAATTTTGGCATTACCTTAGTACTTGACGGATTTGGAAGCCATAGCGGTTCGCTAAACCATTTGTTTAAATTTGATTTTGACTACCTGATTTTAAATGAAGGGCTAGTTAATACATTTGACATGTCTGATAAATACTACCGATTAGTACAGTCCATTATTTTAATGGCTAAAGAAATGGATATCACAGTTATTGCAGAAGGCGTTGATGACGACATGATTGTTCAACAATTAATTGAAGTTGGGTGTGAATTTGGCCAAGGAAAAGCGTTAGAAAATGCAAAAAAACTAGCTTAATCGAATATACTTTTTAATGCCGCTATACCTTTTTGCGCTTTAGCAGCTTTTTCTTCTGTTGTGACTTTTTTCTTTTGCCACTCCCATTCTATGTCATCACTTGGTAACTCATATAAAAAGCGCGATGGCGTGGGCTCTATAAATTCACCTTGTTGGCGTCTTTCTCTAGCAATTGTAAAAAATAACTGCTGTTGAGCACGCGTTATGCCTACGTATGCTAATCGTCGCTCTTCATCAATATTTTCTTCATCAACGCTGACTTGGTGAGGTAACAAACCTTCTTCCATCCCCACCATAAATACATATGGAAACTCCAACCCTTTTGAGGCGTGTAACGTCATTAGCTGAACCTGTTCAGCTTCATCGTCTTCTTCGCCTCTTTCCATCATGTCTCGAAGCGTTAACCTTTGCACAACCTCAGACAATGTCATAGGGGCATTTAAACTATCACCTGCTATTAAATCTTTAATCCAACCCATCAAAGTATTGATGTTATTCATGCCCATTTCAGCGGCTTTTGGGCTAGCACTGGTAGCATATAAATGCTCTTCGTATTGAATACTTTTTAAAAAATCTCTAATAACAGATTGCGTATCACCTCGTTGTGCATTGTCACTTGTAGTCACAATAAGTTTGGCAAAACCTGATACGTGCTCAAGTGCTTTCGCACCCAATACTGACGATATTTGGGGGTGTGAAAGGGCTTCAAATAGTCCCATCTGATGAACGTTTGCAAATTCACCAATTTTTGCCAAGGTTACCCTTCCAATACCTCGAGTTGGCGTATTTATTACTCTTAGTAACGCATTGTCGTCATCAACGTTAACCAATACCCTCAAATATGACATTATATCTTTTACTTCAGTTCTGCCAAAAAAAGACATGCCTCCGCTTATTTTATAAGGGATACGGTTCTTCATTAGAATTTTTTCAAACACTCTAGATTGATGGTTACCTCGATATAATATGGCGTAGTCTTTGTATGAGGTATTATTCATAAATTTATGAGCCAACATCTCTGCTAATACTTTTTCAGCCTCATGCTCTTCATTTTTAGCAACCAATACTTTTAATTTTTCGCCTTGATTAAGCGTTGAGAATAAGCGCTTATCGAATATATGCGGATTATTTTGAATAAGAATGTTGGCACTATGCAATATACGCTGACAACTACGATAATTTTGCTCTAATTTAATTAGCTTTAACGATGGGTAATGTTGTTTTAACAAGTTTAAATTTTTGGGCTGTGCACCACGCCAAGAATAAATAGATTGGTCGTCATCTCCTACAACAGTAAAACGCGCGCGTTCACCAACAATTAACCTCACCAGTTGATATTGTGATGTGTTTGTATCTTGATATTCATCTACCAGTAAATAGCGTATTTTTTGTTGCCAAATTTCTCTAATTTTTTCATGGTTTTGAAAAAGCAGTGTGGGTAGTAGAATTAAATCATCAAAATCTAAAGCATTATACGCTTTCATATGTCTTGCGTATTCTTTGTAAAATGAAGCATGCTGGCTTTTAATACTATCTTTGGGGCTTGTTTCAAGCGCTTTGCTCGGATCAATTAATTCATTTTTCCAATTTGAAATACTTGACTGTAACAATCTTATTTCGTCTTTATCACCCGCGTATGTTTCTTCCGTTAAATCATTTAACAAAGCATAAGTGTCTTTATCATCAAAGAGTGAAAAACCTTGTTTAAAACCTAGTGTGGGTAGGTGCTTTTTGATTATGTTTAACCCAAGCGTATGAAATGTTGAAACCTTTAAGCCCCGAGACGCTTTTTTTCCTAAAGTTTGCGATACTCGTTCCTTCATTTCTCGCGCCGCCTTATTGGTAAAGGTTACCGCGGCTATATGGCTAGGCTTGTATCCACATACATTAACTAAGTACGCAATTTTATTTGTGATAACGCGCGTCTTACCACTCCCAGCTCCAGCTAATACTAGACATGGGCCTTGAATATACTCAACTGCTGATTGCTGGGCTGGATTTAGTTGCATAATGTATTTTTTGATAAAGACGTGTAAAATTTGGGAAGCGAAGTATACCAAAAGAATCTAATAGGTTGGCTGTTTTATTTACGTATTAACGCTACAATAAAACCATTATATTGAAGGAGACGAACATGCTAGACCCAAAAAAGTTAGAAGAGATAGCTAAGAATATATCAAATGCTATTCCCCCTGGCGTGAAAACCATGGCTGGTGAAGCAGAAGATAGAGTGAAAAACGTCTTACAATCGCAATTACAAAAATTAGATTTTGTCAGCCGAGAAGAATTTGATGTTCAAAGCCAAGTGTTAATTAGAACACGAGAAAAACTCGAGGCTCTAGAAGCAAGATTAACCGAACTTGAAGAAAGTATAGAGAAGTCTGAATCGCCTGAGTAATACAAGCTTGTTTAAATAAGCATTTTAGTTACTAGCTTGGCTTACACAAAATAAGCCAAGCCGATAGAAATTGTAATAGTCATTCCCACCCAATTATTATGTAAAAACGCCTTAAAGCACTCAGGCTCCTCTCGACCTTTACATAATGAGTATTGATATACGAATAATCCGCATACAATTACGATGCCTGTGTATGAGTGCAAGGGAAATTGATTAATTAGAAAGACGGTAGTTAATAACCCAAGCGTAATCAGTTGTAAAAGCATGATGATTAAGGTGTCATATTTACCAAACAAAATGGCTGTAGATTTTATACCAACTTGCAAATCGTGCCTTCTGTCTACCATTGCATATTGCGTATCATAAGCAACTGTCCAACATAAATTTGCGATATATAGCAACCACATCCACCAAGGCAATGCGTTACTTACTGCCATAAATGCCATGGGTATTGCCCAGCCGAATGCCGCACCCAATACAACTTGGGGCAACTGCGTATAACGTTTCATGAAGGGATAAATGCTCGCTAACAACAATGCGACTACAGAAAGCATAATAGTAGCTGTATTTAAAAATAGTACGAGAATAAATGCGAGGCAAATTAAGTACGCAAACAACGCCTTAGCTTCACTTGCTGTGATCTTACCGGTAGGAAGTGGCCTGTTTTGAGTACGTTCTACTTCACCATCTAAATTACGATCAGCAAAATCGTTGATTACACAACCTGCACTTCTCATCACCACAACACCAGCTACAAAAATGATTAATACTGATATAGGGGGCATACCTTCAGCGGCCATTAAAAGCCCCCATAATGTAGGCCATAAAAGCAAATAAATACCAACAGGTTTATCAAACCTCATTAATTGTAAATAGTAGTCTTTATTTTCACTTTTTAAACCAAACACATTAACTCCAGTAACATGGGCTGTCAGGTAAAAATGCTTCTGCGACGATTAATTCCAGCCCTTCTACTTTAAATTTTGAACGACGGGCCCACAAAGGCTTTTGTATATTGATGGGTTGATGCGTTAATGGGTGATATTGTAGTTGGCCAATTTGGAACTCACTGCGAACAAATTGGTTATCATTAAAAATACGCTGGCCAAGTGGCTGATTGCCTAAATTAACAAATTGGGATTCACATAATTGGCTAGGCAGTACACTTCGTGCAAACACCCAATCTTTTGAAATTGGGTGGTTTTTATTTTCAGGCTGAACTAACGGCTTCCCTTGCAAAATTACTTCTCTAATTTGCCATTCTTGATTATCACAATTAGTTAATATAGACCGCTCAGATTTATCGGGATCTAATGACTGTTGCCCCAGTAAATTAACGGCGAAGTGATTAGTAAGCGCTTGCAACCTTTCCGTTAGCGAACCTGTATTTAATAGCCAATCTTTCATATTAGATGATAACCCAGCAACGTGATTTGGATGCTGCCATTTCACCGGCATATTGAAAGGGTAAGATTTTTGCTTGATCAAAACTGTAGATTTTCTATTTTTTTCCGATATTTAAAGTCTAACATATCAAACATGTAATCGGCACTAATAGGTAACCCACATGAGACTTGTTTTTTTATGCACCATAACTTCAATAAAATATGTAAAGGTGCTGCTAAACACACTAATGGCGATCGCTTTAATTTCAACAAGCAGCCAATTGCTTGCTCAAGATGAAACAACTGGACCAAGCTACGCTTATGTTGCTCTAGATCCAGATATAGTAACTAACTATGCAGGCGACAATAGCAATAAGCTTGGTTATTTACGGTTGACTATCGAAATGATGTTAGACAACCCAGAATTCATTATGGAAATAGAGCATCATATGCCTTTACTTAGAGCAACCGCTATTGAAATTGTGGGTGCCCAGAGTGAGCAAAAAGTTCGTTCATTGACCGGCCGTGAAGATATGCGTCGAGAAATACTAGGCGAGTTTAAAGGATTATTAATGCGAGAGACGGGCCATGAAATTATAAAAGATATTATTTTCACTAAATACTTAAGACAAGGCGGTTAATACTATCGTCAATGTGCTTCAGTACTAACCTGTAGCTTTAAATTCTAATATACACATATTTAAAACGAGCCCAAAATTACCTGCAGGCATTACTTTGCTTTACGTGCTTGGTAGTCAGTAAATTTATGTAATAACAAAGCTAACAAGCACCCGGTTATTAAGCCAAATGTGTGCGCTTCATTTGCCATAGACACCCATAGTAAATCAGCATAACCGACTACTAACCAAATTAGCATTAGTCCTATTATCCCATTTGGCAGTGACAATCCCCATGATGGCCTTAAACGCCCCATTACCCACATAAAACCAAATAACGCATAAACAACGCCCGACAACCCAACAAAATTAGGGCCCGAGTATAGCAACTGAGCAATGTTTGAGACTAAACTAGACACAATAAACAAAATAATTAAGCTAGAACGACCTAGTGTACGCTCCAACTTTCCTGCCAATAACCACCACCACATCATGTTAGCGAGTAGGTGAAACGTTGAACCATGCATAAAGTTAGGCCCCAACAAACGCCACCATTGGTGATTTTCAGCTAGTTTTGAAAAGTATTGAATTTGAAGTGCTGAATATATTTCGGCGGTATAACCAATTGACATAAGGGCGTATAAAGTGACACAAAGAACACCGATAAAATGAGTAAAAATACTCTTTCGCCAATCTTTCAAACTTTCTAACTCTATACCTGCAAACAGAGATTCTTTAGAAGTTGATTTACTACCAAACTGCCAGGCAGCTTGCTGAAACTTGCTGCTGTTCGGTGCGGCTACATAATCTCTAGCAATACTAACTGCTTGTTCATACTGAGCGTTATCATAAATAAGCACTTCAAAAAGCTGAGATTCGGCGCTGACATTTTCACTTAAATCTGAATTCTCAACATTAACGTCAGACTTTTTGTTTAATTCAGCATAAATACCCAGCTCTTTATAGTAGGCAATAAGCGTAAGCGCATGCGCCTCTTTAGCAAAACCTACTATAGGTATAGACATTAATTTCCAGTTTCAAAATCAAATGAAGCACGCCAAGCTTCGAACCCACCGTCCATACTGTACACCTCTTCAAACCCTTGATGTATCAGAAATTGTGCTGCTTGTTGGCTACTAATTCCATGATAGCAACACACAACAACTGGCGTTTCAAATTCATTTTCAGTCACAAATTGAGACACACTGCTATTGCTCAAATGAAAAGACGTGGGAATGTGACCTAATTCAAAAGACTGGTCATCTCTAATATCAACAACCTTGATCTCACCTTTATCTAGTTTTTCTTTAGTTAGTTGAGGTGAGATATGTTGAAACTGCTGCATGGGTACTCCAAAAGGACATTAATTTTGTAAACACTATTTGAGTCAATCCCTAACACTATAAAAATAACCACTTCTAGTCATTATTACCATTACATAAGGCAACTTAATGTAACTTATGATTTTTGTTATTTTGATAACTTGTCGAAATGACAACACTATGTAAATGTAAACACTCACTATAGCAAGATGTTAAGTATAGACTCAATGAATAAAATTCATAATACTTTTATGTAAAAATTTAATACAAAATAGAAGAAGTTAACTCGTCCAATCCAGAATTACTTTACCTGACTTACCAGAACCCATTATTTCAAAACCTTTTTGGAAATCAGTTACCGGCATAGAGTGCGTAATAATTGGGCTTAAATCTAAGCCGCTTTGTAATAAGCTCACCATTTTGTACCAAGTTTCGAACATTTCACGGCCGTATATGCCTTTTATTGTAAGCCCTTTAAAAATAACTTGGTTCCAATCTATGGAGACATTATTTGGTGGAATACCTAACATCGCAATTTTACCGCCGTGATTCATTTTCGCTAGCATGTCACTGAATGCCGCGGGGACACCTGACATTTCTAAGCCAACATCGAAGCCTTCAGTCATACCAAGCTCTTGCATTACGTCAGCTAACGATTCGCTTGCCACATTAATGGCACGGCTTGCCCCCATTTTCATAGCTAGAGATAACCTGTAATCGTTAATATCCGTAATCACTACATGGCGCGCGCCCACATGTTTTGCCACCGCTGCCGCCATAATGCCAATAGGACCGGCGCCTGTAATAAGGACATCTTCACCTACTAGATCAAATGATAGAGCGGTATGCACAGCATTGCCAAATGGGTCAAAAATAGACGCCATTTCGTCACTAATATTATTCGGGATTTTAAAGGCATTAAACGCTGGTATAACCAAATAGTCGGCAAAAGCACCTTCCCTATCAACTCCCACACCAATGGTATTTCGACATAAATGCACTCTACCTGCACGACAATTTCGGCAATGTCCACAAGTAATATGACCTTCACCAGACACTCTGTCACCAATGTTAAAGCCTCTCACTTCACTGCCTATATCAACCACTTCGCCAACATATTCATGACCAACAGTCATTGGTACAGGTATGGTTTTTTGAGACCACTCATCCCAATTAAAGATATGCATATCAGTGCCACAAATAGCCGTTTTTTTGATGCGTATTTTGACATCGTTCGGACCAACTTGAGGTTCAGGCGAGTCGACCATCCAAATGCCCTTTTCCGCTTTTGTTTTTGCCAACGTTCTCATGTATGCCTACCTTTTTAGGAATGAATTAATAACAATAATATGATTGAAAATCGTTAGTTAATAACACCTAACTCTTTACCTACTTCAACAAATGCGGCTACTGCTTGGTCTATTTGCTCAATACTGTGGGCTGCCGACATTTGTGTTCTGATCCTAGCTTGCCCTTTAGGTACAACTGGGAAAGAAAATCCGATAACATATATGTTTTTCTCGAGTAGCTTATCAGCCATTGCGCTTGCTAGTTTTGCATCACCAAGCATAACCGGTATGATTGGGTGGTCTTTACCTGACAATGTAAACCCTGCATCTTCCATCGATTTTCTAAAGTGAGCAGCATTTCTTTTGAGTTTATCTCTTAAATCTTGCCCACTCTCCATCATTTCAAATACTTTGATGGATGCCGCTACAATAGGGGGAGCAACTGAGTTAGAAAATAAATAAGGACGACTGCGTTGTCTCAACCAATCAACTACTTCTTTTTTACCTGACGTAAAACCGCCAGATGCACCACCTAAGGCTTTGCCAAGGGTACCGGTAATAATGTCAACTCGACCCATTACATCACAATACTCATGGCTGCCCTTGCCCTTATCACCAACAAAACCCGTGGCATGACAGTCATCTACCATTACCATGGCATTGTATTTATCTGCCAAATCGCATATGCCTTTCAAATTAGCAATCACGCCATCCATTGAAAACACACCATCGGTAGCAATCAATTTAAAACGCGCACCATCTTTTTCAGCTTGTTTGAGTTGCTCTTCCAATGACGCCATATCATTGCTTTGATACCTATAACGCATAGTTTTGGAAAGGCGCACACCATCTATAATGCTGGCATGATTCAACGAGTCTGAAATAATGGCATCTTCTTTAGATAGGATAGTTTCAAATAAACCGCCATTTGCATCAAAACAAGAAGGATACAAAATGGTATCTTCCATCTCCAAAAAGTCGCTTATTTTTGCTTCAAGTTGCTTGTGAATATCTTGCGTACCGCATATAAAGCGTACACTTGCCACACCAAAGCCATGCGAATCAAGACCTTGCTTGGCGGCGTCAATAAGTGACTCATGATTCGCCAAACCCAAATAATTGTTGGCACAAAAATTCACAACATGCTGGCCACTGGCAATATTAATGTCAGAAAACTGTTGTGAAGTAATCACGCGCTCTTTCTTATACAAGCCTTGCGCCTGCGTTTCTTCTAGCTGAGATTGTAAATGTTGAATAAAACCTTTTGACATTTTTCACTCCAAACAGTGTTCTTAAATAATCTACGTCACTTTTCGTAACGCGCATGAGATGGCTAACAGACTAATGAGGCGCGGCCTTAATTGTGCGTGTTTAAAAAAATCGATTAAATGATGGCAGTAGGAAGTACCGAGTTTGAAAGCCTAAATTTCATGGATGAAATTTCGGAGCGCCCATGGATGGGTTCACAGCGACTTTCAAACTCGGTACTTCCTACTGCCATCATTGCTGCGCTCATGCAACGCACAATTAAGGCCGCGCCTCATTAGTCTGCAAAGTTTAGCTGAAAGCGTGTAGGACACAATTGCTATTGTTTAAAGTGTTTGCAAATAAATTAGGTGAATTGTCAGCCTAAATTGACTGTGTGTAGGAAAATTTACGATCAGCGGGTGATCAAGCTGATAATTCATCTGTGGCGTTATTTTTAAACTTAGGTAAACCTGTGGCGATAGCGATTATGCCAAACACAATAATTAGAGCTGGGTACCAGCAATATACTGAAATAGCCAATGGCGATACACCGCATAAAACCGCCGCAGTGAGTAACTGACCACCATAAGGCACTATGCCTTGGAATCCACATGAAAAAATATCCAATATGCTGGCTGTACGTCTAGGGTCGATGTTGTACTTAGTGGCGAGATCTTTTGCTATTTTTCCAGATGACACAATAGCAATAGTGTTATTTGCGGTAGCCAAATCCATGCAGCTTACTAAGCCCGCTATACTGAATTCAGCACTGCGTTTACTTTTAGTATGCTTGGTTAACGTTTGCATTAACCAAGCCATCCCACCATACACTTGCATCAATCCAATAATTCCGCCAATAGTGATAGCAATAAAGGCTAAGTTTTGCATCCATCCAATGCCAGTTTGAATAACCGTTAACATACCTGCTAAATCAAATGCAGATGTGAGTAACCCCAGTATGCAGGCAGATAAAATGCCAATCCCTAACACAGCAATAGCATTCAAACCAAACAAAGCTGAAACAATAACAAGTAAGTAAGGAGTAACTAATGACAAATCATATGTTTTGATAATGATATTGGATGTATCACTCACATCAACACTTAACAAAAGTAACGCTGTGATTAAGGCTGCCGGTGTCACAATGAGTAAATTCGCTTTAAATTTATCGCTTAACTTCACTTTTTGGGTACGTGTAGCAGCAATGGTGGTGTCAGAAACAAAAGACAAATTGTCACCAAACATAGCGCCACCTATTACAATGCCAGCAGCTAAAGGAACGGAAAAAGACAAGCTTTCTGCGAGGCCTATTCCTACTGGGGTAATAGCAGTAATGGTTCCCATAGACGTACCCATTGAAAACGCAATAAAGCTGCTGATAATGAAAAGCCCAGGTAGAAGGAAGTAACTGGGTATATATTGTAGCGCCCAATTTACGGTAGCATCGCGCGCGCCTATTTCTATGGTTAGTGAATAAAATGCGCCTGCTAATAAAAATATAATTGCCAGCAATATAATATTTTTTTCACCCGCACCTTTGCAGAAAACATCAATTTTTTCAAAGCTGCTTAACTGACTGTTTTGCGGATTAATAATTAACGCGTACCCCGCACTTAGCATTAAGGCTACTAGCACGGGCATAGTATTGAAGTCTTCTGTGACAATACCAGCAAACACGACTAAAAAGACAAACAATAAAATGGGAGAAAGACCAAGGAAGGAAGGGTTTGATGACATATTATATTACCTTACTGAGTCTAAGTATTCGGAACCCTAGATAATTTGATGATTAAGTACTTTTTGAATAAGCGATTTAACTTCTTGTACGCTGATTTTCTCCATCAAATCGTCGCCTTTCGCTCTTGTGCCCCAAGGTAAACTTTGCCATGTTTTTTTATATTGCGATTGAACACATTCTTCATAAACAGACGCAACAGACATTAATGATTGATACGGACCGGTGCGTCTAGGGTTACTATGTGCATACAATCCAACCACTGGAACAGACTGTGTAGTGGCCATATGAGCAGGACCTGTATCGGGCGCAACCACCAACTGAGCATGCTTAATTACCGATAATAGTCTAATCAAAGAGGTTTGCCCAACTAAGTTGGTATGTATTTTATTTGTATGCAATAAAATCTCTTGAGTGATGTCGCTATCTAGGTTTCCGGGGCCACCACAAAGCACAACTGCAATACCTTGGGCGTCTAAATAGTCTATAATTTTGGCGTAGCGATCAGGCAACCAATTCCTTTCTGCGCTGCTTGCAGCCGGGCTCACAACAGCATATCTAGCGGGCAAGTTTTCATTTACCCAAACTTCATCTTCTTCTTTTAGCGGGATGTTCCATTGTGGCCTATGTAAAACTGGCACACCAATAGTTTCAGCAAACCCCATAAAACCCTCTAAAACATGGGCGCGCGGTCGAGGTGCTATCCGTTCATTTATGAAAAGTGAATGGCCTTCTCTTGAACGGTTATAATCAAACCCTATACGCCGTTTCGCTTTTACCATTCTGGATAACAGGTTAGCTCTAAGTGATACTTGCATCACAAAAAGTGCATCAAACTCTTTATTCGCTAATGCTTTCTTAACTTGTTTCCTCGATTTTTTATCATTTTGTTTATCGTAAACAATAAATTGAATATCTTGAATATGCTTCACTAACTCATATTCAATCTTACCAATGACCCAACAGATATTAACGTTTTGTTTATGAGTTTGTATTGCATTGATCATCGCTAGTGCATGGCATACATCGCCAATAGCTGATAATCGAATAATACAAAGTTCAAATGGTTGGCTCATAAATAAAAAGAAGGTACTCGTTCGAAGAAAGGGAAAACATAAAAAGCACGGATAACATGCCTAAACAGATTCAATTATTCATTCCATAAATAACATACACCAAGGGTTATAAACATCAGTCCTGATACTTTATTAGTGTATATCATAATGGATTGCACAATAAGATAAAGAAAAACCTGTGCAAGTTTTCATTTTAACTATCTGATTATAAGAATAAAGAAATAAAATAAGGAATAACATTCCATTACAGTAACGATTATACTGCCCATGAGAAATTTTAATCACTAGGATATTGGTGTATACACAGCGAAAATGAGTATTCAAATAACCAAGAATGGCAATCAAACGTTATTAATGGCCTCTAAGGGTGAAACTAGACATGTCACCTTCAGTGCCTTTCAACCGGCATATCTAGAGCAAAATAATCTTATTATCAAAAAGATGAGTGGTAGAGGCGCAGTATATTTTTATAACTGGCCTAGCCAAAATGCAGTTAATACGGCACCTAAATTGGCACTTCGCCATTATAGAAGAGGTGGGTTAGTTGCAAAAGTTTCTGAAGATTTGTTTATTTACCATGGTATTCAACAAACCCGTTGTTACCAAGAGCTAGCTATACTTGCGTATTTACAAGAGCAAGGCGTAAGCGTTCCCACTCCTATCGCAGGGTTAATTACCCAAGTTGGCCTGTTTTACAAAGCGGATATTATTACCCAAGTGATTATAAACGCTCAAGAATTGCATGAAACTTTACAAGTGAAAACACTAACTCCTGAAACTTGGCAACAAATTGGATTGGAAATACAACGCATGCACAAAGCGGGTGTTTGCCATGATGATATTAATGTTAAAAATATTTTGTTGCAGGAAGAAGATGCCGCAATAAAGGTTTATATAATTGATTTTGATAAGTGCAAAATAAAACCCGATGGCACTTGGAAAGAAGCGAACTTGGCTAGATTCAAACGCTCATTGGTTAAGCAGTCTCATTTGTACAAAGAGCAAACATTTAGCGAAAAAAGCTGGCAGCATCTACTCGCTGGCTATCATGCATAATTAGACTGATTGCTGTTGAACAAGCAGAATTAATTCTTCTTCAGGAATCGGTTTAGAAAACAAAAAACCTTGGTAATGTGGGCAATCTAATTTCTGTAAGTATTGTCTTTGAAACGGTGTTTCAACGCCTTCAGCTACCGCTTGCAAATTAAGCGTTGAAGCCATAGCAATAATGCTATCAAGTAATATAACACCCTCATTCGTCTCAGAAATTTCGTCTACAAATACTTTGTCGATTTTTAGAACATCAATAGGAAACTTATTAAGATATGACAAAGATGAGTATCCTGTACCAAAATCGTCCATGCATATGACAATACCTAAAGATTTTATATCTTTAAGTGCCTTTATAATATTCTTAGAATATTCCATTAATATGCTTTCTGTTAGTTCTATTTGTATTTGGCTGGGTTCAACATTAGTTTTTTCAATCGTAGACTTTAAAACTTGATGTAGATTATCGTTTTCAATTTGACGTGCAGAAACATTGATTGCAACATGAAGATTCGTATGGCACTTTTTATTAATTCTTGTCACTGTACTGCAAGCTTCTTCAATGATCCAACGGCCTAGCTTAATTATAAAACCTGTATTCTCTGCAATTTGAATAAAATCAACTGGGCTAACTAACCCTTTTTTTGGATGATTCCATCTAACTAAGGCTTCGATGCCCACAATTTTGTTAGAATTCACGTCTAATTTAGGCTGATAATGTAAAACAAACTCTTGATTTTCTAATCCTTTTGCCATGCCTTTTTCTAAGGAAATTTCTTCTTGGATTTGCTGATTGATTTCGTCAGTAAACAAACTAAATGTATCACGGCCTACATTTTTAGCCTTGTACATAGCAATATCTGCGTTTTTCATCAGTGTTTGAGAGTCAGTTCCATCTTCTGGATAAATAGCAATGCCAATACTTGAAGAGATTTGTATCTCAAATTCGTCAATCAACCATTCTTCCCTGATTTTTTCCATGGTTTGTTTAATAAACCCGATTAGATTTCGTTCTGAAACTCGGTTAATCACAATAATAAATTCATCACCACCTATTCTAGCGAATACATCATTTTTTCTAATGGATGGCTGTATTTTATTAACTACTGCATTTATAAGCTTATCACCAATATTGTGGCCTAGCGTATCGTTGATATTTTTGAAATGATCTAAGTCGATAAATAAAAGGGCAAATTGCGTATTATCACGTTTATTTCTTCGAATAATCTTTTCCAGCTTATTGAGTAAGCTATATCGATTGGGTATGCCTGTTAACGCATCATGCTGGGCAAGATAATTTAATTGCTCTCTTGCATTAATTTGGTCGGTTATGTCTCTGGCAATGCCTTCTACCGCAATAACCTTTCGTTCATCGTCAAGAACAGGTAGCTCCATCACTTCAATGTTTCTTATGGTGCCATCTTTATGTTTGAAATTTAATGTGTAGGGTGGTTGTTCGAGACCTTCAAAAGTATGCTTCTTAAATTTGTTCGCTAATTTTTTAGATTCGTTTGTTGTTAAAAATTGTGAATAGTGATTTAAAAATTCATCTTCAGAATATCCAAGCATTTTAGTCATAGAATGACTAACGTAATCATATACCCCATCTTTCCCGTGTGAATAAAAGAAATAATAATGTTGGAGATTGTTAACTAACCGCTCGTACTTTTCTTCTGTCGTCTGTATTTTTTGTTGCGATGTTTTTTTCAGTTCTTCATAGAGCTTTTGCATCTCCATAGAAGACACTTCTAGCGAATTTTCAATTAGTTGTCTGTCTTGGTCAGCATCTTTATATGCCTGATCAACTAAGTCCAATAATCTTTTTATCGACTCGTTATCAAGTTCTTGTGTGTCGCTATAGCCAATTTTTTTTAATTGGCGCTTAAGTAGGCGATGCATTGCTTTCCCACAGAAGCGTTAACGTCATGGTTTGATTTTGAAGATCACACTTACCTGATGCTAGGGGTGATATTTCGCCATACGAATAAAAGCCGACTTGTTTCACATTTTTTGGAAGCACGTCTAATGTGGCCTCTAATTCTTCTTCAATTCGTTGTTTCAGTACCAGCCTTCTGCCTACGCAGCTTATTGCTATACACAGACTATTCTCATCTTTATAATCGTTTAATAGCATTTCCTTTGCTGCATTTTCCGCTCCATCAACTAACCTATCATAATTTGCTTTCATAAGTGTCACGCTACTTCCTAACGGAATATCGCCTGCAAAAGTTATAGATTGGTCTTGCTCATTTACCGCTAATATAGTGCGCACCTTCGCTTCATTTTTTGAGCCTTTTTCCTCGAGCGAAAGTGGAAATAATAAACCGGTACCAGGTAAACCTTCAGCTTGTGAACCTAGATACTTTTTATATATTTCTAAGGCAGGTTGATTATCCAGTTCATAAAGTATGTTAGCGGAAGACTTAGTGACTTCTCTTGAAACGCCAAGTTTATCCCACCCACCTTTTGAACCATGCTTTATTTGAATTCGATCACCATATAATCCTAAAGCAGTTATGTAGCCTTGAGCGGGTTTTCCATCTACGATAACCCAAGTCTTTTCAAACCTGTCATCATCTGCTGCTAAACCTCCGGTTACGGGGATATTTGACGGCAAAACCGAATTAATACCCTTAGTAAACTGAGAGCCATTGACGTTAAGACCATCTGACAAAACAAATATGGCTTTCAGTTCTGGAGTAAATAACTCTTCAGCAATGCTCATTCCGCCATCAAACGAGTCTTTAGTATCGGTGATAGCGTGCTGAGTAAGCGTTAAATTTGTATCTTCGAATTTAACAACAGAAACCACTAAAGAGTTTTCAATCAGCTCATCATGTAAAATCTCTCCAGCACTTGAAGCACCCATAATCAGTGATTGTGGAAAGGCTTGAATAACATCGTCTAAACCTTTTGCGACATCATCCAGCTTGGATGGACCAAAGATAATAACGAGGGTATTTGGTGAATCTAAAGAGCCATCTAGTTTATGGTTCCATGTATCTTGAAAAACACTAAATTTTGTCTGCATTTGATATTATCTTATAAGCAATTGTATGCTTTTTGGCCAGAATATTGATAAGTTATCGACTATCTCGACTTATTCAATAGATATATCTATTTATTCAGATTTAACGTTGAAATTAAGCTCGAATTAGAAAGCATATTGCGCTTTTAAATACAAAAGCGCATCTACTTCATCTTCAATTTCTTCAAACTTACGGCTAGAGACACTACCACCGGCTTTAAGTAACCAATCACCTATTGGTTTTTGATAAAAACCTGACAGTTCAAGCAAGTCTTCGGTATTCGCTTTTGTTAGCATAGGAGAAGACCTTGTGCCGTCTTTGTTTAACTCGGCGCTACGAATATACAGCTCCATAATATCACCGCTACTAAATCTTAAATTTGCGCCTAAGGTGAGTTGTTTAGCATCACTATCAAAGGTACTGCCTAGTGTTCGCCCATACATTCTGTAGCCATCTAAATATTTGTTGTGCTCGTAATAACAATTGAATGCGTTTTCATTTTCACCACAAGCAATATTGGTATCACTGGTTTCTATAAATACCTTCGCATTATAAATATAAGTTGATAAACCAAATAGATTGGCGTTATCCGTTATTTTATAACCATCAACTGAATCTTCGCCCACACGTTGCGCGTAGAATGTGAAAGGCCGGTTGAATAACATCGTGCTGTAACTTAAATCTATACCTGCTATATGATTACCGCGTTTTGATAATTCGCCTTCGCCACAAACGCCGTCATCTTGAGCACAAATCGCTTTGAATGTTATTAGCTCTGCAAACTCCTTGAACCCTTCATTTTGGCCATCGCCTGACCACATGGCGGCCCAAGATAATCCTATTTCAAAGCCTTTAAATGGCCTAGCATTAAATCTGTTCATAAATAATTTAACGTTAGGTACGGTGCGTTGGCTCTCCATTTGACCCATTTGCGTAGTGAAATACCATGGGCCTAGCCAACTTAACCATTTTGATTGTGAACGAGTGTTAGTGGAGCGAGATAATGCGATGGCTTTTACAGGGCGTGTATTGTTACTCATGATCAAACTAGAAGACTGAGCAGGCCCCCACCACTGGTCTATTGAGCCCAACCGTAAATTCCAATCACCAAACTGATAAGCAACAAAAGAGCGATCGAAATTATACTCTCCCCCTTTTTCATAATTAACACTTAATTGCCCAGACAACCTACCAGTATAAAATTCACTGGTTGAAGTGAATTTACCTGTTTGTTCTACCCCTTCGTCAAAACTTCTGAAGCGAACATCGTCTGTTGCGCCCTCAAGCGTGAAAAATTGTCTAGCTTGCATACGGCTATTCAAGTCAAGATAGTGCTTTAATCTTAAATAAGCTTGTTGAGGCCGAAAAGGCATAGCCTCAGGTGAAATAGACCGAAGTGAAACAGCAACGCCTTTCCATGGGACGGGATAAGTTGTCACCGCAGCGTCTAAATAGCCCCATTCTGCTAAGGTTTGTAAGTCGTAGTGAAGTTGTTTGTCTTGGGTACCTACATAGGCAGAAGCGAAGATGCTAAAACTGGCAAGAGCCAAGAAGCAACACGCTACGCAAGCAAGTGAATTTCGCAATACTTTCACTCAATAGCCTTTTAAATGGAAAAGTGTGGTGTTCATGTGAGCCAATAATATAGGAATTTGGTAGTGCTTTACACGATTAAATTTAATAAATGTTTGCGTATGGGGATGGTAATTGGCTAAAGTGACACACTAGCTAACGTATTCTCAATATAGTTTACAAACACACACAAAATAGGAAGTTTAATATGGCACAGCATCGCGCGATTTATCCTGGTACGTTCGATCCCATCACGAATGGACATGCCGATTTAATCCAACGTGCTTCTAATATGTTCAGCGAGGTTATTGTTGCCATTGCTTCAAACCCTAGTAAACAGCCATTATTTAGTTTACAAGAGCGTGTTGAATTGATTACCCAAGTATGTGCCCACTTAGAAAACGTAAAAGTAACAGGATTCACAGGCCTTTTAGCTAATTTCGCAAGAGATAATGACGCCGATATTTTAATTCGAGGCTTAAGGGCCGTAAGTGATTTTGAATATGAATTTCAATTAGCGAATATGAATAGACGGTTAAACCCTGATTTAGAAAGTGTGTTCTTGACTCCCTCTGAAGAAAATTCGTTTATATCGTCTACACTCGTGAAAGAAGTGGCATTGCATAAAGGCGACGTAGCTCAGTTTTGCCATCCCATTGTTCATGATGCATTAAAGCAACGCTTACATAGCACGTAAGTTAGCGCTGACATACCGTACAAAGGAATGTATTCCTTTGCCCAATAGTTTTTGATTTAATTATACTTTGGCAAGTATCGCACTCTTCACCAGCTCTGCCATACACATGCAAGTGCTGAGCAAAATACCCTGGGTTGCCATCAGCTTGCGCGAAATCTCTTAACGTTGTGCCGCCCTGCTCAATGGCTTTTGCCAATACTATTTTAATGTTGCTGGCTAACAACAAGTATCGTTTCTTGGCAACGCGTCCAGCAGCTCGCCTAGGATCAATGCCTGATTTAAATAAACTTTCATTAGCATAAATATTCCCTACGCCAACCACCACGGCATTATCCATAATAAACGATTTTACCGGCACGGCTCTGCCCCTGCTGAGTTCAAATAATCTATTGCCATCAAAATCATCAGTTAGTGGCTCTGGCCCAAGGTTGCCCAGTATTTTAAGTGGCTCATGATCATGCTTGTCTTGCCATAAACAACTCCCAAATCGACGGGCATCATTGAATATTAGTTTTTTACCGCTTGATAAGGTTATTTCTATATGATCGTGCTTCTCGCGTGGCAATGCCTCATCCACTACACGCATTTTCCCTGACATGCCTAGATGCAGTACCATGTCACCTGCTTTGGTATGAATGAAGAGATACTTTGCTCGGCGACTCACATGGTCAATTTTAAGCCCTTCTGTTAAGTGAACATTATCAGGCACTAACCACCTTAGTTGAGGTTGATGTACCAATACTTTTTTAATAGTTTGTCCAATTAGAAAAGGAGAAATACCTAATCGAGTGACTTCTACCTCAGGCAATTCAGGCATAGTTGCTTCCTAATATTATAATTTTTATGAGTTATTGTTTCACTTGAACAATGGGTTCGAGTAATTGCTGAATACTTGGAGAATTCAATATAAACACTTGCTGGTCTATCACGAAGAATAATTGCTCTTGCACGATATTTAACGCCACCACAATGGGCTTGCTCTGCCCTGCCAAATAAAGTACTACCAATGAATTTGGATTGGAAAATAGATTAGTATCGTACTCAATACCTGCCGGGGTAATGTATGCTTGTTGCCAAGCATTGATAATAGTTTGCAACTGCTGCGCGCTAGGCTGCTGGCTTGGTTGTACACCATTAGGATCAATGCGCCACGTTTGCCCTGCTCGCTCTAATTCAACCTCATTTATTTGCATACTCAAAATATACTCGCCGTCATTCACTACTTTGCGCGTAGTTTGGTCATTCTCACGAAATTTATCTAAATTGAATATTAAAATTAAACCAATGACGGTAAAAATTAGAACATTATTCCATGCCCTATTAGACATTCTAATCATAACAATTACAGCTCTCTTTTTGTCGCGCAGCCTGTTTTTATGCTTGTTAGTTTAGTGTAAAAACAGCTTTTAGAATAGCATTAATGAGGCGATGGAGGTTGTGGCTTGGTTAGCTATAGGCAAGTTGTGAAGTTCTTACTATTACTATAGTAATAAAATGCCTAAAACCCAATACTCGGACATTTTTATACCTTTAGGGGAATGTATAGCAGTTGCTCAGTATTTTTTTCTAATGCTTTTCGAACAGCCTCTAGTTCTCTATCCGATGCAATTGGAGCAAACGCTTCTATTTGTCTTGTTATAGGGGCGGATGTATTTACGCCTGTGCCATCGCGACATTCATTTCCGCTAGTCGAGTCACGATGCTGGTCACTGCGAGCCGCACTTCTCATATCTGAACACTGTGTTAAGACATCAGGCACATCATGCGTGTTAATAACTTCTGATTCTTGGAAAATTAGCAATCCGCCATAATAGGCTGCATCAGCTTTTAGGTTAATTGGTGCGATTTTTCCTTCAAGTATTTCGAAAGTTTCAATTTCCCCCTCCATTTGACAAAACACACCTCCAAAAATATATACACCCTCAGTTAGCGCCACCTCAGAGAAAGCATTTGAATTAAATTTAAGAAGATTAGATTTACCATTTGTTTGCGAAGTTAACTCTATCTCAAGTGAGTCGCAGTTTAGATTGCTTGAAACTTGCAAAATGTAGGTGGTAGATGGCGTATTAGTCACATTAGAAACTGCCATAGTGCTTACACAAATCAACGTTAACATAACGAAAATGTACTGATACATTTTTATTCCTTTAAAAGAGACCTTTGTTCCATATATTATAGTTTCTTTTGGAAACAACAAGCCGTTAAACAAAGCTAGGAGAACGGTGTAAATGCGTTAGCATTGATTACAAGGCCAAAATTTAAGTGGAAACATATGGTCAATCGTGAATTCACCTCTGGCATCTAAGTCAACGTCATCAATAAAACGAGGTAGAAATTTAAAAGTATGCTGTTTAGGTGAAATCTTTTCCGCAATATCTTTACAGAAGTATTTTTCAGACACTTTCAATAATGCCATAGCAGGATATGCAACCACTCCCATGGCAAAACTTTGGTTAAGAAAGCGAATATTCTTATGCTTTTTCGCATGCTCATCTCGCATATTTTCAATTAATTCAATAAACAAGTCCTCGTTTTTATCTAGCATGGATCTAATGGCGGCCTCTGAAGATGGGAGATAAAACTTTTTATTCCCTTTTTGAGACACATTGTTGTTTAAGATTTCCAAAGCTATATCCATCTCGCCTTCCCAAATTTTGCACAGACATTTGTAGTATTGATAATCTCGTTGACTTGCATGCTCAGTCTCATATTCAGAAATAATTTTCATGGCCTTGATGAAATAATTAAAATTTTCATCAGTTCCCGAGAAACAACTAAATGCTAGTATTTGTAAGCAATCACCAAATTGAGGTCTTAGGTTTTCAACTTCAAAAAAACCTAATGCTTTTTCATTCATATAATTAATTTCAGGTTGCACTTTAAAGGTGCTACTATTTAATTGATGAATGATTATGAGGTTAAGTTTGTCATTAATCCTAGATGTGTAGGCTGCTTCGGTTAATTTCCTTTTGTTCTTGTCAATTGACGCATCCCAGTCATAACTATAAAACTTGATGCGCCCTTCTATCTCTAACTTGTTTATATCCATTCATTTCTCCTGAATATTAGCTCAGGCTCGCTAATTCGATTATGATTAATTTTTCTGAAAAGATATAAAATGAAAAATTCAAAATAAATTAAGTAATAACTATGAACCCAGTCTTAATTATAGCAATCATTGTCATTTTAATGCTCTTACTAATTTTTGTTCCAAATAGGCAAACTAAACAGTTAAATAGATTATTCAAAAAAACCGTACAGAAATTATCAACTGATTTAGAAGGTCAACATGCTCGCGTGCAAGGCAGAGCCTTAAAAATTAGCAATCAAGGCACTTTTGACACCCATGTAATTAAGAGCAAAAGAAACATTATTGCTTGATGGTGAACATGTTAGCGTGGTTGGTGCCTGTAAAATAGAATCAGTTGAAAAGCATCCTAGTATCAAGGAACGCATTCATCCAGACACAACAGAGATTGTCGTTATGAGCGCTTGCAAAAAGCCTATATATTACTGACAATATGAACATACTATTCGGATAGCATTAGTATTATTTGGTCGTAGATAGTCTTTTGATATCTAGAGCGAAAAAAAGGAGCC
>DDIL01000169.1:0-798 GCA_002338515.1 Glaciecola sp. UBA1851 | reverse complement strand
TAAGAAAGTTTATTTAAGCAAATTAAGCATTGTTACATGCTATTTTGTGGAGACAAATCAAACAATTTGCTTAACTAATCCACAATATTTTGTGTTGTTAACTTACTTAATTTTCGCTTCTTTAAACATAACGTGTTGGCGAATTTTAGGATCGTATTTTTTGATCTCCATTTTGCCAGGCATGTTGCGTTTGTTTTTGTCAGTGGTGTAGTAAAAACCTGTACCAGCACTTGAAACTAATTTAATTTTATCACGCATGATTATGGTCCTTAGATTTTTTCGCCACGGGCACGGATATCAGTTAATACTGAATCAATACCTTTTTTATCGATAATACGCATACCTTTAGTAGATACACGAAGTTTAACAAAGCGATTTTCGCTCTCAACCCAAAAACGGTGAGATTGAAGGTTTGGTAAAAAACGACGACGAGTCGCGTTTCTTGCGTGTGAACGGTTGTTTCCTACCGCTGGACGCTTACCAGTTACAATACATACTTTAGACATTTTTGTCTCCAGAACAACTGTTATACCGTTTAACACAAGCAAACAGTTTTGCGGCTAAACGTGGTTAATTAAGAGGGCGCATTTTATACAGTAATTCAGTTTAAAATACAAACTATTTCGTGCAATCTAAGACAATTAATTTACTTAATTGGACTAAAGAAACTCGTTAATCTTCTAGACGCTGTAAGTTTTTTTTATTATTTATGTTAAACGACACCATCTGAAGATATTGTTTTACAAAGCTTTTACGTATTTTCTTACGATTATTTTGGCTATCAATAGTACTTGTGTC
>DDIL01000182.1 GCA_002338515.1 Glaciecola sp. UBA1851 | reverse complement strand
CGCGCTGCCGAGGGTGCCTTCGGATCAATAATATGATTACTTTGAGCGTTATCACTATTTCTTTTCATTTCACTCAAATGATGATCAAAGGCAATATGACAACCCGGCACATAAGGTAAATTTGTTGTGATATCGTTAGAGGTAATCTCAATGGTACCGTCTTGCATGTCTTTAGGATGAACAAACTTTATCTCATCAATTAGGTTTATTTCTTTCAGTAGCACCGCACACACCAAACCATCAAAGTCACTGCGCGTTACTAATCTAAATTTATTTTCTACTGTTTGAGGCAATGCCGACACTATCAATCTCCTAAACTGCTAATGAATGTTCCGCTACAATATAGAGCAGAACTTAGTTGCATTTAATGATAATGATTCCAGAAATAAATTTAGTATCGTAAAAGATACCTAGGTGTTTTGTTGAGACGGTCATCCTCCTATTTCCCTCTAAACTAAGGGTATTCACCGAGTTATGCTGTTATTAATTTTTTAGTGGCAAGTTAATATCAATCACCAATGCTCAAGTAGGCTAATCAATTAATTCTTTTTTACCGTAAGTAACATTAGTAATAAACACATACCATAAATTGAGGTAAACATGCATCCAGAGCACTGGATAAGAACCGATGACACTGGCCTGTATTGCAAAGCCCTAAATGCTTATATTGACCCTATGCAAGCAGCTGAACATGCCATTGTGACTCATGCCCACGCTGACCATGCAAGAGCAGGACATACGCACGTTTACGCGACTCAAGAAACATTGGATATAATGGCAATTCGTTATGGGGAAGACCATGCTAAAAATGTTCATGCGTTAAAATACGGCGAAACTATTGAACTACATGATGGCAAATTAACGCTCTATCCTGCCGGTCACATATTGGGCTCAGCACAGGTTCTAATAGAATATGGCGGATATAGACTTGTTCATACAGGGGATTGTAAACGTCAATCAGACCCGACATGTTTGCCTTTTCAGCCAATTAACTGCGATATATTTGTTACTGAAGCAACGTTTGGCCTACCAGTATTTCAACACCCTCCAATAGAACATGAAGTGCAAAAGCTAATTGATTCACTCAAACGATTACCTAACTCATGTCATTTAGTAGGTGTTTACGCTTTAGGGAAGTGTCAACGCGTTATATTGGCATTGCGGGCTTTAGGCTATACCAAACCCATCTATATACATGGTGCTTTAGTCAATTTATGCAAATTGTATCAGTCTTATGGGGCGGAATTAGGCGAACTAATTGAAGTATCAATGCTCAATGACACGTCTGTGCTGGCAGGAGAGATTGTACTGGCACCTCCGTCGGCTTTAACCGACAGATGGTCGCGTAAGCTTCCTAATGTCCTTACCTGCATGGCATCAGGATGGATGCAAATTAGAGCACGAAGCAAACAACGAAGAGCTGAGTTACCATTGATTGTATCTGATCATAGTGATTGGAATGACCTAATTACAACAATCAAACAAGTTAACCCTAAAGAAGTATGGGTGACTCACGGGCGAGAGCAGGCATTGGTGCATGAAGCTCAAAAGATGGGTTATAAAGCGAAAGCGTTGAGTATAGTTGGTTATGGAGATGGTGACGAATCGGCTATTGATAATAAAATGAATACAACAGCGAATACAGTATAGCGATGGAGGAATTTACCAAGCTAGTTGATAACCTTTATTTCTTAAATAGTAATAATGCAAAGCAAGAGCGTTTGCTGGAGTATCTTAGAAACACACCTGACCCAGACCGAGGTTGGGCTATAGGTGCAATTGCAAACACAATTAACTTTGAATTCTTTAAAAGACGTTTAATAAAAGAGGTCATGATAGAGCGGGTTGACCCGGTGTTGTTTGACCTGAGTTATGATTATGTGGGTGAAATGAGTGAAACAGTTGCACACTTATGGTCAAGTACAGTGAGTGAATCTGCTACCCAATCATCAATGAACCATACAACAAACAACCAACATGCAGAGTCGTCTAATATTCAAATAATTGAAAACAATACCCAGCAAAATAATTTGCCAAGCCTTCATGAAGTCATAACCAAGTTTTCCGACCTTCCAAAAAAAGACGTCAAAACCTATTTAATATATTTATTAGACATTATGACCCCTACGCAACGCTGGGCATTGCTTAAATTAGGTACCGGAGGGCTTAGAATAGGCATGTCTGCGCGCTTTTTGAAAAAAGCGTTGTCTGAATACGCGCAACAGAATAATCATAATCTTACTGTGGAAGATATTGAAAGAGTTTGGCATGGCGTCACACCGCCATATATTGACCTCTTAAACTGGATTGAAGGTAAAGCAAATATTCCCGACATAGCAAATAAATTGACCTTCCAACCCGTTATGCTATCACACCCATTAAGTGAAAAAGACCTAGTCGATATAGAGCCACGTAGTTGGCAAGCCGAATGGAAGTTTGATGGTGTAAGGGCGCAGTTACTTGCTAATGAAGCGGGTGTTGCTCTTTATTCCAGAACCGGCGATGACATATCCAACAGCTTTCCAGATATTATTGATGCTATTTCGCAAACAGCCATTAGAGGGCGCTTTGATGGAGAACTAGTTGCACTTAAAAAAGCACATGAACATACTTTAGGCAATACATCTGCTGAAGAAACACCTGGAATGCATACATTAGAAAAACATGTTTCTGCATTTTCAAATGTCAGTAGTTTTAATCAATTACAACAGCGATTAAATAAGAAAAAGCCTAGCAAATCCTTGATACAAAAGATCCCTACTGGGCTTATATTGTACGATGTACTAGAGCTTGCACAGCAAGACTTTCGGCAATATTCACTCGATAAACGATTTAGTCAATTAAAGGATTATATTCATACCATCTTGGCTACTCACCCTACACTGCCACTCATACCATCTTGTGATATTGCTTTTGACAGCTATTCCGACCTGATTGTGTTAAAAGAACAAGCGGGCGAGCTATCTAACGGGTACATAGAAGGTCTGATGTTAAAGAAAAAGACGTCTACCTATATTTCTGGTAGGCCAAAAAATCAGTGGTTTAAACTAAAACGAGACCC
>DDIL01000159.1:4136-10253 GCA_002338515.1 Glaciecola sp. UBA1851 | reverse complement strand
TTAAGCTTCTATTTGCAAACGTTTTTGAATCACTTTAACTCGTCCAAACATCAATATAGCAGCTATACTCAAACCTGTAATAAAGCCAATCCAAAAACCAGCAGCGGCCATTTTAGGTACTATAAAATCGGTTAGTCCTAATAATATCCCTACTGGAAAGCCAACTAACCAATATGAAAAGAAACTAATAATTAGCATAGCCCTAGTGTCTTTATAACCGCGTAATGCATTAGCCGATACAACTTGAATAGCATCAGGAAACTGAAACAAACTGGCCAATAATAGTAAACCAGCGGCTGTTGCAATAACCGGTATTTCGTTACTATAAATACTGGCAATGTGTTCGTTGAATAAAACTACGGTTGTTGCGGTCATAAATACCGTGCTAACCGCTAGCAGCAAACCTGAGTAGTAAGCATATTTTGTATCTTGCGCTCTGCCCTCGCCTATTAAAAAACCAATACGAATAGCTAAGGCCAATCCAATACTAAGTGGCAACATAAAAATTAAAGAGGATACATTTAACGCAATTTGATGAGATGCCACAATAAGTGGACCAAAAGGCGCCAGCATAACTGCAACGACGGCAAACAATGATACTTCAAAAATCAGTGTAAATGCGATGGGTAAACCTAATGATAGAAATGCTTTTATGTCGTTTATGTTAGGTTTATGCCAATGTGAATATAGCCTACAATGTGAAAGTTTTTTTGCTTTTGCGGTATACAAAATAGTCACCATTGCCATGGTATAAAACACCAGCATAGTCGCTAAACCGCAGCCAACCCCACCCATTTCTGGCAAGCCAAATAAGCCATTAATTAAAATATAGTTAGCTGGAATATTGACTAACAAGCCAATAAACATGATCACCATAGAAGGCCGAGTAAGCGACAATCCCTCACAATAGTTTCTTAAGGTTTGATAAATAGCAAAGGCTGGTGCAGCCATAAACATGTAAAACAAATAGCCTTGTGTTTTTTCAAGCATAATTGGAGACATATCTATTTGTGCTAATAAATACGGTACAAACAAATAAAGCGTGACAGCAAGTAATGCAATAAACGTGGATAAGTAAAGCATTTGCTGTACTTGATTTGCTACCTGTTCAAACTTTTTAGAACCATCTAAACGAGATACAATTGGCGATAACGCCAATGAAATGCCTTGAATAAATACAAGTATAGGTAAACTAATACCCACACCTATTGCCACTGCTGCCATATCAACCGAATTATAACGCCCAGCCATTATAGTATCTGACACACCCATGAGCGTTTGAGTTACCTGAGCAATTAGTAACGGCCATGCGAGCTTACCAAGAGTTTTGATCTCTTTTATAAAAATAGGATTCATTATTTGTTAATTAACACGTTAGCAGTTATTTTTGTTTGTAAGCATTTTTTGCAGCTCCAAACTTTCTTTTTTTATTCATAGATTTATTTTTGCGATTGGTGGGATGTTGTCTGCCTAATGGCTTCACATTTTTTAATTTTAATGTTTTATCTGTATGACTAGTTGAATTAGACACAACTTCAAATGACGTTTTTTCTTCATTAGCAACGTGTGAACTTACTTTGCTCGAATTGGCCAACGCTGCATCCATTTGTAACATTTCAGCTTTGGTTAAATGTCGATATTGACCCACTTTTAAATTAGATAAATTTATATGCATAATTCGTTTTCTTACTAAACGCGTCACTTCATAACCTAAATATTCACACATACGCCTAATTTGTCTGTTAAGACCTTGCTGCAAAACGATTTCAAATCCCATTTTACCCATTTGCTTAATTTCACAAGGTAACGTAACCGTATCTAAAATAGGTACACCAGCCGCCATTTTATTGAGGAAATGCGCTGTAATAGGCTTATTTACCGTGACTCGATATAGTTTGTCATGGGCATTTTCAGCACGCAGAATTTTATTTACTATATCACCATCATTAGTTAACAAAATAAGCCCTTCAGAAGGTTTATCTAACCTGCCAATTGGAAATATGCGCTGTTTGTAATTAATCGCGTCAATAATATTATCTTTTATTTTCTTTTCAGTAGTACAGGTAATGCCAACAGGCTTGTGATAAGCCAAATAAACCCTGTCACTTTTATTATCAGCAACAGGTTTTATTAGCTTATTACCAATGGTAACTTTGTCATTTACACCAATTTTAGTACCGAGCTCTGGCGGCTCACCATTTACTAAAACCTTACCTTGCTCAATCAAAGCATCGGCTTCTCGTCTAGAGCAATGTCCGGTATCACTTATGTATTTATTTAATCGTTTTTGCATTGATTAGTTCTATTGAAATTGATGAATTAAGCGAATTGGGTTTATTCATAATGCGAAAATAAATAACCACTACTATTTATAGTATTTATAAGGCTCTTAACCGTATTTGAATTTGCTGTTAAACAAGTTGCGATTGTAGCACCCTTGTGACTAAAGGTGCTAAATAGAAATGAATAAACGGCGTAAATTACTTTTTCAACAAGGCTTTAATGCCATCAGTTAATCCTTCAAGCGTTAATGGATACATTTTATTTTTCAATAACTCTTTCATAATATGAATGGACGCATGATAGTGCCAGTACTCTTTAGGCTGAGGATTTAACCAAATAGCATATTCAAAATGATTCAACAGACGTTGCATCCACACACTGCCAGGCTCTTCATTCCAATGCTCAACACTACCGCCAGGATAAGTTATTTCATAAGGCCCCATAGTAGCATCGCCCACAAACACAACTTTATAATCACAGCCGTATTTGTGAATAATATTATACAAGTCAGTTACGTCATCAAATCGCCTACTATTGTTTTTCCAGACCCCTTCATAAATACAATTATGAAAATAAAAGAACTCAATATGCTTAAATTCAGAATGCGCGGCGCTAAACAATTCTTCACATTGTTTGATATGCGGATCCATCGACCCACCAATATCGAAAAATAGTAATAATTTGATTGCATTGTGGCGTAGTGGAGCCATTTTTATATCTAAATAGCCCGCATTTTTTGCAGTAGAACTAATGGTATCAGATACATCAAGCTCTTCACTTGAGCCAGTGCGTGCAAATTTGCGTAATCGGCGCAGAGCAACTTTAATGTTGCGCGTGCCTATTTCGACATCATTAGATAAATTTTTAAAATTACGCTTATCCCAGACCTTCACTGCACGATTATTTCGGTTTTTCTTTTGACCAATACGCACACCTTCAGGGTTATAACCATCGGCCCCAAAAGGCGATGTGCCGCCCGTGCCTATCCATTTACTTCCACCCTGATGACGTTTTTCTTGCTCGTTCAAGCGCTCTTGCAGTGTTTCCATTAACTTATCAAGGCCACCCAATGCTTCTATCTTTTTCTTCTCTTCATCGGTCAATAGCTTTTCTAGCGCACTTTGAAGCCACTCTTCAGGAATTGTGTTATCAAAAATATCTAAGGCTTCAATTCCTTTGAAATATGCCCCAAAAGCTTTATCAAATTTATCGTATTGACTTTCATCTTTAACTAACACGGTGCGGCTGAGTAAATAAAAATCATCAATATTTTGATTAGTTAACCCCGCTTTCATAACAGACATCAAGTCTAAAAACTCAGTAATACTGGTTTTCACTTTATGTTTGCGAAGTGTATAAAAAAACTCAACTAACATTATCGACGTGCCATAAACATCAATTTTTCAAACAAGTGGATATCTTGTTCATTTTTAAGTAGCGCGCCATATAAAGGCGGCAATGCATTTTTAGCATCTTTATCTTGTAATACATTAGCTGGAATATCGTCAGCCACAAGCAATTTTAACCAATCAATGAGCTCTGATGTTGATGGCCGTTTCTTTAATCCCCCAACATCTCTTATTTGGAAAAACGAGGTCAATGCCTGATCAAGCAAACTCTTTTTAATATTGGGGTAATGAACTTTTACGATGTCAAGCATTTGCTCGCGTTCAGGAAATTCGATGTAATGGAAGAAACATCTTCTTAAAAATGCATCGGGTAATTCTTTTTCGTTATTTGAAGTAATAATCACAATTGGGCGTTGTTTGGCCACAACACGCTCTTGCGTCTCATAAACAAAAAACTCCATCTTATCGAGTTCTAACAATAAATCGTTAGGGAACTCAATATCAGCCTTATCTATTTCATCTATTAGCAATATCGGGCGCTTATCAGCCTGAAACGCCTGCCATAGCTTACCTTTTATGATGTAGTTTCGAATATCTTTAACACGCTCATCGCCTAATTGCGAATCACGCAAACGTGATACAGCATCATACTCATACAAACCTTGCTGTGCCTTAGTTGTTGATTTTATATGCCACTGCAACAGGTCGGTACCAAGCGCGCTAGCTAATTCTTCTGCCAACATGGTTTTACCCGTACCGGGCTCACCTTTTATCAGTAATGGTTTCTCAAGTGTAATTGCTGCATTAACAGCCAATTGAAGCTCTTTACTCGCAATATATTTATCGGTTCCTGTAAAACCCATATAAACACTACCTTTTATTAATTAGTTGAAATGTTTTTGTACATTTATAGTTCTTTTTACTACATACAGTTTATATATGCCTAAATTAAAAAAATATTTTAGGCTGCATTAACATAAATCTAATCATGTAAATAATGCTAGCACGACAATAGCGGCGGCGCAGTAGAAGCCATTTCGCTTTAAGAGAGAGGAAGGGGCGCCATTTGTAAACCACGATTTCATGAATGAAATCGTGGAGCGTCCTTTGATGGGTTCACAGCGTTTTACAAATGACGCCCCTTCCTCTCCCTGCGCTCAATTCAATTCTACTGCGCAACCGCTATTGTCATTTGGTTAGTTTTATTAACTATGTTATGCCTAAAGCTACTTGGCATTTTACGTCTTTAAGTTATAAGCTAATAACTTATAGCAAAAAAGCACTTTGATTTTTTGTAATAAAGCATAATCTTATAACTGTACGGAATTTACGACTAACGTAACACTAACGTTTATTAATACGCATGACTAAAGCTGAGTGATGGTAATGAAAACAATTGTGGTAGTTATCGTAAATAATAATAACGAATTTCCTATATGTTTTAAAAAAGGACCCCTGCATGAATGTTTTTGAAGATAGCTCGCTAGCCATTGGTAATACACCACTAGTAAAATTAAATCGCATTGTTTCTGGAAATGTGTACGCAAAAATTGAATCTCGTAACCCAAGTTTTAGTGTTAAATGTCGTATTGGCGCAAATATGATTTGGGATGCTGAGAAAAAAGGCATATTAACCAAAGATAAAGAAATTATTGAAGCTACCAGTGGTAATACAGGTATTGCTTTGGCGTTTGTAGCAGCTTCACGTGGCTATAAAATCACATTAACTATGCCAAGTAGTATGAGCTTAGAAAGAAGAAAGTTACTTAAAGCATTAGGCGCTAACTTAGTGTTAACAGAACCACCTAAAGGCATGAAAGGCGCGGTAGCAAAGGTTGAAGAACTAATGGCTGCAAATCCAGGTAAATTTGTACCAATGAATCAATTTGATAACCCTGCTAACCCAGAAATTCACGAACAAACTACTGGCCCTGAAATTTGGGATGCCACAGATGGTAAAGTCGATGTGTTTATTGCAGGTGTTGGCACAGGTGGAACAATTACGGGTACATCTCGTTATTTAAAAAATACCAAAGGTAAAGCAATTACTACTGTTGCAGTAGAGCCTGCTGACTCGCCTGTTATTACGCAAGCACTTGCTGGTGAAGAGTTAAAACCTGCGCCACATAAAATACAAGGTATTGGCGCTGGCTTTATTCCTGGCAATCTTGATTTAAGCATTATTGATGAAGTGGAGCGTGTTTCTAACGAAGACTGCATGGAAATGGCTAGACGCCTGATGAAAGAAGAAGGCATATTAGCGGGTATTTCTTCAGGTGCCGCAGTAGTTGCGGCTGAGCGTATTGCGGCTCGTCCAGAAAATAAAGACAAAACCATTGTTGTTTTACTAGCTTCGGGTACTGAACGTTACCTAAGTAGTCCATTATTTGCTGGTGAATTTTCTGATTTAGAAGAAGTCCAGTAAACAACCTTCCAATTGTACCTCAGCTGTTACATCGCAAACAATGTAACAGCTGTTTATACA
>DDIL01000159.1:0-3776 GCA_002338515.1 Glaciecola sp. UBA1851 | reverse complement strand
ATCAGTTTTTTACTGTTCATTTATATACTTTTCGCTAAATTATTTCAGTTTTTCTTGATATTAGTTCAAAACAAATTTTATAATCCCGATACAAGGTGTACGTTTTTTGCACAATTTATTGTGCATTTTGTTATGTTTTTAGTTTTACCATGTTGCTACTACCTAACATTAGACATTAACTTGCCGAAGGCTTAGATTAATAGCGCGACTACATAACAACTAGCTCTTATCTGGGAGTAAGTTATGAACAAAAAGCTAATGTTTATCGTTGCATGGTGCATTCTTTCAATGTTTGTGCTCATTTCAGTAATATATACCGATTACGCCACCTATAAATCTAATTTGCGAGCGCAGGAACACCTAATTGAACAAAATTTAGAGCAAGTGCATCAAAATATAGAACAAATGCTTGTTCAGTATTTGTCAGCGATGAACTCTATGGCAACGCAAGTTTCACTTAACAAACAGATTAATCAATCAGACTTCACTGCTTTTAGTAATGTAATCTTTGGAAAAAATACAGACTTATCATTCGTGTTAATGAAAATAGGGTTAGATTCAACATTTGTTTATCCAGACCCTTCTAGAGCAGATGTATATAAAGATAAACTCTACTCAAGTTTTCCCATGTTTCAAACTTATGCCAACTACCAACAAACCAATACAAAATTCTATGGACCATCTCAATTGGAAGGTAAAAGTGTTGTATTAATGCAGTCTATATTCAATACGAGTTCAAATAATTCGGCAAAAATTCAAGCATTAATTGATGTATCTAGCATCATCAAGAAATCAGGCGCAGTTGGTCTTTCTAATACTGAGTTTGTTTTAATTAACAATGACAATAATTATCATTTTTTTGGAAAAGAAAGTTTAGACGCGGCAGGCTCTAGAAACATTAGAATAGGCGAACTAAATTGGACCCTTATAGCCAATGCAAAAGGTGGATGGATACCTTTTCAGTTCCATGCTCAAGTTTGGTTCTTAGCTCTTTTATTCTTTTCTTTAATTTTATACAGCATTACGTTAAAAAGAAATAATCAAACGCTAAGAAAGCAGTCTGAAATAGACAATCATGCGCATGAAGAGAGGTTTCGAAGCTTCTTTGAACAACATGAAGTCAGCATGTTGGTGCTAGATGAAAATAATTTTGTTATCGACGCAAACTCTTCAGCATTGTCTTTCTTTGGCTATCGTGAAGATTACCTCAAAGGAAGAAACATTGTTCATTTTGAAAGGCCAGATACGCATAATCCTAAAAGCAGTCAGCCCAGTTTTCTAAAGAAAATTTTATCAGTGAACGAAAATAGTGTATTTGAAACACAAATTGTCGTTGCTGACGGTTCCATTAAAGATATAGAAGTACATTTAACGCCAATACAAAGCCATCAAGCTAAAGAAAGTCTCATTATACTGTTTGATATAACCCATAAGAAAGAACTTGATAAAAAGAGAATGTTGTTTGAGCAAGTATTTATGCATGCTCAAGAAGGTATTATGGTTACCGATAGCAACAAAAATATACTGTCAGTTAATCCAGCATTTGAAAATATCACTGGATACACGGGGTCAGAAGCAGTTGGTTCAAAGCCATCAATTCTTGGCTCAGGACAGCAAGATGCAAATTTCTACGATAACATATTCAAATGTATCAATAGTAAAGGCGAATGGCGCGGTGAAATATGGAATAAAAATAAAAATGGCGATCTATTTCCTGAATTATTATCCATTTCAGAAGTACGTGATAATAACAATACATTAATTAATTATGTTGCAGTGTTTACAGATATTAGCGAACAAAAAAAGGTAGAAAAACAGCTTGAGCAACTCGCCCACAAAGATTCACTAACTGGTTTGCCCAATCGACTAATGTTTACCATCCATTTAGAAAGAGAAATTAAACGCACTAACAGAACAAAACAAGACTGTGCACTACTGTTTTTAGACTTAGATCGATTTAAAATTATTAACGATAGTTTAGGTCATGAGTATGGTGATAAATTGTTGGTCATGGTCGCCCAAAGGCTCAAAAATACGCTTAGGGATACAGATTTATTAGCTCGTTTAGGTGGTGACGAATACGTAGTACTAATTACTGACTATGACAGCGAAGAAGACTTAGCATGTTTGGCCGCAAAAATTTCAAACCTTTTGCAAAAACCATTTAAATTTGAAGACAATATTGAAGCAAATATAGCCGTATCGATTGGGATTGCTCAATATCCCAAAGATGCAAAAAACGCCAAAGACTTATTAAAATATTCTGATGCGTCTATGTATAAGGCTAAACGGAGTAAACAGGAAACATATGTGTTTTACACAAATAATATTTCCAAGGAAGCTGAATCTAAGTTAAATATTAAGAGTGAAATTAATCAAAGTATAAAACAAAATGATTTTGCACTCATGTTACAGCCAATTGTTGATTTAACGAGTAATAAGATTGTGGCAGCAGAAGCATTATTAAGATGGCAACATCCTGAAAAAGGATTGATGTTGCCGGATGAATTTTTACCGACTGCCGAACAAACAGGAAATATGCAAATTTTGACAATTTGGGTAATGCATCAAATCTATACCATGTATAGCGAGTTGCAAAAGCATGGCATTCAAATTAAGTTATCTTTCAATATCAGTGCAACCGACTTAAACAACCCACAATTCTACTTAACCTTAGTTAAATTAAATGAACAAATGCCAGGTATCGCGCAATTTATTACGATTGAAATAGTTGAAACAGCATTAATAGAGAACTTAGACTCTTCATCTAAAGTGTTAAAAAAGCTTAGAAACATAGGCTTCAATTTGGCTATTGATGATTTTGGTACAGGTTATTCATCACTCGCATATTTAAGTAAGTTACCCGTCAACACGCTGAAAATAGACAAAGTATTTGTGCAAAATATTCACAAATCTGAAGAACAATGTATTGTCCGCTCAATTGTTGACTTAGCCCATAATTTTGACATGTCGATTATTGGAGAAGGAATAGAATCAGCCTATCATGAAAAACAGCTGACTGATTTAGGTTGTACTTTAGGTCAAGGCTATTACTATTCAAAAGCAGTTAATTCAGATGACTTCATGCAATTATGTAGTTCACAAAATGCATTCAGAAGTGCTACAGCCAGCTAGTTTTTTTGATTCTTTGCTACATGAGTTTTAATTTGAAACCGTTCCATATCAACACTTGTTTTAAAGCTTTGCTACAAATAACCGATAGTACTCTAGAGTATTAATTTTATTAGGGTATATCATGTTGAAGCACGCTTTATTATTTGTATTTATAATAGCGGTTATCGCCTGCTCTTCTGATAACGAAGAAGTGAAAGCCGGTCGATACGGCATGATGAGCGATGATACGCCTCAATATACTGCAGTATTATTTATGCGAGCAGTATACAACGAAGACAAACTTGATAAAGCACTGAGTATGAGTACTGAGCGCTTTAGTAGAATAATGAAACGACTGCACACAAATAAAAATGTTCAGCGCCAAATTTTTAACTTGCGACTAGATTCAATGACAACAGAACCTGTGTCAGGTGGCAGTATGATATTTTCTGAGCGTCAAAAAGAAGCCGAAATTGAAATGAAAATTACGGGTGAATATAACGGAAAAAAAATTATTGAATTGAAAACACTTTCAATGATCAAAGAGAAAGGTCAATGGAAAGTGTTTGACGTGTCAAATACCGTCCCCTAATTAATACCATTGATACAAGCTATTACATAAAAGCCTAAGGTTACGCAACAAACCCAATACCAGTCATTAT
>DDIL01000170.1 GCA_002338515.1 Glaciecola sp. UBA1851 | reverse complement strand
CTGCTAACATAGCATTCCCCGCTAATGTATGTCGGGCAATACTTTGCTCAATGCCTTCATCCAAAAGCTGCAATGCGCATTCTCTTGCGCAATAAAGCATAGATGATGCCTCGGTATGATGATTCAAGCGTTCTTCACCCCAATAGTCCATAATCATCGGAATATCGAAATAGTTCGAACGAATTCTTGAGGCATTCCCATCTTTATGCTGATTATTACGAATACCTGCTTCAACATGTCTTCTAGAATTAACAATGTCTACATAACGCTGGGAAAAAGTGACAGGTGCACTTCCCGATGGTCCACCTAAGCATTTTTGTAGTCCTACCGAGACGGCATCTAGTTTCCACGCATCAGTTTCAAACGGGTTACCACCAATTGATGCGGTGCCATCAGAATAAAATATGGCATCGTATTTATGACATATATCGCCAATTTCAGCTAATGGTTGCAGCATAGTGGTTGACGTATCGCCTTGCACAACTGCGACTACTTTTGGTCGGCATTTCTTAACCGCATCTTCAATTTGTTGTGGCTCGAATACCTCACCCCAAGGCACTTCTATGGTGTGTACTTTTGCGCCTACTCGTTCACCAATTTCAGCCAGTAGGTGACCAAAGCGGCCAAATATAGGCACTAGTACACTATCACCTGGTTCCAAAACAGATACCAAAGCCGCTTCAATTCCAGCTCTTGAGGTACCATCAATTAAGAAGGTTTGTTTGTTTTGGGTTTTAAAAACTTTGCGGTAAAGCGCCATGGTTTCATTCATATAGCCTGTCATCACAGGGTCATATTGCCCCACTAACTGAGTAGACATAGCATTAAGCACGCGAGGATAGCAATTGATAGGGCCGGGGCCCATTAGAAGTCGTGGAGGAGGAGCAAGTATAGACATTTTACAATCCTAAAAGAAAAGTTGAGAAAGCATTCTTAAGCCAGTGATCATCAACACCACCGCAAATACTTTTTTGAGTTTGGCCGCATCCATTTTGTTGGCTAAATTCGCGCCAACAGGCGCAAATAAAACAGTGAGTGGCACAATACAGATAAACCCAACTAAGTTGACTAAGCCAAATGTACCTAAAGGTGCATCAGCAGGTGTGACACCTATTACCAGCATAGTAATGGCGGCAGGTAAAGATATTAGTAAACCAACGGCAGCGGCTGTGCCTACGGCTTTGTGCGCAGGGTAATTGCAGAATGTAAGCATGGGCACAGTTAGTGTACCGCCCCCAATACCCACTAACGAGCTGAATAATCCAACGCTTGTTCCCATGCCCGCTTGGCCTGCGGTTCCCGGTAGGCTTTGGAAAATAGCATTTTTACTGCCAAACAACATGTTTAAGGCCGACAAAGTCGCAATAATTCCAAACAATGTAGTAAGTAATTCACCGTTTAGCCGAGTCACTAAATAACTCCCTAACAGTACACCGCATAAAATAAATGGCCCCCAAAGTTTTAGCAAGCTAAAGTCAACATTGTCTTTTTTCTTATGAGAGCGTATTGAACTAATTGACGTGGGAACAATAGTGGCCAGCGATGTAGCCGTTGCAATGACCATGGCTGAATCGGCTGAGACACCAAATGATTGAAAAAGAAAATAGAGAATTGGCACAATAACAATACCGCCACCCACGCCTAACAAACCAGCCAATACACCGGCAACCACACCTGTTGCCATTAACGCCAAAATGGTTGGAATATTATTGAGTATTAGTTCCATTTTGACTTACTCCTGTTCTTTTTGTGATTGGATGAATGCTTTTCCATCACTTCTAGGGTCGGTAGCAGCGTCAGTATGACCATCGGTAAACGCAACAATTGCACCTGCATGCCCCATCATTTCGCTTTTAGGTGGCACTTGCGCAATATCGTGTCCCATACCAGATAAATCATTGGCAATATACTGTGCTATATCACTTTCAATTTTTAGGTTATGAGATGTTTCCCCCCAAGTTCTGCCGAGTAGCCAACGTCCTTTCGCTATTGAATCTTGTAAAGACATGTCTTGATAAACATAACGACTAAACAAAGCTGCTTGAGTTTGAGGTTGCCCTTCTCCGCCCATTGTGCCATATGAAATACGTCTACCATCATGCAATTCAGCAAACGCAGGGTTTAATGTATGGAATGGCTGTAAACCGGGAGCGAGTTGTTGTAATGAGTTTTCAGCAAGCGTGAATGACGTACCTCTGTTATTCCAAACAATACCGGTGGAAGGGCTCACAATACCACTTCCAAACTCCCAATATAAACTTTGAATATAACTCACCATTCTACCTTGGCTATCACACGCACCCATCCAAACTGTATCCCCTTGCTTCGCTTCATGTGGCCAAGGAGCAGCGGTGTCTAAAGAGATTTCATCAGCCATTTTTTGTAACGTTTCTGGCTCTAAAAAACCATTTAAATCAACAGGTAACCTAGATGCATCGGTTAAATATTGATTGCGCCTTATAAAGGCTTGTTTAGTGCACTCAACTAAAACATGGGCGTGGCTTACATCGTCTTTTACTTGTTTGTGAAGTAAGTCATACAAGCCTAATATAATTAAAGAAGCCATGCCTTGAGTTGGGGCTGGCAAGTTATAGAGTTTTCCTTTGCTAGTTGAAAGGCTAAGTGGCTCAACCATTTTTGCTTTGTAATGATTGAAATCTGATAATTGAATGGGCGAGCCAACATCACCTAAATCTTTGGCTAATTGCTGGGCTATTTCACCATTGTAAAAATCATCTAGACCGTTTTTCACGAGTGTTTTTAATGTATCAGCAATTAAAGGCAACTTAACAATTTTGCCTTTTTTTAATATTTTGCCTTTTATCAAAAATTGCTGAAACGGTGCTTGAGCAGACAGTTCCTCAAATGTTTTCACGCTAGCGTCATGCAAACTTTGTGTAACTTCAATTCCCCATTGTGCTTGATTAATAGCCGTGTCTAACAACTCAGATAAAGGTTTGTTTGGCTGCCATTTAGCACTAATTTCAAGTGCTTTTTGCCAGCCAGCGACTGCGCCAGCCATAGTTAACGCTGCTTTTGGTCCTCTACTAGGAATAGCGTTTAACCCATTGTAATAATCGAGATCCGCTTTTTGTGCGGCGGTACCTGCTGCATTAATGGCTATTGGGGCTTTTCCAGGTTCGCTAATTAACCAAAAGCCATCACCGCCTAAGCCGTTCATATGAGGATAATTAACCGCAATTGATGCAGCCGCTGCCACCATAGCTTCTATAGCAGTTCCACCCTGTTCGAGAATTTGTGTGCCCGCATTAGTGGCTGCATAGTGCGGAGAAGTGAAAGATGTATTGTATTTAGGCGTTGTCATGATTACTCGCTTTATTATAAGGCGTACTTTGCTTAATTAGTTGGTTTGCTAACAAGATAAGTTGAATGTCAGTATGACGGTTAGCAACTAAGGATAAACCACAAGGGGCACCTTTTATATTAAACAATGGTAAGTGAATTTGCGGCCTTCCGGTTAAGCCTGCAATGGAGGTTAACGACATGAGTTCTTCCCTATAGTTGGCCAGTTCACTTGGTGGTGTGCTTAGTAAAGGCGAACATCCTGGTGTAGTAGGTAAAAGCAAGATATCGTGTGTTTTAAAAATGGTAGAAATATCATTTATTATTATTTTATGTTGTTCTTTTGCTTTTGAGATTTGCCCAACAGTTAGACCTTTACACCAATGGATGCGTTTTAAAATATCGTAAGCAAAGTCAGGCTCATTTTGCGTGATCCAATCAGCATGCTGTTGCCAAATTTCGGCTCCTTGTAGCACTCTGAAAGTTTCACTTGTGCGAAGCTTGTCAGCGTCTAATACAGCTTTGGTGATATCATCTATATTTAATGCGTCTATCCAGCTATATATTTGCTGCGCATGTTCTGCTTTCTCAATTAAGTTAGTAGGCACAAATATCTTTAAAGATGAAACATCAAATTTAGGAGTATCCATTACTTCATTGTTTGTTTTGAAAAGTACCGAAGCGACACGTTGTAGTGATTCAATGTTTGACGTTAACCAACCTACAGTGTCAAAGCTAGGTGCCAGAGGAACCATATTGTCACAGGCAATTGCTGCTTGCGTGGTACGAATGCCAAACAGACCATTGTAGCTTGCCGGAACGCGTATTGAGCCACCTGTATCTGTGCCAAGACCAATCTCAGCTTGTTTACTCGCGACTGCTGCTGCTGACCCACTTGAGGAGCCACCAACCAGTCTTTCAGGCGTAACGGGGTTCAATAGCTCAGGGTAATGTGTATTTTGCCCGTTCAGGCTATAAGCCAATTCGTCAGTCAGGGTTTTGCCTACATATTGCGCCCCATGTTCTAATAATGCCTGCACACTTGAGTTATTATGTTTGGGTATATCATGTGTGGCTGACCATTTAGGATTCCCAGCAGCGGTTGGTATGCCTTTTACATGAAATAAATCTTTAACCGCCAAACGCATATCGGCAAGCTCATTGGAATGAGGTTGCTCAATGAAGGTTTGCGTGGCTTCTGTTACTTTGCTAACAAAAGCTGTGTTTGGCGCATGTAAAGACATTCTGTTCCTTGCTATGAGATAGTTAGTTAACGCTTGCTTGTTGTATTTGTTTTGCTAAGGCTAAATGTTTAGCCATAATTTCTTCGTTAATTGCGCTAACATGATGTGAATCTTCAACGACAAACTTGCCAGCAATCATAAGCTTATTTACCTTATATGCGCCGCAAGTAACAATAGCAGCAATAGGACAGCCTGCGCCTGAAAATCTTAATTCTTCTAAATCGAAAAAGGCTATGTCTGCTTGTTTACCGGGTGCTATTTCACCTATATCATTTCTATGCAATACGCTAGCAGAGCCTGCTGTTGCCCATGTTAACACTTTTTCAGCAGTGATAATTTCAGCACCATACTTTAGCCGTTGTTGCAGTAAAGATTGGCGTACTTCTTGAGCCAAATTTGAGCAATCATTTGAAGCTGAACCATCAACGGCGATGCCAATTTTACAGCCTGCTTTTTCAAGCTCTATAGTTGGACATATACCAGAAGCAAGCAACATATTGGAAGTCGGGCAATGCGCAATGCCTACTTGATTTTGACCTAATAGCTGTATTTCTTCTTGCGAAAAGTGAATGCCATGAGCAAGCCATGTATTAGGGGTTAGCCAATTGCATTTTTCTAAATATGCGAGTGGACGCATGCCATATTCACGCTCGCAGAAAGCGTTTTCATCTTCTGTTTCAGCTAAGTGAGTGTGCAATAACACATTGTGCTCTTTTGCTACTTTTGCGGTTTCTATCATCAACTCTGTTGTGACAGAAAAAGGCGAGCAAGGTGCAAGCGCAATATTAATAAATGCGCCTTCATCGCGCTGATGATAAGTGTCAATTAAACGCATACTGTCTTGTATGATCGTTTCTTGTTTTTGTACAACGGTATCAGGGGGCAGTCCGCCACTTGATTCACCTAAACTCATTGAACCACGAGTTAACATAGCCCGACACCCTAACGAACTAAGTGCCTCCACTTGAATGTCTATGGCTTCGCTTAGTCCATCAGGAAACACGTAATGATGATCGCAAACCATACTAGTGCCAGACAGCATGAGTTCCAATGACGCTAGTTGGGTTGCACTATGCAGCATATCTTCATCTAAATTCTGCCACACCTTATACAAGGTTTTTAACCAAGGGAATAAAGGTTTATTAATGGCCTGCGGTAAGCAACGAGTTAACGTTTGATAAAAATGATGATGGGTATTTATTAAACCAGGAGTAAGTACATACTTACTGCAATCAATAGCTTCGTTATAGTCACTTAACGGTATTTGTCCGCTGGCAACACATTCAACAATTTTGTTGTTATGTATTATTAATCCAGCACCAGCATCTACATTGTTACTCGTAAATACTGCTTTTGGAGATTTTAACCAAATTTTTTGTTCTTTCATTTTGTAATCAATCGTGTTGGATATTTTCATTTATACTTCATCAGCGGAGTCTCGCGTAGATTACTACACTTCAATTCCACCTCTTCTTTTAGATAACGCACAAACTTTTGCAAAATAATACAGCAAAGCTCTTCAGTCCCTAATAGCAACAAAAAGATGCAAGCTACTTTTGATAAGCTTTTGCCTGTTTATTTAGGTTTAGACGATTTATACGTTTAGATTCTTTTCCTGAAGGTAAAATTAACGTCATAATAATTGCAGTAAACCCTGCAGTTGAAACGGCTGACGATAGAATATTTTTGAGCAAGCTAGGTAACTGTTGTAAGGCTTCAGGAACTAACATTGTACCAAATCCTAAGCCAAAAGAAGTGGCAATAATTAAGCTACCTCGCCGATCTATTTTTTCAGAGCTGAGTATTTTAATACCTGCAACCGCTATAGTGGCAAACATAACAAGGGTTGCGCCACCTAAAACAGGCTTAGGGATATTTTGTAATATTACGCCAAGAAAGGGAAATGCACCTAACACAATAAGAATGACCGCAATAAAGTAGGCAATGTGTCTTGAAGTCACGCCGGTTAATTGAATAACAGCATTATTTTGACCAAAGGTGGTATTTGGGAATGTGTTAAAAATACCGGCAAGCATTGAATTAATGCCGTCAGCTAAAAGGCCGCCTTTTATTCTACTGATGTAATTTTTACCTTTAATAGGTAAGCCGCAAAACAAACTATTAGCAGTTAAGTCTCCCGCAGTTTCAAGCGTACTTAAAAAGTAAACAAGAGCAACGGGTATAAAGATGTCCCAACTAAAATCAAAGCCGTATTTGAATGGGATGGGCAGTGCAAACCAGTTTATTTTGTCTGGGGTAGTAAAACCGGCTAAGCCAAATCCAAAAGCAACGACCGAACCAACCGATATTCCAATGAAAATAGCCGATAAGCGGAGCCATGAATTTTTAGAATTATTCAATAGAATAATAATCGCAAGTACCAGTGCGCCTAACAATAAGTATGATATATCACCAAAGCTTTCAGCGCCGTATCCTCCCGCTAAATCAGTTGCGCCTACTTTGATCAGCGACACGCCTATTGTTGTAATCACTATGCCAGTGGTTAAGGGGGTGATAATTCTTTTTACGTATCGAATAAAAAAGCTTAAGAATATTTCTATAAAAGCGCCCAAAAAAGTAATACCAAATAACATAGCTAGTATTTCTTCATTGCTCCCGCCTTGGCTTTTAACTAAAAAGCCACCGGTAATAAAAGCCGTTAGAAAAGCAAAGCTTGTGCCTTGCAATGCAATCAGTCCTGAACCAATACTTTTATAACGCCTTGCTTGAACAGCTGTGCCTACACCAGAAATGATTAGCGCCATACTGATTAAATAGGGGATTTCGCTTTGTAACCCTAAGGTTGAACCAATCACTAAAGTTGGCGTAATTATTCCCACAAAGCTTGCTAATACATGCTGAATCGCCGCAGTAAAGCTTTCACCAAACGGCGGCTTTTCGTCAAGCTCGTATAATATCTCAGACTGTTTGTTCAATTTCTTTCCTTACTGCCTATTCCTACTAATTAACTACCTGTATTCCAATAAGTGTTTTATATTTCTTGAGCTGCCAAATAATGTAGCTCTCGTAAAGATGGCAAAGGTAATTCCGGGTTATAGAAAAGTCGGTTTAGTCGTCCTAGCAGATTAACGCTGCGACTCAAGTCTTTTGGCTTTTTTCTATAGTCACTTTGTGTTTGTAAAAACTCCCAAGGCTTCAAGTTTAATTCTTGAATACTTTGTGAGGTGTTTCCTAATTCATCAATCGCACTTAAAATTCGTTCAGTTTTACTTTCATTGCACGGTAAAATGCTAGCTTGGTATGTGTTTTCAAGCGGTACTGAGATTGCGTTGATTGCTTGGTTAATGGCTTCCCATATTTCATCGTGAGAAGGTTGGCTATCAAGTGGACAGTAATACCCTAATACTTCCCATTCTATTTCAGCACCACCATAAGCTAATGAGCTTTTCGTTGCATCTGAAAATGATAAGTCTGGTTTTGCACCAATGTTGTACGCGTCTAAAGATAGGGCAATACAAACCGCGATATTACTAGTTTGAGAAGGCGCTTGATAAATACCTTCAAATGCGCAACGTTTTACGCCCATCCAGCCATGAACTATTGGCGGTAAGCTCGCAAATTCAAGTACTTCGTTGGGCAAATCTTCAGCATATTTATCAATAAATAGAGGAGAAGGGTCAAGCTTCAAGCTATTTTCAGGAAGCCATACTTCATACTCTTCGCGATTATCACTTTTACCTCTACTTTTTATCCCATACGACAAATTTAAAGGCCGACAGATATCTCGTGTTTCATCAATTCTATGAAAATATTCTGAACGGAAACGTTTTATATATGGCGCGTCTTTCCCTGCTATTGCTGCAGTTGGATAGCGAAAGCCGATGTCACTTTTGGGAATAAGGTTGAAGCCGGGTAACTGATTACTAAGGACCGATTTAAAACCTTTTGCAGACTGATAATTTCTAAGAACGACACTTCGCTCAGGCTCTATAGACAATCGTTTATTGTCTTTAGTAATTAGCTTTGGTGTTTTATGAAAAATGTAACCTTCTAGCCCTAATTCACTAGCAAACTGATTTCGAATATTAGCCAACTCAGTGAAAAGTACATCATGGTTCCTAATATGTTTAAATAATGGCCTGATTGCTGCGTTCATTAATACATCCTCTATGCAAATTACTATTTGGCTTTTACTTGGTACAAACCTAAAACAGGAATTTTTTGATGTCCTTATTTTGGTGCAGCCAGTGTTAATTTGCCTTTTAACTGTGCGGACTTTTGTATTTTAAAGCCCTTCTGAACAAGCTATGCATTTATGATGCCACAAGAAAATAATTGAATTTACCATTAAAAACAAAAACTTAAGCTAATTTTTTTGTTTGACCGTTTGGTCAGCTTAGTGGCATTTAAAATGCAATGTCCTAACATAGGGTAATTTTTAAAAAATCGTTATATGATTAATAATTAAAAAGTATGTGAATTTAATTAGCCGGAGAGAAAATGAAAAATATTGTAGTGTGCTGTGTTGGCCTATTGCTTATGGCATGTGCTGGAACACCTCAAAACGAATCACCGTCCGTTCAATATGGGCCAAGAATATTTCCCGAGGCCGAAAAATGGACGGCAATAGTTGCTGCTTATGAGCCAGAAATTGAAGCCATAGATAGGGCCTTTGAAAAATTGGATTCAGCGCAAATAGATAAAGTGGTTACAATAAAAGGCGTAAAATATCAGATAGGTAGCTATAAAGGAGAGCCAATTGTAGTTTTTACAACGGGAATAAGCGTGCCTAATGCCGCAATGACGATGCAAATGGCGTTAGATTATTTTCCGATTGATAAAGTTGTCATGATGGGAATAGCGGGAGCGGTCAACCCTTCGTTTGAACCAGGCGACATTGCTATTCCTGAGCGTTGGTATTTTCACGATGAATCTGTTTATGTTAATCCTGAACCTTCTAACCCCAGCGAATTTATCCTTCCTGATTACTACGAGTCAGCGCTAGGGCGCTATAAAGAGAGAGAGCAAAGCGATCCACACGCACCTAAATATAAGAATTTTGGCTTTATCCATCCAGAAGAGATGGCAGTTGTAAAAGACGGCTGGGACTCTCCTCGACAAATGCCTTATTTCAGCGCGTCTGAAAACTTACTCTCATATGCTAAACAAGCAATGGAAAATATACCACAAATAACTATGCCTTCAGGTACGCCTATTACCGTACATTATGGAGGTAATGGCGTAACAGGCTCTGTGTTTTTAGATAATGCAGAATATCGTATGTCGCTTCAAGATGTCTATAACGCGCAGGTAACTGAGATGGAGTCTGCTGCAGTTGGGCAAGTCTGCTTTGTGAATAATGTAGATTGGATAATTATTCGTTCAATTAGTGACTTAGCCGGTGGCCAAGTCGGTAAAAATGAAGAGAACGTGTTCGATGCAATTGCTTCTGGCACAGGCACTAAGCTTATGATTGGATTATTAGACGAGTTGGTGAAAAGTGAATAACTTTACTATTGAAACTCACTAACTAAAATAAAGATTTTCAAAAATCTGAGCAGGAAATTCCCATTAAAAAGAATGTTTAATCATCTTATTAGGAGCTAAAAATGCGAGTCAATCAAGCTGCTTTATGTTTACTCGCGTTTTTTACCTACATGGTGATGTCAGGGTTTCTTACGCAAACAGGTGTCATTCTTGAGTCTGTTGCAGACGCATTGAGTATTAGTATAACCGAGGCAGGTTCACTGTTTTCCTTTTTAACGGGAGGGACATTTGTAGGCACTATTATTTCAATGTGGTTGTATAGTAATTGCAGTCTTAAGTCTGTTTTTCGTATTACTTATGTGATTTTAACGATTCTTTTATTGTTAATGTTGATGGTTAAGATTAACAACCCAGTTTTGTTTTCAATATTTTTAATAAGTATAGGCACTTGTTGTGGCGTTGGTTTGTCAGGTGGCGCAGTAGTGTTATCTGCAATATTTAGAAATGAGCACCACAGAGCATCCGCGTTTTTAGCAACAGATTGCTCATTTAGTTTTGCCGGCTTTATTTTCCCGAGTGCAGCCGCTTTAATCATTGCTGCACAGTTTAGTTGGTCATTCAGCTATGCAGTGGTTGGTGTGCTCGCTATTTGTATTTTTATTTTATCTTTTGTTCTAAAGTTCCCAGATACGAAAGCACCCCCTGAATTAGCTAAAAACTCCCCCTTAGTTTGGATATCTCCTCGTGTTTTTTTAATGGC
>DDIL01000191.1:8497-47921 GCA_002338515.1 Glaciecola sp. UBA1851 | reverse complement strand
GGACAATTATCGTTGCAGTATATGGTGAATACCCTCCGTTTTCTTATCTAAATGAAAATGACGAGCCATCTGGTATTGATGTGGACATAGCTAAGCACATTGCAAAAAAACTTGGTGTCGATATTGATTTTATTTGGATGACAGCGGGCGAAACAAGTGATGATGATCTTAGAAATTATATTTGGAAAGGCCATATTATCCATAAGGTAAAAGCTGATTTAATGATGCGTGCCCCCTATGATAGAAAATACAGCATGAAACGAGACGATGTAGGCCTACTTGTTAATGAACTTGTGCACATGTTTGGCCCCTATCATTCTGAAACTTGGAAAATTGTGCACAATGTTGAACGCTTGCCAGACGTACCCACTATGTCCATGTTTCAATATCACAAAATTGGTGTAGAGAATGACTCTATCCCGTATTTCTATCTAAATTCTGCGTTTAAAGGGATATTTAGAAATAATACCTCCACCTACTCAAATAACGAAGAAGCAATATCGGCAATGCAAGCGGGCAAAGTTGATGCGGTAATGGGGTTACGCTCACAAATAAGCCATTTACATGCGGACCTTCCCAAAGATGAATATAAATTATCGAGCAATGCGTTTCCCCTTATTGGCAAGCAAAAGTGGGACATTGGTATGGCTGTGCACAATGATTATAGAGCCTTAGCTTACGAAACGGGTGATGTGGTGACTGAACTTATTATGAGCGGTGAGATGCAAAAGATTTTCGACAAATACAATACTATTTATCAAATGCCTGACTACTATAAGACTGAATAGCTTAAAAAAAATTCGTTATTCATATACAAAAAACATAAGCGAATAAACTTTTATTGACATATAAAGCGTTTATTTTGTCATTTCAAACAAATAAATTAATACCTCTCGGTATAAATTTTCCAATAAAATCAACGTTTAATCTAGTTCCTCCTACTAAAGGAGGGCTTAATTCAAACACGCGGTGCATACAAACCATTAACATTCATATGTACTCTGTACGGCGGTTGGAAATCATAATTGTGTAGTCGTCGATCCTTTACAAATTATGTTTTCTCGGATTGATTAACTAATGATTAGGAACAAATCATGCGAATGAAGCAAATTACAAAAGCGATCACTTTGGCACTGTCTGTAGCAGTGTCTTCGGGCATCGCAGTTACAGCGAATGCACAAGTAACTGACAAAGATATAATGAATGATGCCACAACTACTAATGACGTAGTTACATATGGCATGGGTCTAAGTGGTCAACGCTATAGTCCATTATCAAAAGTAAACGCAGAAACTGTACAAGATTTGCGACCTGTCTGGGCTTTCTCCTTTGGTGGTGAAAAGCAACGCGGTCAAGAATCTCAGCCAATGGTTAAAGATGGCGTCATGTATGTGACGGGTTCTTACTCTCGCGTATACGCTATTGATACTACAACTGGTGAAGAATTATGGCAGTACGAAGCGCGTTTACCAGACGGTATCATGCCTTGCTGTGACGTTATCAACCGTGGTGTTGCTTTATATGATGACCTAGTTATTTTCGGTACACTTGATGCGAAACTTGTCGCATTAGATGCTAAAACAGGTAAGACCAGATGGTCTAAAAAAGTTGAAAACTATAAAGCAGGTTACGCCATTACTTCTGCTCCAATTGTAGTTAGAGGTAAAGTTATCACCGGTATATCTGGTGGTGAATTTGGTATTGTTGGTTCTGTTTACGCATATGATGCTAAAACAGGCGCCAAAGTATGGCAAAGACCAACCGTTGAAGGCCACATGGGTTACAAATGGGTTGATGGTAAGAAAATTGAGACCGGTATTTCTGGTGGTGAAGCAGGCAAAACATGGCCAGCAGAATTATGGAAATCAGGTGGCGCAGCAACATGGCTAGGCGGTACTTATGATGCCGATACCGATTCTTTATTCTTCGGTACAGGTAACCCAGCACCTTGGAACTCGCATATGCGTCCTGGTGATAACTTGTTCTCTTCTTCACGTGTTGCGATTGACCCAGATGATGGCTCAATAAAATGGCATTTCCAAACTACTCCTCATGACGGTTGGGATTACGATGGCGTAAATGAACTTATTTCTTTTGAGTATGACCAAGCTGGAAAAACCGTGAAAGCAGCAGCAACAGCAGATAGAAACGGATTTTTCTATGTACTTAACCGTGAAAATGGTGACTTCATCAGAGGTTTCCCTTTTGTAGATGAAGTTAACTGGGCTTCAGGCTTAGATAAGAATGGCCGTCCTATTTACAATGATGAAAACCGCCCTGGTAATCCATCAGACGCATCTGATGGTAAGCAAGGCAAGCAAGTAGTGGCTAGACCTTCGTTCTTAGGTGGTAAAAACTGGATGCCAATGGCGTTTTCACCAGATACAGGTTATTTCTATGTTCCTTCAAATGAGTGGGAAATGGATATCTGGAACGAACCTACTGCATATAAGCAAGGTGCAGCATACTTAGGTGCAGGCTTTACTATCAAGTCAGTACAAGATGACCACATTGGTGTACTTCGTGCTATCGATCCTAAAACAGGTGAAGAAGTATGGAGACAAAATAACTTTGCTCCTTTATGGGGTGGAGTAATGACAACTGCTGGCGGACTTGTATGGACAGGTAACCCTGAAGGTTATTTGATGGCTTTTGATGCTAAATCAGGTGAGAAGCTTTATGAATTCAACACAGGCTCTGGAATCGTAGGCACACCTATTACTTGGGATCAGGATGGCGAGCAGTTTATCTCTGTAGTTTCAGGTTGGGGTGGCGCTGTTCCATTGTGGGGCGGTGAAGTGGCTAAGCGTGTTAAAAACCTTAACCAAGGTGGCACAGTCTGGACATTTAAATTACCTAAGCGTTATGAAAAAAGTAATCTAGCTAAAAACTAGTTTTAGATTAGTTTGAAATGTATTAGGCCCCGCTATATGTGGGGCTTATTGTTATAAAGTAGGAGGTTTCCGCTACTTATGGCTAGTTGACCTAGTCATTCCATTTTTAATACTGTTAACAGTATATCCAACGGTATTTTTTGCTTTGAAGCTAGGTTTTGATAATTTTATGTTCACAAATAATTCAGGTTATACACATTTATCTCGAATTATCATTGTGAGTTTTATATTTGTGTTTTTAATTTTTAGTATTGTGACTTATTTTGTTATCAAAAAAAATATCAGTGATGAAACACAAGCCGCTATGATGCAAGCAAAAGCGATGCAACAAACTCAAGTGTCAATCGATAGTATGCAAAAAATACTTAGCAATAGTCCCCATTTAAAAGTAGAACGTTTTTTTGGGCGGCTTGGTGGTGATGGGCCAGCAGAAACTGAGGTTAGTCTGTCTAGGAATATGGTTAATGATATTGAGCCGATTGTCATGCCGCTATCAGAAAACAGTTACTTTATTATCAGTCCTGACAACCAAACTGAATTTTCACAAAACATGATATTCTTTTATTTGGTTGCGGGCCTCTTTATTGTCACACTAGCATTATTGCTAATTATCATCAGAATAGGTATTCAGCACCAATTAAAACCTTTGAAGCAATTGGCCATCGCTTTACAAAATACACTCAAAGATGACCAGATTGATATTAATAGGCAAGTCGCTTTACCTCACTCAGATATGCAAGAGATTCAGGCTGTATTTTATGAGTATTCAAAGCTTAAACAAACACTTGTTAAAAAAGAGCTAGCGCTACTAGATGCTGATCGAAAGCTAGCTATGCTGCAAGAGCAGGAGCGAAGTTATTTAGCAAGAGAGCTTCACGATAATGTTGGACAGTTGATTACTAGTACAAAAGCTTACGCACACATGTTAGCGAATACTGACAATCAACAAATAATTGAAACAAGCAGTGCGAAGATAAAATCATTTTGCTCTCAAATTAGCACGGCTATTCGTCAATTAACTGACCATTTACACCCCATAATTCTAGACAAAGTTACACTATGGGAAGCCGCCCAAAGATTAGTACTAGAGCAACAAGATATTACTCCAAACATGAATTGGCAGATAGATATTCAATGCGAAAAATTTGATGCTAACAAAGAACGAGACATCCATTTGTACCGAATTATTCAAGAATCAATCAACAATATTATCAAGCATTCACAAGCTAAGAATGCGTTTTTAAGCGCTTCAATAATTGAACATACCCTTTATTTAGAGATAAAGGACGATGGTGTGGGTATAAAACATGACAAACAAGAGCTAGGGCTAGGGTTGTCTTCCATTAAAACGAGAGCGCGCTGCATTGGCGCTGAATTATCGATTAATAATGATAGTGGTACTAACATTCTATTATCGGTCAATATTGAAACTGAGAACGCTATTTCATGAATATTATAATTGTAGATGACCACAGCGTTGTGAGAGAAGGGTATAAAGCTTTAATCAATATGATGATCCCTGAGGCTAAGTTATATGAAGCTGCAAATGGTCAAGAGAGCCTAAATGCTCTAAAAGATAACGATATAGATCTTATGATACTAGACATTAACTTAGCCCATGAAAGCGGTTTGGTCTTGGCTCAACAATTTTTAAAAAGCCACCCTAGTTTAAAAATAATATTTTTCAGCATGTTTGAAGACGGGGCAATACTGCAACGTGCTATGGAAACGGGGGCGATGGGATACATTAGCAAGCAAAGCGATCCTGAGGTATTAATTTCTGCGATCCAAGTGGTTAACAAAGGTCAAAAATATATTGAGAAAGACTTGGCTGTTAGGCTAGCAAAGCGATTACTTACAGATCAAATAGATATTCAGAGCCGCTTAACTGCCAGAGAGTTTGAAATTTTTATCGCCTTTGCCATGAAAAAAAGTCGAGTTGAAACGGCGAAAGATTTAGATATATCCATAAAAACAATCTCCAATACGCTAACCACAATCAAGCGCAAACTAAACGTTGAGGTGAATGAGTTTTCCGACTTAGCCATCCAACACGGATATATAGGTTCAATTTAAGCGTTTAATTTTAGCGCAGCCTAAAACGGCTTTCCCCTCCTAAAGTAGGAGCTAAATCGACCTATTGAATTATAGCGAAATTTGATGAAAGCGACCATCATTTACAAACTCTTAAATATGCTTAACGCTCATGCTTAAGCACCTTGAAAATTGAAAAATAGGCACTCTATATGATATATGCAAATCCAGGAAGTGAAGGCTCTGTCATTACCTTCAAACCACGATATGAAAACTTTATTGGCGGAGAGTGGGTAGCCCCAGTTAAAGGGGAATATTTCGACGCAACTTCACCAGTAGATGGAAGTGTTATCGCTCAGATACCACGTTCTACTTCTGAAGATGTGGAAAAAGCGCTTGATGCAGCACATGCAGCCAAGCAAGCGTGGGCTGATACATCAGTAGCTGAACGTTCTGGGCTTTTGCTTAAAATTGCTGACATAATGGAAGCGAACCTAGAGTTACTTGCCGTTGCAGAAACTTGGGACAACGGTAAAGCAGTTCGTGAAACAATCAATGCTGATATCCCACTTTGTATTGATCACTTTAGATATTATGCTGGCTGTATTCGTGCTCAAGAAGGCACGATGGGTGAAATAGATAAAAATACTGTTGCTTATCATTTTCATGAACCATACGGCGTAGTAGGGCAAATCATCCCTTGGAACTTCCCATTACTAATGGCAGCGTGGAAACTTGCTCCAGCTATCGTAACGGGTAACGTTGTGGTTATGAAACCTGCAGAGCAAACTCCGGTGTCTATTCTTGTGCTATGTGAATTATTACAAGATATTATACCACCTGGCGTGTTAAATATAATAAATGGTTTTGGTGCAGAAGCGGGTCAAGCTTTAGCAACAAGCACGCGTATTGCTAAAATTGCGTTTACTGGTTCTACTCCTGTTGGTGGCCATATTCTAAGATGTGCTGCTGAAAACCTTATTCCATCAACGGTAGAACTTGGTGGTAAATCTCCTAACGTCTTTTTTGAAGACATTATGAATTATGAGCCAGAGTTTATAGAAAAATGTGCTGAAGGATTCGTTTTAGCTTACTTTAACCAAGGTGAAGTATGTACTTGTCCATCAAGAGCCCTTGTTCAAGAGAGTATCTATGATGAATTTATGGAAGCAGTAATTAAGAAAATCAACGTTATTAAGCGTGGCAACCCGCTTGATACTGAAACAATGGTAGGTGCTCAAGCTTCTGATGAGCAATTCCAGAAAATTCAAAAGTACATTAATATTGGTCGTGATGAAGGTGCTGAAGTTGTTGTAGGCGGAAACGTTGCTGACGTGGAAGGTCTTGAGAATGGATTTTATATTGAGCCTACTATTCTTAAAGGCCATAATAAAATGCGCGTGTTCCAAGAAGAAATCTTTGGACCTGTTGTATCTGTTCAAACCTTCAAAACTGAAGAAGAAGCCATTGCCATTGCCAATGACACTGCTTTCGGTTTAGGTGCCGGCTTGTGGACGCGTGACGCCAATAGAATGTTCCGCGTAGGTCGTGCTATCGAAGCTGGACGTGTATGGACAAACTGCTATCACTTGTATCCGGCTCATGCTGCATTCGGTGGTTATAAGAAATCTGGTATTGGTCGCGAAACACATAAAATGATGATGGACCATTATCAACAAACTAAGAACTTACTAGTTAGCTATGACACAAACCCTCTTGGTTTCTTCTAAGCTAAGCTATAACAGTAATAAGCGGGCATTTTAATATGCCCGTTTTTTTTATTATGAAAAATCTCATTGCGTTTATTTTTTTAATATTTTTATTCCTCAGTTCGGTAGTTTCTGCAAAAGAAGATGCAACCGACATTCCCGAGAATATTAAACAAATTTTCCCAACGGCTACTAGAGTTGAGGCCCCCCATACCGATATTCCCGTTATACCTGTTTATCAGTTGCAGGAATTCTTGGGTTATGCGTTTGAGTCCCGCCACTTTGCTAATTTCATAGGGTTTTCAGGTAAACCAATTAATATGTTAATTGGCATAGACGATAAAGGGCAATTTATTGATGTGAAGGTCCTGTCGCATGCTGAGCCTATATTTTTGCATGGGTTAGGTGAACAATCTATGCATGACTTTGTTGCTCAATATAAAGGGCACAATATAAAACAACGTTTTATTATTGGTGGCAATAAAGCCTCAGGTGTAGATGCGAATTATTTTGATGGTGTAACAAAGGCAACGGTATCAGTTTTAGTTATAAACGATACGATAATTACTTCAGCACTTAAAGTTGCGCGCTCTAAGCTTAACGGGTTTGCCCCCTTAAGCAATAAAATGCTTAATCCTGACTATTTCGAACCGCTTGATTTTAATCAGTTAGTTGAAAAAAGATTAATTACAGAGCATACCATTTATGAAAAAGACTTTGCAGAACTTCCATCAGAAATCATAAGAGCTGGAACAGATTATATTGATGAAAATAAGGTGTTTTCACAGCACTACTATTTGTTTCTAAACATTCCTATAGTGGGTAAAAATATACTGGGAGAAGATGAATACGCAAGACTAGAAAAGGACTTAATGCCTGGTGAAATCGCATTGATGGTCCTTAACACTCAAGCATACTCATTCTTAAGCGATGAATTTATCCCGCAAACCTATCCAGAAAATCTTCGCCTTAATCAAGGTGAGCTGCCATTACCAGCTAAAGACTTAGATTTTTACGGCTTTTATCCTGCTAAATTTAAGGCTAATTTGCCTGAATATAATGAGATAAAAATACTCAAACTAAAATCTCAAAGCGGGATGGATCTAAGTCAAAAAATTGATATATCTATCGCACTTACATACAGCCCTAGCTTTTTTGAACGCGAACAACATTTATTTACCTATGGCTTAACCTTACCCGACGAACTCTTCATGTTAAATCCAGATTCTATCGTTGAAACAAAAGATCCACTTTGGGTGACGTTATGGAAATCAAGAATCTTAGAAATTAGTATTGTGAGCATATATTTAGTGCTACTCACTTACTTTTTTGTATTTCAAAGTAAGTATGTTAAGCATACAAAGCTTGTTCACAGTGCGCGATTTGTTAGTTTATTTTTTATTTTATTTTTTATAGGCTTTTACGCACAAGGTCAGCTGTCAGTTGTTAATATCTACACGCTATTACTCTCAGTATGGGACGGTTTTACAATAGAAGTCTTTTTGTTAGACCCCGTTATTTTTATTTTGTGGGCGTTCGTTTTTGTCAGCTTATTTTTATTTGGCAGAGGATTATATTGCGGTTGGCTTTGCCCATTTGGTGCGCTACAAGAAATGATGGGGCTTCTAGCTAAGAAATTAAAAATAAAACAAATCAAAATAAAAGATCAACATCATCAAATTGGCATTAAGATAAAGTATTTTATTTTATTAGGTATAGTCGCTAGTGCTTTTTATTCATATACTTTAGGTGAGATTCTATCTGAAGCTGAGCCGTTTAAAACCGCTATTACGCTTTACTTTGTTAGGTATTGGCCCTTTGTATTGTATGCCGTTGTATTATTGTTACTCAGTATGAAAATACATAAGGTATACTGTCGCTACCTCTGTCCTTTAGGCGCTGGCTTGGCGGTATTAGGACGTTTCCCAATTTTTAAACTTTTACGCCGTAGAGATGAATGTGGCAGTCCATGTCAACTTTGTAGACAGCGCAAGTGCGACATTAACGCTATCAATCGGGATGGAAGTATTGATTATTCAGAATGCATTCAGTGTTTAGAATGTGTCGTGACCCTAGATAATCCAAATTTATGTAAAATTGACAAATATAAAAAGAGGCCAATTAATGCCCGTGTCGAAATCTTCAATCCTAACTAGTAGCCGAATACTGCTCAATACTAGTACTGACCCTAAAAGTAATACTCAAAAAGCATGTCAAGATGCTATAAGTGAATTGCTCTCTAAAACAGAAGTAGAACAAATTGAGTTGCTAATCGTCCACTTTTCAGTTGCGTTTGATTTCGACCAAATTGTTACTTGTTTGCATGATGACTTTATGGCTACACAAGTCATTGGTTGTTCTAGTGCAGGCGAATTCAACATGCAAGGCTATCAAACTCAAAGCATCGTGTTTATTGCCTTGCTAAAATCAGATTTTGTTTGTTCAACACATTTACTCGAACAAGTAGATGAGGTGAGTTTTGATTCAGCCTATAAAATAGCGGCAGATTTACGTCAAAACCTACGTGAAAAAGCTTCTTTTGAATCAGCGCAACAAATGGTCATTTCTTTTCTTGACGGACTGAGTATGAATGAGGAAGTGTTTCTGCATTCATTCAGTCCTGTTTTTGGCAATATCCCTCATTTTGGTGGGAGTGCAGGTGACGATTTAGAGCTTAATGCAACATATCTGTTATACAACGGTCGCATTATACAAAAAGCTTCTATTATTGCGCTTATAGGCACTAAACGACCTTTTAAGGTTTTCTCTGTCGATCATATAGAAACGCCAGTTTCTCGACTTGTTGTAACCAGTGCGGACCCCTCAACAAGAACAGTTTTTGAACTGAACGGAGAACCCGCAGCCGAATATTATGCAAAACTAATAGGGAAAGACGTACAAGAGTTATCCCCTAACGTGTATTCAAAGTTTCCGTTAGCCGTTCTAATGGGAGGGAAATACTTTATCCGCTCTATTCAGAAAATTGATATCAAAACTAACTCTCTGACTTTTTATTGTGCGGTTGACTTAGGCATGATTCTGACTGCGGTCCAATTAGGAGAATGTTCGGAAACGTTAAAGGTAAAACTGGATGAACTTAGAGAAGAACTTGGAGAGCCGGAGATGATCTATGGGTGTGACTGTTTCCTTCGGCGTCTTGATATTACACAAAGTGGAAAAGAACAAGATATCATGAATATGCAACAAGAGTTCAAAATTGCTGGTTTTAATGCATATGGGGAGCATATGAATTCTATTCATATGAACCAAACATTTACGGGAGTTTATTTTGCAAGAGATCACAAACAATAAAATTAGTCCTGATGTAGCCACTCTTCAACAAGAAATTGATGAACTAAGAAGAGAAAATGAAAAGTTAGAAAAGATAAATAATGCGCTGATCTATAGAATGGAGGAGGGCAACCGCCTTAATGTTGCTTACCATGCTTTTGAGCATTCAGTGAATTTGTCAGAAAAAGTAAACGAACAAACCGAACAACTTAATAAAGCACTTCAAGACTTAGAATCTCGTAACCACGAGTTAGCGGTAGCAAATAGCCTTACCAAAAAGACACAACAAAGATTGCACGATGCGGTTGAAAGCAGTCAACAACCTATGGTTCTGACTGATAAGCATAAAAATCTTACTTTCTTTAATACAAAATTTGCTAACATTTGGCACGGAACTCACATAAAGCCCAAAATAGGTGTCGACTTTTATGAAATTATCCAGTCTGCAAAAATAAATGGGTTAATCACCAGAGCTGTACCAAATGTTGGTGAGAATATCATGATATACCATTTCTCAAATAATACATGGTATCAAGTATCTGAAAGCACGACCGAAGATTCGGGTACCGTCATTGTGTTTAATGATATAACCGAAGTTAAAATCCGAGAATCTAGTAAGCATGCGAGAGTTATCCGTCAAAAAAATCAAATCCTTCAAAGTTTAATTGACAATATAAAGGTAGGCATTCTAAGAGTTAAAAAGACCGGGGAATTAGAATTCTGGAATGATACCTTTCTTAGGTATACGCGGCTTAGCACTTCGCAATTATTACATTGTAAAACGCTGGTGAAGTTAACAGAAGAATTCTCCTTAAATGGATTAAAGCTAAATCAGGGGGAAAGTCATGTTCAACACATTGGCGAAGATTTAGTTGTTGAAAGGGAGGTGACATTAATAAACGACTCATTGCTTTACACTTTTAAGGATATTACGTCACAATATGAATATGCTGAGACATTGCGAGAAAGAGAGAGTTGGATAAGACTCATTACTGATAACATTCCAGCACTTATCGCATACATTGGCCCCGCGCGTGAATTCCAGTATACCAACAAAGGTTACAGAGACTGGTACGGTATAAGCGAATCTCAATTTCAAGATTTACCCATTGAAAAAAGCCATTTGAGTGATATCTTCCCGCGCATAGAGCATTACTTACGACGAGTAAGTGAAGGCGAGGTAGTCGAGTTTTCCAGTGAAGAGCTAAATGCGAGCGGCAGCAAAGGTATATTAAAAAAAGTCTACTTACCGCATATTGACAGTCTTGGTAAGGTTATAGGGTATTTCGTATTAGCAACGGATATTACCGAACAAGTAAAAGTTGAAAATGAACTCCTACTGGCGAAACAAGGCCTTGAAAATAGAGTAGAGGAGCGCACCTTAAAGTTAAACGAAATCAATATTGCATTGCGTGAGGCGGTAGAAAACAAAACAAAGTTTATTGCTGCATTAAGCCACGATTTACTTCAGCCGTTAAGTGCAGCGATATTATTTAATGAATCGCTAAAAATTCGCTGCGATGCGAAAGACGCCGATATAGTCGATTCTCTGGAAAATTCTCTTTCTGATCTAGAAGCATTAATCCGCACGTTGATAGATATTTCTAAGCTTGATGCAGGTTTGATGCAACCCAATATTAGAAATACAGATTGCAATCCGATGCTTAATCAGTTGGCTAAGGAGTTCTCGCAACTAAGTAAAGATTATGGGGTTGATTTTAACTTTAGATTTCATCAGGCGCATAGTAAAACGGATACGGTATTACTCGCGAGAATACTACGGAATATATTATCCAATGCGCTCAAATATGGTGCCCATAGCAAAGTGCTTTTTGTTGCACGTCAAATAGGTAAAGAAGTACATTTCATGGTGTTGGATCAGGGTTTAGGTATGACTGACGAAGAACAGTCTTTAATATTTAAAGAATTTGAACGTTTACCTAATGACTTGAACTATAGTCATAGCTTAGGTCTTGGATTATCTATTGTAGATAAAATGGCTAAGTTATTAAAGCACACCATAGAAGTACGTTCACAGAAAGGCAGAGGCTCATGCTTTATTATTAAAGCGCCTTATGCGGCCAGTATGGTTAATGAAGAAAAGCCTCAAACTAAAGAAGAGGTTATTGTTAATCAGTTAAATAAGGCAAACATTTGGCATATTGATAATGATCTAGGTGTGAGACTCGCTATGCAATCACTATTTGAAAGTTGGGGGGTTGAGCTTGACAGTTATCAAAGTTATGAACAATGTGTAACGGTAAACGAGGGTCACCTTGACCAATGTGATACCCTACTGCTTGATTATCATTTAGATAACAATGAAAATGGCTTAGACATAGCGAGCAAGTTGAGACACTCCTATCCTCAACTTCCTATTATTCTGTGTACCGCGAATCATTCCAAAGGTTTAGAAAAGCAAGCGAAAGACATGAAAATTCCAATTATCTACAAACCGATAGAGCCTTTGAAGCTTCGCTTAACACTAAATATGCAATTAATTGCCAGACAGGCAAGTAGAGCATTATAAATATTTGCTTTTATACTGAGAAAGAAAATTGGTCCAAATTGATATTGCCCGCACCAGCCACCACTTGAACTCGGCTGCTAGCACCTAATTTTCTCAGTATAGACGATACATGTGACTTGACTGTAGTCTCTGAGATATGTAGTTCGTAGGCAATCACTTTATTAGCCAGACCTTGATTCAAGTATTTAAGAACGGTAAGTTCTTTACGCGTCAAAGACCGAATTTTTTCAGGAGATATTTTAGGCTCGGATTTTTGCGAATTAACATTGTTGTTACGTAAAATATCTGATGGCAAGCACACATTCCCTTCAAAAATAGACTCTATTGATGAAGCAATTTCTTCAATTGAACTTGATTTGGAAATAAAGCCGACTGCGCCATAAGAAATACTTTGTAAAATACTTTGTTTTTCAGTCTCTGCTGAAATGATCACCACTGGACTAGTTGGATAATTATTTCTCAGCTCTAGCAATCCGCTTAGAGCATTGGAATCTGGCATGTTGAGATCAAGCATAACCAAGTCGAAATTTGAACCATTCTTTAGTACTTCGTGAGCGGCAGCAAGGGTCCCTGCTTCACTAATAGTCGTATCTTGAAATCGGCGTCTGAGTATAGTTGTCATCGCATGACGGAAAATAGGATGATCATCAATAATAAGTATCTTAGTCTTCATTTTACAAATCTCATTGTGATGGTTGAGGAAAAAACGACACTGCGCAACCTTAGTTGGTTTGTTAACTTACAATTAACATCATAACATTGATAGTGGAATAGACCAAAGTATTGGTTCTTTTGGATGAAAAAAAACGTTATTTCAGCTGAGTGGAGGGTGAGTAAAGCCTGTTTCTTAAAAGTTTATTCTCTATTAATTTCAATAAATAGCTAATTATATCAATAGTTAAAGATTGGTTGGTAATCTATTGTCGACACAGGTAGTTTAAAAAAAACAAATGACAACTTTATTTTTGATAATGACACAATTCCCTATTTTTACTGCGTTAACCTCTTCAAAAACGTTGAATAAACATTCATTTGTTAACATTAAGCTAATGCAATGTTCAAATTTCAGCTAATAATTCTGCACGCTTAACTTGATATTCTTGTTCTGAAATCAGTCCCTGATCTTTTAAGTTTTGTAAAATCTTAAAACGCTCTTCAAGGTTTTTGGTTGTGGTTTTATTAGATTCAGTGGCTGTTTGTTGGAGTGATTTCCCAGTCTGTTGTTTCGTGGCAATTTCTCCTTTATGAGTACTTGATGACGCTTCGCGCTCATTTAGTATTTGTTCAACTTCTTGGCGTGTTAAGCCAGTATTTTTAGTCTCTACTTTAGAGGTAGCTTGCTGTTGAATTATTTGAGGAAGTTCAGATAGCTTTGACAATACTATGTTTACTTCATTTTGCTGTGGGGTAGAGAAACCATCTAAATGAGTCAATAATCCTAGTGTGTTTTTCTTTGAAGCAACAGAAGTGCTATCTAATCCAAAATCGAAATCATAACGAACCAGCCCTTGATTGGTTGGATCGTAAACAGATTCATAGCCGTGTTGTCGCTCTCTATCAACATCGCCTACTTTTAATGTCAGTGTGTTTTGTTGAATGAAAATGCTACCTGCCGTAAACAGATCGCGTTTCAAGAAACCGGCTAGAGAGGATTTCTTTTTTATCAAAGAAAATACCACAACCTGATTTTGTTTCGCTTGGGTAAGTGCGCTAGGCAAGTACTTGGACAATAAACTTATTTGTTGGCTAGTGAAAAGAAGTGCGTCTTCATTTTCGTTAGAATTGATAATTGAAATTTGACTTAAAAATGCGTTACTTACATCACTAGAAATGGTGTTAGGATGCTCATAGTTGGATGTCTCTACTTCTAGTAATTTTATAAATACATTTTTGTTTTCCTCCCAAATTATTTCGTCAGATACGCTTGCAAAAGAGAGAAAGACACTTATCCACATACATAAGATTTTTGAGATTGTTATCAGTCGCATATATTAAGTATTCCTTTTTCGATTCAAAAGGTTAGTTGCTTCAAATGCAAAAAACATCACAGCTTTCGCTGCGATGTTTTTAAATTACTGCTTAGATGCCATTAGAAGAAGAATGTTGCACCTACCTGTAGTAAGTTTAAGTCTTGAGCGCCACTATATAAGGCTTGTGCATTCGACGTACCATCCACATCAAGGCCTATGATTTCATATTTTGCATACATGAGGAATCTAGCGCCAAAATTCTGCTCTGCTGCAAAACCTAACACAGATAATTTAGAACCAGTTACGCCTTCTAAGTGCGCCATACCATATTGGTCATTATAACTACCATAGTCTACGTAAAATGCAGAGTCTCCGTAGCTGTTATAAGCGCGTTTAACACCAACTTTTACATGGTAAGCACTTGTGTCATCGCCAGAGCCAACAGCTGCATCTTCTACGTCTTCCATTTGATAAGCAAATGTTCCGAACATACCGCTTTCAGCGTCCATCAAACCAAGCTGGAACTGTAAGGTTTCTGAAGAGCTACCAAGGACGTTTTGACCACCATCTGCGTTATATGCATAACCGGCATTAAACATAGTCGTTAAACCGGCTACTTCGCCAGCATATTTTAGCGCTACATCGTAAACTTCATCGTTTGCGTACCCAATAGCAATGTTTACTCCGCCAAACTCTGGAAGATCATATCGAATACCGTTACGGTAAATACCGTTACAATCGATACCTATACCTAAACCATTAAGGCCAGCACACTGTGCAAAGTTCCCCCAGGTTTGGTTACCCGCTGTAGCATCGACACCACGAATACTGAAGCCTAACATTCTGAATAATGGAGAAATACCAGACCAAATAGTGACCGAAGGATCCGCAAGTACGGCGATATTATCTGTCGGCATACTTTGCGTACCAATGGTAATTTTACCAAAGTCACCACTCATATATATGTTGTTTGATAAGAGACTAACACCGCTACCAAATGCATTTGCATTGCTGACACCGTCTTGGTTAGACAATAGTGGAGATGAGCTATTTCCATCAACAGCAGCAGTTGGCTCAACAATCACTTCAAAGCCAAACTGTAATCCTGTATTTTCAGGCTTATAACCACCTGTTAGCGCTATACGACTGCCTAGTGTGGTTCCGTTATCACCTAGTTGTGCTACGTCAGAACCTTGGCCATCATCATAATAAGTGATACCTTCGTTTATCCAGCCTGAAATATTCCACGTTGTTTCGTCTTCTGCCATTGCAGTTGAAGATATACTTGCAAGAATCGCAGTAGCGATACAAGTCTTAAATAATTTTTTGTTGTTCATAGTGTGTGTTCCGTTTGATTGTTGTTAATGCTAATTTTCAATCATGCTTTCAATAGTAAAGCTTTGATAAATATCTAGTTGAGCTATTGATGTAACATTTCATTGACAGTGAGTAGCATAATAATTACATTTGAATTTCAAACTATTAACTATTAGAACTGTAAACCTCGTCCTTTAGTAGGAAGAAGAAACGAAGTGTTGTTGGTAAAGTGAGAAGCGACGGGGCTTGAGGTTAGTTAACATCAATTTTGGATAAGCAGTCATTCGTGACAGTAGGGCTATTAACTGCTGCTTCTTTTACAAGACTCAGGTTAGTTATACTATCCCAGATAAAATTTCTGGATAGTCAGAAAGAAGCGCTTTCTCTTGTTCATGAATGACGTCAATTTCTAGATGGTCTTGTTTTCTATCGCTTTGAGGTATCGGATTGGTTATATGTTTGATTACCTTGGTGGGTTTGCTGCTTAAAAAATATAAATCATCAGCCAATGCCAGCGCCTCCTGTAGATTGTGAGTCACTAGTAGTGCACTTGCTTGGTTTTTGTCTAATAGGCCTCTCACAAGGTTCATAAGGTAACGGGCTGTGGGTGCATCTAATGAGCTAAATGCCTCATCTAATAATACCAAATTGGGTTTATTTACAAATGCTCTAGCAATGCTTACTCTTCTTTGCATGCCTCCTGATAACTGAACGGGGTAGACGCTTGCGACATCATGTAGCTTTACGTCTTCTAATAACTGTTTAATGTCTGATGAAGACAAATTAGGCTCTATCAATGCAAGGTTTTGTTCAATGCTGAGCCAAGGTATCAATCGTGCCTCTTGAAATATATATGCTAACTTAAGGTCTGGTGGTGGCGTAAAATGTTCAACATCTATAAGACCTGCTATTACATTTAACATCGTTGTTTTGCCGCATCCAGATGGGCCAATTAGGGCAGACGTGCGATTTTCTCTGACTGAAAAAGAACAAGAGTCGACAATTAGTTGGTTGTCTAGGTTTATGCCATGCAAGTGAAAATCTACATTCCTCATTGCTGACGTCCTCGCTGTATTCTCTTTTCAAGTGGCTTAAAAACAAACCAATCTACACTAAACATTACCATCATAAAGCTAAACGCATACGCCAATATACTGGCAATATCAAAATGTCCGAAAAAGGTGTGTAAACCAAAACCGATGCCGTCGCTGCGCCCTAATAACTCAACCACAAGAACGATTTTCCAAATAAGTGCTAGTCCGTTTCTGGCAGCAGCAAGAATATATGGGTATAACTGCGGAAGAAAAACGTTGAAGAATGTTCTACTAGCAGGAAGCTTATACACTTTTGCGACTTCCATTAGTTTATTGTCAATCACCCTTGCGCCTTCTCGCATGGCAACAATCACAGTAGGTAATTTGTTAATAAATACGGCTAGGATAGCGGCTGTTTCTTCTAATCCTATCCAGATATAGCATAAGATAATTGTAACTAATGCGGGTAAGTTCAAGAAAAATAACAGTAAGGGCTCGAATATTTGATTAGCTCTGTTCACGCGCCCCATCAATATTCCCGTGAGTACACCTATAAACATGGCCAAAATAAAGCTGATTACGACGCGTCTGAGGGTTTGTACAAGATCGTTTTGTAAGTTACCGTCAAACCAGTGATAGTGCCAAGAAGAAGCAATCACATCTAAACGAGGGAAGTATTCAGGTTCAAACATAATAACAGCTACTTGCCATATTATGAGTAATGAACCAACAACTAAACACTGTACAAAAAAGCTTTGAAAGCGTCTCACTTAAAATAAGCCTACGGTCATGTTTTGCTTTAACAGCCCGAAAGTCTTATTGTTTCGTTTATCATTTATTCTATGCTTATTTGTGTTCATACTGGGATATTTCACATAATCAATCAATAAACAAATTTTGTGGGAATAACTCATCATCCTGAAACAAATTTTGGTCTTTTAAACCTTTTATTTCATCAAACAACTGTTTTGCAGACGCCTCAATTTCAGTTTTTTCATCTGTAATAATTGTACTTGGGTAGTGCTGAATTAGGGCTAAATATTCTTTTTCAGACTTAGCTTTCATTTTGGGTTTAAGTCTGGCCCAATCATCAGCGTGTTGGTTTAACAATAGCTTTTTTGCTTGTTGACTAGCTTTTATAAAACGCTGTAATTGTTCGTGAGCACCGTCAACAAAATCACGATGAAATACCCAGCCAAGCAACGGTACTTCTGATTTAATATTAAGGGTGGTTAACATAGATTGAGTGGTCAACACATTGTGAAAGCCAGAAGCATCAAGCCTTGCATTATAATGCCAAAAGTTGATAAGCCCGTCGATTTTTCCAGTAAGCATCATTTCGTTTAGTAAGGGCGGCGCGCCATATTTGAGCTCTGACGTTAAGGATTGGTTTTTTTTCTTTAAATAGGCTTTGTAAACCAAAAGATTTTTGTCGTTAGCACCACCTGCAACCCCGAGCGTGTTAATATCGTTTACCTGAGTATTAATCGCTTTAGCATAAAGGCCGCCACTTAACTTATGAGTAGGATGCATTTTAAATTTGCCACCCTGTTTAATCACCCAAAAAAGATCAGTCAATATCACATCGACAGCCTTACCTTGAAGCGCAATAGCCGCCGCATTTTTGGTAGTTAATTTGACGGCTTCAACATTTATTCCCAATTTTTTATCAAGCTCATGATGCTTAATGGTGTCAATTTCCCAATTAATGGTGCCGTAACTTAACACACCCACTCTCACTGTAGGTAAGTCGTTTGCCATACTTATGTTGGTAAAGGCAAGTATAATTATGGTAGCGAATAAACTGACGCTATTGCTTAAATATTTAGAATGCATATTTCAACTTTAAGGCAAATTGACGAGGGGTAGCAGGGCCAACAAAGTTGGGCGCTTCAACATCTGGATATATATCTTCTAGCACTTCATCTGCCTCGCCGTATGTACCAAACGTGTTGTATTGTTCATCTAACAAGTTATTGATACGTAACTGTAAGCTTAAATTTTCCATGATGTCGTAACGGGCATAAAAACTTACTACTTGATAGCCGTCTATTTTCTCGTTTTCGTTTGCCTCATCTCCTCGGTAATACTGGTCTGAAGCTAAAACTACCTCAAGCCCAGTCGAAAAGCTATCGTTAAATCGATAATCGATGCTCCCTTTTACGACGTGCTCAGCGTTCCCTGGGATCGTGTCACCAGAGGTAACCTGTCTATTAGGGCCTTGAGGATTTAATGGGCTAAAAGAGGTAAAATTAGACCCATAAGTCGCGTCAAGGTAGTTATAGCTAAATTGATAACTTAAATCGCCTATTGCATGGTTTAATCCTAGCTCGAGTCCTTGGCGCTCGGTTTTATCTATGTTGATGAAGTACCCTCTAGACGCAATTGCGCCGGCTTGCTGAAAGATTATGTCGTCTTTGCTCTCACTTAAATACACGTTTGCAAACACATTAACGTCATCAAACTGAGCACTGTAATTGACTTCAACCGTTCTTGTTACTACTTGATCAAGAGGCGGGTCAGCAACAAAACCATTGGGTAAGCGACAAGGGTCGTCTTCATCAGCACAACTTAACTCTGCTGGACTAGGCGTTCTTGAAGATTGACTAAAACCAACATTAACAAATTGGTCTTCATCCAATTTAATATCTAAACTAATGGCAGGGTTAAACTGGGTAAACCGGTGATTACCATCTAATGAGCCTTCACCGTCATCAATTAGGTCTTCCATAATGATATGATCATCATTAAATCGACCTGCTATATTCAGCGTGAGTTTGTCGGTTAGTTCAGTGCTATTTACAGCAAAAATATAGACGGCTTTTGTATCAACATCTAATCTTACCTGCGCTTCAACATCCTGTATGCCGAATAATGGCGTGACTGATCTTGGGTCGGCAGCACTATCATTAGCTAAAATACCGAAAGTTGTATCTGCCTGATAGTTAATATCTCCGCGCTGATAACCCGCACCTACTATTAGTTCGTTGCTTATGCCTGCGAATGAATATTGCTTGGCTAATTGTAACGATAAACCAATATTTTCAGTTTTAGCTTTGCCTGTATTATAAGTACCATCGACTTCATCTGGATCGACATCAGAAATGTCAGAAAAAGCCGTGCTAGGCGTAAACCCCACAAATTCGACCGCTTCAGCTTCGTCACCCACTTCTGGCAAATCATCATCATCATCATCATCATCGTCGTCATCTTCTAATTCACACAGGGTAATACGCCCATCGTCAAACGCACAGCCGCCATAGTCACTGTCGTCCCCGTTTATAGAAGCAGTTTCAATTTCTCTGTAAAACAAGTTGTAGCTTATTAACGTACTGCTAGACAATTCATATTCGCCATCTACACTGACATTATGCAATTCATTTTGTGTTTGGTCTGGACTGGTATAAATTGCGTTTCGCCCTTCTATTTCAAGAAGCTCTATTGGAGATGCGCCGTTTCCTATTAGGTCATTGTCTGCAAACATGTAATTAAGGTTAACGCTTGACTTGTCACCTTTATAAGAGAGGGATGTGAAGACTTGGTTAACTTCAGAAGGTGAGAAATCTCGCCAGCCGTCTTCTTCATATTGGCTCAAGTTTATATAATAGCCGAAACCATCATTGCTACCGCCTGATTCAAATCCAAGTTCTTGACGACCATCACTACCTGTTCCTATTTCGATTTCATTTTTCTCGTAAGTAAAACCATTTTTAGTCGTGAGTGCCAAAGCTCCACCTAGTGTATTTTGGCCAAAAATTGGATTAGAGCCAGAGTAAAGCGCTACACTGTCAATCGCGTCTAATGGGATTAAGTCCCAATTGACGGTATCACCAAACACTTCGTTTATTCTGGAGCCGTTTAGATAAAGCGAAATACCTTGAGGTAAACCTAATAAGGGTGATGCGGTAAAGCCTCTGTATTGCAGGTCTGGCTGAAATGGATTGTTCTGTACATCGTTTATGTTAATACTTTGAAACTGAGATTTGAGTAATTCGGGTAAGGATAAGGCATTGGCGTTTTCAATGGTTTTGGCATCTACGAATTGCTTTGTACCGAACAATGCCTTTGCTTCCTTTGATGGATTTAGAGCGGTTGCGCCTTGTACTTTGACCACTTCAATATCACTTGTTTGAGCGATGGTTGATGCTATTAGACCAATATTGATGGAAATGGCTATGGCGACTTTAGAAAGGGTAAAAGGTGTATGGCGTGTGATCATTAGCTTAATTTTATTTGACAAGATTGCTATAAAGTCTAAATTAAAAGCTTCCCATAAAAAACCATCCTAAAGTATCAGGAATGTCATTTTTTAGTGTCATCAAATTATCCTGTTTTCGGTAAAAAGATAAATGAGTCGTCGTGGTGAATTAGATAACCTGTACTAAAGTAGGGGTAAATCCCTTCTTTTGGCCAATGATGTTTACTTGCACCACTTTGGTGTTGCGTATACTCTTGTTTGATATGTTTATTTTACTTATAGCAGGCTGGCCCATATGACAAATCAATATTTATCGCTAAGTACCACATCCTTATGGACCAGGCTAAAAGTTGGTCTGTTAATGAGTCTCGTGCTAGGTATTAGCGCTTGTTCTAGCACAAATGAGTCTAATTCAGACATACATGCGGGTCAGAAATACGAAGTGTTCTTGGAAGACAAATCTGGTAATACAATTAATATAGGCTTTGTTGAAAAACAGGGCAATAAATATAATTTTGAGCGAGATGATAGTAAATTTAAAGATTTTTTCTTGTCTATGAAAGAAATGAAATGCTTGGAAGGGGCTGAAATATTGTGTCATATCCATTACCCGTACCCTCAAAATGATGTCACTGAACAAAACAATTCGGTTTGGTTATCTCACGAGCTTCTATTTATGTACAAACGGGCTAATCAGTTTGGTGCGCGACTAAGACAAGGCGTGTATTTTGAACTTGTACCAGATGGCGAAGGATTTAAAGGCGTAGCGTACAGTTTAGACCTTGATGATTTAGCGTCACCACCTGACAATCTGTCCATACCGCCTATTAATACCGATGAGCTGGAGCTTCTTGAAGTAGATGAACGTTGGTTGCCTTATTTAAAAATAAAACAAATGTAATCCAATTCGTTATTTCTTAATTGGGTGACAATGTGAATTTTGTTGTGAAAGCCAATCTGTCGGTGGGTTTTGCAGCATAATCATACAGCAAAAATCATCAAGCCCTAGTAATTGTTTCACTTGTTAAACAGCACTTATACAGGAGTGCATTTTGTTTCATGCTACCTCTCAGCTCTATCGAAATTTTTTGTATTGGCTATTAATTGTCGGCTTAGTGGCGTTTTTTCTTTTTGTGCTCTTTGACTTAGGTGTAATAGCATATATAGTCGCGACAGATAGCACACGAATATCACAATTAATTATAGTGTTATTTGTATTGTGCAGTATTTTTATAGGCTACAGAAATTGGATTATTGCTCAAGAGTTCAAAGTTAGTTATTGGATAATAGATGCGCGTAAAAAAACGAAAGCCGATAGTAAAACAGGCGACCATTTGCTAGTTCCCACTACAAAACACTCGGCTACTTTTAATTATTTAACCTATTTACTCAAAAATAAACCCGATAAAGATATCGCCCAATTGGGTGAATTATATGCTGAAGCACTTTCTGGCCCCCATAAAATTGGATGGTTTGTTAGTGGCGTACTTATCAAGTTAGGTTTATTAGGCACAGTTATTGGTTTTGTCATTATGTTAAATACGGTATCTGATTTAGACCAGCTTGATATATCGGGAGTGAAACAACTTATGCAACAAATGACCCAAGGGATGGGCGTAGCGATGTTTACGACAATGACGGGTTTAATTTGTAGTATGTTGTTGAGTCTACAATGTTTGATGTTAGAAAGAAGCACAGATAATTTAGTCTCAATTACAGTGAGCTTAGGGCAAAAGCTTTATTTGGTTGAACCTAGAGCTGATGCAAATAGTGAAGGTCTCTAATCAATGGCGTTGTTTAAAAAGAATAACAATACTGAATTAGACCCATTTACCGACCTGTTGTTTAACGCTTTACTTACTTTTACATTCTTATTTTTAATTACATTATTGTTACTCAATCCGCCAGCAAAAACTGGCATTATTGACCCTAAAGCAGAATTTATTATCACGGCGAGTTGGCCTGATGGCGATCCGAATGATGTGGATATTTGGGCCGAAGGACCAAACTCGTGGCTTGTTTCATATCGCAATCCTGAGCAAGGGTTGATGCATCTTGACAGAGACGATAGAGGCCTAGTTAACGATAGCCAAGTCATTAATGGAGTTGAAGTGATTAATCCTTTAAATCAAGAAGTATTGACTATCAGAGGGCGTCCACCAGGCGAATTTATTGTAAATTTACATTATTTTAAAACACAAACTGCGACCACTGTTCCCGTTACCGTGTATTTAGCAGAAGTGAATCCAAAATTACGAGTGTTACATTACACTTCAACTGAACTAAAACAAGAAGGTGATGAAGTGACATCTTTGAGATTTACTATTTCTCCAAGTGGCAAAGTCATTGATATAAACAAACTCCAAAAGAAACTCATAAGGAACGCGACCAAATGAATGAAATTTTGTTGGTGCTTATCATTGCTTACGTTTTTATTGCTGCGCTATTGGTGCTGAGTATGATCTATAGCGAATTTGATTGGAAGGTTAAAGTAGTCTTAGCGTTAGTGGTTATGGCGTTCTATTATGCTAGCTATTACGCTTGGTCTGAAGCGCAAGGTTGGCCGACTAATAAACAGCCGCCAAACCGATTTATATTGCATCATGCACTTATTGTTGAGCCCGATCAAGAAGGTGAAAGAGACGGGCAAATCCTTTTGTGGGTTAGTGATATTAAAGGTCAAGAGATGGCGGATACCCCAAGAGTTTATAAGTTAGAATATACCAAGACGATGCACGCAAAAGTTCAAAAAGCATTGAGTAAGTTAAAAGGGGGTAAAGCGCAAGTAGGGGCATTAGGCAACAATAAACGAAAATTTCAATCTGAATTAAGCGGCAGTACCGCAAATGAAGAAAAGACAATGATCGTGTTTTCTGACTTACCCGATCTTGCACTACCAGAGAAGTGAAAATGAGATATATTTGTAGTTTAATTGTTGGCATGATTGTGTTAACTGCTTGCACCCCCAGTATCGATAAAGACGATTACTTTCCCCTTCAAGAAGGTGTTAAGTGGCATTATATTGTGTCTGAGCAAGATACCGATACATTAGAGCCCTATGACTTTTTTATTGAAAATTTAGGAAAAACAAAGAAAACCTTATCAGATAAATACTTTGATATGCCGGTGCACGTAAGACGAGACGCAAACGGCACCAAATACTACATTCTAGATTCAGAAGATGGAATTTTTAGAATTGCACAACAGCACATTATAGATTCTGACCTTAGATATGATGATCCAGAAAGAATGGTACTACCTTCGCCAGATAATTATGATTCAGGAGATACCTGGTATTCTCAAAGTCGTACTTATGCGCTGCGAGGCTCAGCTGTAGACACGGTGCCAGATACTGAAGACATTTATATTGATATGGAATATGAAATAGACGCGCTTAACGCCAGTATAAATGTACCTGCGGGACAGTTCAATGGATGTATAGTGGTGATAGGACGTGCAAGCTTTTCATTGTACGCCGACCCTAAATTAGGCTATATCGATATAGAAATTAAACAAACTGAATGGTACGCCCCAGGAGTAGGGTTAGTAAAGATTCTTCGGGAAGAACCAAAAGAAGCTGGTTTGTTTTATGGCGGAAGTATTGTTTATGAACTAAAAGAGATGACATTTTAATTCCAAAAGAAACTCACTTTAATATCGAAGTATTTCAGGATGAGGCGATTAAATAAAAAAAGCACCGAATGTTAATCGATGCTTTTAAATTAATAGTTGGTACAAATATTTATTACAACAATTGCTACAAAGACTGGCTTAATCGGCGTCTATTTCTCCTTCAGCAATAGCCACAACGCGTCTTACTTCAACATAGGTTTTTATTGCCCAAAGCGTTTTTTGATCTAAGATAGGTTCAGACATGCCCTCTGGAATACCACCTAAAGCAGGCATACCTTTCGCAGAACCGTAACGCAAACGCTCTACATACCATTCATCATCTTCAAAAGACTCAGGATCAAGTAATCTTAAATCAGGGTTAATTCCCCCTGATTGCGCATGTAATCCATGACAACCTGCGCAATTATTAGCATATGCAGATTCTCCAAATTTAACTATTTTCGACCTTGTTTCTTCTTCTAAATGCCTATAAGGATTTGTAAAAGCCCAACCATCTTCATCTTCATCGCCATCGACAATATCAGGCATTTCAGAACTATCTGCGCCTTGAGGTATTACATTCCCGTGGGCAAGAACCTGACCCGACAAACATGACATCGCCAAAGCAAGTGCCAATCCACAATATTTAATATTCATAATACCAACCCATAAAAAATTTATCTTACTAGTAAATATAACTATCGTCAGTATATAGCGTTACGGGAAGATTTATTATGGTACTTTTGTATGAATTTCTCAAAGCACGGTTTTCAGCAGGTTCGTGGTCGCTTGAGGTGAATATTTGTGCTGATATAGATAAGCATCTACTACTTATAAACGAGGTTTTTACCTTCGTTAAACAAGGAGGTGTCAATATATGAAGCTCTGAGTCAAGTATTGGAATGCTAGTTAAAGCAGTCTCAGATTCTTTTTTTTGCGCGAAGTTTACAAACGAAAAGCCATCAAACTGATCCAGCCCGTTCTGTGTTCCGAGTCAAATATAACCATTCTTGTCTTGTTCAATATCATATATAGTTACTTGAGATAAACCGTCTAATTGTGAGTAGGTTCGTTTATTTTGAGTGCATTTACAATGTTGCCCGCTTGCGCATTGGCAACCATCCAAATTGATAGGAAAAAACAAAGCCAAATTCTAAAGTTTACCCTCTGAAAATCAATAAGAAAAAATAAAAGCTAGGTTACTTGCAAACTAATAATCATTATATACCCTAAAGACTAATAGCTAATCAACTTGCTACGCTAGAGAATTATCAACCTTTAAGATAAACTGACGTTTTAAAGAGTGAAGGGCCAAAAGCAAATTAATTGTTTTTTCAGCAATTCGATATATTCACTTCTATCGTATGTAACTAAGTGCTTGTTAGAAAAAAATTGTTGATTTTCTTTTCAAACGAGTAATCGTTTCATACTGGGGACTGTGGAATTTTGCTGTGCAGCTAATGAACAAAAAACTGCAAAATCAAACAGCCAAGGTTAACAGTCCCTAGTTGCATGAAATCTTTAAGTCCTATATACACTGAAGTTATTATATTTAATTCACTACTTTGATATTTATTATATCGGTCGAGTTAACATTTAGGTAATCCACAATTATGAGCCAAGGTAATTCTGCGGTAGAAAGCGAATCCAAACAAAACGATGACACTATTGATTTTGGATATAAGCAGGTAAAAAAAGAAGAAAAAGTAGAGTTGGTAGCAGATGTATTTAACTCTGTTGCCCAGAAATACGACATCATGAATGATTTGATGTCTTTTGGTATACATCGCATATGGAAAAGGTTCACCATTGATGCAAGTGGTGCTAGAAAAGGTCAAAAAATATTAGACTTAGCCGGTGGGACAGGAGATTTAGCGTCAAAATTTAGCCAAATAGTAGGGGAAAGAGGCCAAGTGGTACTAGCCGATATTAACCACTCAATGCTAAATGTGGGCAAAGAAAAGCTTAATAATAAAGGTATAATTGGCAATATCAATTATGTGCAAGCAAATGCTGAGGCCTTGCCATTTCCAGATAATCATTTTGATTTAATAACTATCGCTTTCGGGTTGCGCAACGTAACTGATAAGTCTAAGGCATTAGCTTCGATGTTTAGAGTGCTTAAACCGGGTGGTAGATTGTTGGTGTTAGAGTTTTCAAAACCTACTACCGAGTCATTAAGTAAACTATATGATTTCTACTCATTCTATGTGCTTCCTCAAATGGGTCAGGTAGTGGCAAATGATTCAGAAAGCTATAAATATTTGGCTGAATCAATCCGTATGCATCCTGATCAAGATACGTTAGAGCAAATGATGGTAGATGTAGGCTTTGAACAAACAACTTATCATAATATGACGGGCGGCATTGTTGCATTGCATAGAGGATTCAAATTCTAATGCCGGCTATTCAAGTGGTTACATCAGCAATTGAATTGGCTGTAAATCAAGCGCTAGATTGGTCTCTCAATAAAGAGCAAGCACTCAAACCTTTAGCGGGCAAAAATTGCATTATTTTTATACAAGAGGTTGAACAAGCACTCATTTTCAATTTTTCAGCTAGCAGTATTTATGTGAAAGCTGATGTGGACGCACAATATGCAACGAACCCAGAAGATGAAACGCCCAGTATTTTATCCGATGATGAATGTTGGATAAGCCTGTCTATATTCGCAATTGATAAACTCAAACAGAATAGTCAAATGACCAAGTTAATTAAATCTGGACAATTAGATTTTGCTGGCGATCTGTCAATTTTACAGGCCCTTAGTAAATTATTTGATAAACTTGAACTCGATCTAGAAGAGATTTTATCTAAATACTTAGGCGATGTGGCTGCTCATAATGTTAACCAAATAGGTCAGAAATTAGTGTCTGATTTAGCGCACCACGCTGATTTACTGAAACATACATTTGCAGATGCGGCATTAGATGAGAAAAAAGTCGCGGTAAGAAGCATTTTGGTGGCTAACTACTGTGACCAAGTTACAGAATTAAAATCAGGTTTTGACCGAGCCGAAGCAAGGCTAAATTTACTTGCAAATAAACTATCTGAATTGAACAAAGCCACTGCCAATCAATCATTAAACAATAAGAGCCATAAATAATGAAGTATCGCCGCTTTTTGCAAATTGGGGGAGTATTGCTCAATCATGGCTTGGATGATTTAATCCCGAAAAGATTCAGGCCATGGTATTTTCGATGGTCTAGAAAAATGCTTTTTTGGTGGCCTAATAAGCATAAAGGCGAGTCGGAAGGTAAAAGGCTTAGGTTAGCTTTGCAAGAGTTAGGTCCGGTATTTGTGAAGTTTGGTCAGATGCTTTCTACACGGCGTGACCTGTTGCCACCATCTATGGTCGATGAATTGGCAAATTTGCAAGACAAAGTCCCACCATTTGATTCCAAAAAAGCAGAAGAGTTAGTAAGAGAAGCGTTGGAGCTAAAGTCACTAAGCGAGCTATTTAGTCATTTTGAACACGAACCACTTGCATCAGCTTCTGTTGCACAGGTTCATGCAGCAAAACTAAAACTTGATGACAAAGATGTTGTAGTAAAAGTACTTAGACCAAATATAAAACATACTATTGAGGCAGATGTTGAACTGCTAATTTCTATTGCAAAATTAGTGCAGGAGTGGCTTCCGGATGGAAAGCGATTACGCCCTGTTGAAGTAGTAAAGGAATATAAACGGACTATTTTAGATGAACTCGATCTACTTCGAGAAGCGGCTAATGGTATCCAAATAAGGCGTAGTTTTGAGCATTCAGAAGCGCTTTATGTTCCACATATTTATAGTGACCATTGCCGTAAAAACGTAATTGTGATGGAGCGAATTTATGGAATTCCCGTTTCAGATATTGACGAGTTAAGAGCACAAAATACTAATTTAGAATTGCTAGCTGAGAGAGGTGTAGAGGTATTTTTTACACAGGTATTTAGAGATAGTTTTTTCCACGCTGACATGCATCCTGGGAATATATTTGTATCAAGAGAGCATCCGCATAATCCTCTATATATAGGCATAGACTACGGTATTGTGGGTACGCTTAATAAGCAAGACAAACGATATTTGGCTGAAAACTTTATTGCGTTTTTTAACCGTAATTACAGGAAAGTTGCCGAATTGCATGTTGATTCGGGTTGGGTGCCGGCTGATACCAATATAGATGATTTTGAAATGGCTATTCGCACCGTGTGTGAGCCAATTTTCCAAAAACCTTTAGCCGATATTTCCTTTGGTCATGTGCTTTTGCAGTTATTTAATACCGCTAGGCGCTTTAATATGCAAGTCCAACCTCAGTTAGTACTATTACAAAAAACACTATTATATGTAGAAGGCCTGGGTAGAACGCTTTACCCACAATTAGATTTGTGGAAAACAGCTAAGCCATTTTTAGAAAATTGGATGAAAGAGCAGATTGGCCCCAAAGCTATGCTTAATCAGCTTAAAGAAAACTTACCGTTTTGGTCTGAAAAGCTACCAGAAATGCCCGATTTGTTATATGAAGCCTTACGCCAAACTAAAACTTTGCCACAACAGTTAGAAGTGCAACATCAGCAAAACTTGCAAATGCAACTGAATATTCAAAGGGCGCGAATGTTTGGTAAGTCAGCAATTACTTTTTCTATCACCGCCGCAATATGCTACGGGTACGATTTGCATTGGTCTGCTGTTTTAGGGAGTGTGTTGATAGCAGGTATTTCATGGCATCAGTCTTTTAAAAGGCTTAAATAGTTCAGCAACTAGCATTCAATCTATCACTTAATCGTTCCAATTCGACTGCACAGTAGCGTCTAGCTGAGTGCCGTCATATGTCGATAATGTGAGTTTCCAACCAGCTTTATGTTGCATCCAAGCTTCATGCACAAGTTCTGTGTATATAAGAGGGTGTTTTGTTTTAATATCTTGAGTAAGTTGCAACTCCCATTGGGTAGAATGCGTTACTAATTTGCAATCAGGGATTGCTGTTTTCTTTCTTCTTCCTATTAGAACAATGGCTATACGTAATATTCTTAAGCAACTAATTAGAACTTCTTGTAAATCGCTTGTGTATTGGTTAATTGCAGATAAATTGATAGGTTGCCTATGCATACTCACTAAATCGCGGATCATCATACGTTGTAAGCTAGTATAGCCAGTAATGTCTACATGATTTAGTAGATAGGCACCATGTTCATGATATTGCTTATACCCTATGTGCAAACCCAATTCGTGCAATGCGGCCGCGGCAGCAACAACCCCATGTGTATCGTAATTACAAAAGTTGTTTTGTTCACATAATTGGTTGCATAAATTTATGGCTACTTCTTTCGCTCTTTGGCTATGAGCAGGGTCAATATGAAATCTGGAAATAAGTTGATTCAAGCCTTGCGTTCTTCGGTCACTTTTATGGTAATTATCTAACATGCCATAAATAATGCCTTCTCTCAGTGCGCCTCCAGCAATTTGCATGTCCTCAATGTTTAAGTTTTCAAACAAAGCGATAAGAATAGCCAGCCCACTTGGGAAAATAGCTTGGCGAGACGGAACCAGTCCATCAATTTGTAAATCAGCAACTTGTCCTTGCTCTACGCATTCATCTCTTAAGTGGAGTAAATAGGATAGGCGAATGGCATCATTAATGCCGCGCTTTACTAATATTTGAGTGACGGCTTGAGGGGTACCAGATGCACCTAAGCACTTTTCCCAGTCAAAGCACAAAAAGGTATCTTTATGTTGTTTAATGATGTTGGAGGCAGCTTGACCGGCTTTATCAAAATTCTGTTTGGTTAACTTTCCGTTAGGAAAATAACCCTCCATAAAAGTAACACACCCCATATCCATACTAACCAAATGAATAGGTTGTAAATCACGACCAACTATTACTTCAGTGCTGGCTCCACCAATATCAATAACTAAACTATTACCTTGGTTAGCGCTAGTATAAGCAACGCCAAGATATATTTGGCGCGCTTCTTCTTCACCGCTAATTACCGTCACTTTTTGATTAAGAATTGATTCTGCTCGTGTCAGAAACACACTTGCATTAGTGGCAAGTCTTAATGTGGCGGTAGCCACAATTTTAATGTTGTCAGGATGAATATCTTGAAGTTTTTCAGCAAAATTGGTTAAACAATTTAAGCCTCTCTGAATGGCTTCTTCAGAGAGAAGGTTTGTATCAGACAAACCAGCTGCTAACCTAACTTTTTGTTTGTTTTTGCCAATTGTTTGAACGCTGCCGGCTAAGACCCTCACTATTACCATATGAAAACTGTTTGAGCCTAAATCAACAGCGGCATAATAGTCGTCTTGTTTTTGGAGTGAGTTAAGTTCTAACCTGCTCGCTGCGTCATCAAGCATATACTGCCTCTAATTCAATGCCACCTATTTAGGTCTTGGACCGCGTGAATGGCTTTTACCCCCACGATTGTCTTTGCGTGGACCGCCTCTTTGATTTGATCGACGAGGTTGTCTACGCGGTATTTTAGGTGGTTTTACATCATCTAAAAGGTTTAAAGGATTGTAATCTGTCACTGGAATATCGTGACCAGTGTAAACCTCAATTGCAGGTAAATTTTGTGCGTATCTTTCGCAAGCAAAACTGATCGCTTTACCTGTTTCACCAGCTCTACCGGTTCGACCTATTCTATGGACATAGTCTTCAGCGTCGTCAGGTAGGTCGTAATTAAATACGTGAGTAACCTTATCAATATGAAGTCCCCTAGCTGCAACATCAGTTGCAATAAGTATATCTAATGCACCACTAGTAAAGTCTTCTAGAATAGTTAAGCGTTTTTTCTGCTGAACATCACCACTTAACATGCCTACCCTGTGACCGTCCGCTTTCAGCCAAGCCGTTACTTTCTCACATGCTTGCTTGGTATTGGCAAAAACAATGGCTTTATCAGGCCATTCTTCTTCAAAAAGTGTGAGGAGCAATAAATCTTTATCTTCATTACTTGGATAAAATAACTCTTCACTTATACCTACGCCAGTTTTTGTTTCTGGGGCTACTTGAACATGAACTGGATTATTCATGTGCTCATAAGCTAATTCTTGTACCCTAAAGCTCAAGGTTGCAGAAAACAGCATGCTTAAACGCTCTGTAGGATCAGGCATTCTTCTAAATAAATATCGGATATCTTTTATAAAACCTAAATCGAACATGCGGTCTGCTTCATCAAGCACGGCAACTTGTATATTCTTTAGGTTAAAAACGTCTTGCTTATAATAATCAAGTATACGTCCTGTTGTACCAATAAGTATGTCTACCCCTTTCTCTAATTGTAGGCGTTGACTTTCATAACCTTCGCCTCCATATATAGCAGCAACTGATAATCCAGTGTGCTTACTTAAGAGTTCAGCGTCGTTATAAATTTGCACCGCTAACTCTCTGGTAGGGGCCATTATAATAGCTCGAGGATTTGATCCTTGATCTGTTTTTGGGTTAGTTAAAAGGTAGTGGAAGGTTGCGACCAAAAAGGTTATGGTTTTACCCGTACCGGTTTGTGCTTGACCTGCAATATCACTGCCCGCCAACAATTGAGGTAAACTCATAGATTGAATTGGTGTGCACTGGCTAAAACCAGCTTCGTCTAATCCCGCTTGTACTTGCGGGTGGATCGAAAGTGTCGAAAATAACGTATCGGTTAAATGTGTTTGTGGCATAACTTATAGATTATCGATGCTTGCATTAAAAAGTACTTCTATATAACACTTATAAGGTAGGCTGAAAAGATTCAGCTAAAATATCCCTAAATTGGAGAACAGAATGAGCGACAAAATTCTCGCATTATCAGACGAAAAATTCGAAGCAGACGTAATTAATGCATCGGGTCCTGTGTTAGTTGATTTTTGGGCTGAATGGTGCGGCCCCTGTAAAATGATTGCCCCTATTCTAGAGGAAATTGCGAACGACTACGAGGGCAAGTTAACAGTTGGCAAGCTAAATGTCGAAGAAAATAACGAAACACCACCAAAATATAATATCAGAAGTATTCCAGCACTCCTGTTATTTAAAGATGGCGGGTTAGCGGCTACTAAGGTTGGCGCTTTATCAAAAACGCAATTGAAAGAATTTTTAGACGAACATATCTAATTTTATAGTCGTGCGTTTTATCTTTTTTGTGATTCAAAAATTTAAAAAATGCATTAAAAACTGCTTATTAAGTAATCAATAAGCAGTTTTTTTATTTCTGTTCCAAAATAAATTTACCCTAAATACAATCGGCCGTTAAATAGATCTTAACAATTGAAGCGACATTTGATAACTGATAGCCTCACTAATAAATCAAAATTAGCGTGATTCAATAATTCTTATGCTTGGCAATTCCAATGATCACTACCTCAATGCGGCAATCAAGCTAATCTCCCAAAAAGATTATCAAGGTGCATGCGCCAACTTGCAAGCAAGCATCAATAGAAACCCCAACCAATATTATGCTTGGTTATTACTAAGTATGGCGCTATTCAAAACTGGAAAAACAAAAGAAGCCATCCATATCGACCAAAAAGCACAGCAATTTGATCCGCTTCAATCAGACTTTCAATTAATTCAACAGTTTATGCAGAAGAACAATTTTGATAAAGCAGAAAAAACTGCAAAACTTATGCTTAATAAAATTACTTCTCATCCGCGAGCGGTGTTTACTTTAGCGCATATCGCCTCACAAAAAGGTTACGTAAATCAAGCGTTGAGCATACTCAATCAAGGCATTGAAAATTGTCCGGCCAATTTAATGTTTCGAGAAATGCTTGTTTCTTATCAAGAGGTTGTTGGAGATTACAATAGTGCTATTTCATCTGCTAAAACATTGGTTAATTTAAATAAATGTTATCAAACCCTTTATGGACTTTTGCAACTGCTTTTAAGACTTGGCCAATATGACGATTTACTCGCATTGTGCGAACAAGCAAAGACACTTTCAGATAATGACCAAATAAAATTAAGTCAAATACTGCTTATTCAAGGTAGTGCATTAAGAATTAAAGGTCAGCAAGCCGAGTGTATTTCTGTGTTCAAGAAAAGTTTAGAAATTAACAAATTCAATGTCGATGCATGGTGGGCGCTTGCAAATTTAAAAACGTATCAATTTAGTGCTGATGATACAGCGGCACTGCGCACGCTTATTAATCAACACAACTTAAGTCAGTCAACAAAGTGCACGGCAAGCTTTGCTTTGGCAAAAGCAAGTGAGCTTGATAAAGATTGGGATGAAGCAATTCGCCTATATAAAATAGCGAATGCAATTCATCCTGCAAAGTCATTCAACCCTGCACAATTTGAGCATGAATTTAGAATGAGAATAAATCTATTTTCACCAGAAAACCTGCAAACCCAAGCAAACACTAATCAGCAAGTACCTATTCCTATTTTTATTGTTGGTTTACCCCGTTCGGGCTCCACTTTGGTTGAGCAAATATTGGCTAGTCACTCTGAAATAGAAGGGACAATTGAACAGCCTACCTTGCCGGCAATAGAACGATGTGCAAACGAAATGTGTATGCGAAAATATAATGGAGGACTATTTACATCTTTAAATCGTTTAACCCAAAATGAACTCACACAGTTAGGTAATGAATATTTAAATAAAGGTAGGTTATTCAGAGACGACTCGAAGCCTTATTTCATCGATAAGCTTCCGTTTAATTTCAGACATATTGGTCTTATTCACAAAATTTTACCCAAGGCAATCATACTTGACGTTAGACGGAACCCTCTTGATTGTGGTTATAGTTTATATAAACAGTATTTCCCATCTGGCGTAGATTTTAGTTACAACCTAACTAACATCGGTAAATTCTATACTAGCTATTGTGAATTAATGTTGCATTGGGAGCGTGTTTTACCTAATAAAGTTTATACTTTGCAGTATGAACATTTAGTCAATAATCCGAAACAAATGGTAGAGGCTTTATTGTCCCATATCGGCCTTGATTTTGAGGCTAATTGTCTAGATTTCCATAAAAATACAAGAAGAGTCCATACTGCTAGTAGCGAGCAAGTTAGAGCGCCTTTAAATACTGCAGGCGTGGGAAACTGGCGAAAAGTAGAAAATGAATTACTAGATTTAAAACAAAGCTTAAACATGCAACTTCTGAAGCAAGCAAAAGAATATTCTTAAAGTTTACATATTTAGCGCGCAACGTCCTTCATTTTTCCTTTAAAACACCTCAAGGCCAAAAAACACTCATTAAAAAGTATTGAATTTTCGCAAATATTAAAATTTCTCATCTGGATATCTTTTTCAATGTGGGTGATTGTGCTAATTTCAAATTTGCACTTTATTGGTGCGTGGTTTGCACGAATGGTGATCATGCGTTTATCTTTTGCACTTTAAAATGCCCTAAGCGTTTATTTTTTGGGTATTAAAAATGGCATAAAGTATGCTGACTCAGTTTGATTAACTATAAAAGAAAGAAAAATGAAATCTAAAAAGCATAATAAAAATGTGCTGGGGGAATTAAATGAAACATAAAAACACACATAAAAAAAACGTAATCAAACGCTCTAGTATCTCTCTTTGCATTGCGACCGCTTTGGGCATATCAACTGCAAATTTTGCCACTGCTCAAGAATCTACGGCAGAAGAGGCATTAGAAGTGATTAACGTAACAGGGTCAAGAATTCCTACCGACCCAAATGTGACATCTTCAGTGCCTCTTCAATCGATTGACTCGGATGATATCAGACAGTCGGGTGAATTAAATTTAGCCGATATTGTTAATGATATTCCGGCTCTTATTTCTTCACTTACTGCAGAAAATTCACTTACAGGCGCGAATGCTCTAAATTTAAGAGGTTTAGGTGACGAAAGAACGCTGGTATTAGTGAACGGTAGACGCCACGTGGCTGGCTTTAGAGGAACGTCAGCAGTGGACATTGGCACTATTCCCAGAGCACTTGTTGAAAGTGTTGAGGTAACAACGGGTGGTGCATCTGCAATTTATGGTGCTGATGCTGTTACAGGCGTAGTAAACTTTATTCTTAAAGATGATTTTGAAGGTTTCCAATTTGATGCTCAAACCACTTTGCCACAAGAAAGCGGTGGTGAAGCCTTTGCTTTTGATTTGCTGTACGGAGTTAATTTTGATGATGACCGAGGTAATATAGTATTTTCGGCAACCGTTGAGCAAGAGGAAGAATTACTGTACCAAGACAGAGACTGGGCAAGAGATAATGGCATTGCTTCGGTTGAGCCAAGAGCTAACCCCGATTCTAGTGAAGGAGCCGCTGCTAGGGCTGTTATTAACGACCCAAGATTTTGGTTAACTTCTCAAGAAGGATCTATTGCTCCAACGTTTGGTGGTAGAGATATCACTTATATAGATATCAATGGAAATGGCATTGCTGATTGTCAAGAATCTGAAGGTGGGCGAACAGGCTTTTTAGCTGGTTGCTGGTTAACTAATCCAGATGGCAGTATTCGTGTAAACCAAGATGGTACAGTGCTGAATGGTTTATGGGGAATAGGCGGTGATGGCGGTAGAATAAGCTTTAATCGCGATACACTCATGCCGGCAACTGATAAGTTAGCTCTAAATATCAATGGTCAATATGAAGTAACAGAAGATTTCGTTGCATTCTTTGAAGCCAAATACGTTGAGGCTGAATCCACAACGTTTGGTGAACAGGACTCTTTCTACGATACGCTATTTATTTTACCTGATAATCCATTTATACCCTCTGAGTTAGGCCCTGTGCTAGATGAAACAGGCGGATTATTATTGACTCAAGACCCGTTAGATTGGAGCGACAATAACCCTTTCACTTACACACGTGAAACCACTCGATTTGTAATGGGTTTTGAATGGTTTTATAGCGATGACCATATGTTAGAGTTCTCTATCAATCATGGTAAGTTTAAAAATACATCTGAAACAACAGGTTTATATTTAGATAGAGTTTTTGCTGCTATTGATGCAACAACAGACGCTAACGGAAACGCAGTATGTCGCTCAGACCTAGACCCAAATGCTGCATATGAAATAGATTATTTTGCTGGCGGAAACGGTTATGCTGACGGCAATTTCTTTAGTGACAGATACTACTCGTTTACTCCAGGTGATGGGCAATGTGCACCTTTAAATCCGTTCGGGACTTATTCGGCTAGCGCAGCTGCTCAAAACTTTGTGACCTCTCAATTAACCGACGTGCTTGAAATTGAACAAACCGTTGTTTCTTTATTCGCCAGTGGTGAGTTTGAAATTTTAGATAGTATTTTGGATGGGCCGGTAGGATATGCAACGGGTATTGAATACAGAGAAGAAACGAGTGATAACAAGCTAGATCCACTTACCCTTGGTATTTTGCCAGAAGGGACATCGTTCACTCCGGGCATTCAAGTAAGCGAAGTAGATGACTTCTTATTTTCTTTTACTGATATTGATAACTCTCAACAATTTAACACTCAAGGTGAGTACGATGTGGTTGATGCGTTCGTGGAAGTCAGATTACCTATTTTTTATGACAGAGCTTTTGCGCATGAACTAACAGTAGATGGTGCGGTTCGATTAGCTGATTACTCTACCCTTGGTAACGCGACAACTTGGAAACTTGGCTTTTCTTATAGCCCAATTGAAGAAATTAATTTCAGAGGGACTGTATCAGAAGCGGTAAGGGCACCAAATATTTCAGAGTTATTTGATCCGCGTTTACCTATTACCATTTCTGCTACAGCAGACTTATGTGATCCAAATAATATATTTACTGGCACAGACAATTTAGTCGATAACTGTATAGCAGATTTACGTGCAGCTGGCGTGCCGGATAGTGATATTTTTGATGAAAATGGTGAAGTTGTATGGCAGAACCCATTAACTGGTCGATTTGCAGGTACGTCGGGTGGTAACCCTGATCTTGATGTTGAAACTGCAGAAACCATTACCTTTGGTGCAGTATGGCGTCCTAGTTTTATTGAAAACTTAACGTTTACCGTAGATTATTGGCAAGTAGAAATTGAAGATGCAATTGCTGCGGTAAGCAGTGGTGATTTAATCGATACATGTTTAAATTCGGCTAACTATCCAGACGTTCCAGCTTGTGACGCTTTCACAAGAAGAGCAGATGGTGGCTTGAATGATTTAACAACTGGGCAAATTAACTTTGCAAGACAAGAAGCTAAAGGTGTTGATTTCTCAGTTAGCTACACGTTTGAAATGGATGCAAATGAGTTTGGTATTTCAATAGTTGGTACGAATCAAGAAACCTTAAACAACTTCTTTAATCCAACTGACTTAACTGAGGTAAATCCTGAGATTCAAGAAATTCAATTACCTAAAACGTCAGGTAATCTTGAGTTGAGTTGGGCAAATGGACCGCTGAATGTAGCTTTGCAAACTACTTATCAAAGTAAACAATCAGTTGATGAAATAGAGCTGGTGCTTGGCTTAAATGGAAACCAAGCATTATATGGGGATGCAGGTTTCTTTGACGAAGTTTACATCGTTGATATAAACGCTGGATACGAAGTAAATGAATCATTATATATATTTGGTGGTATCAATAATGTTGCAGATGAAGAACCATATGCGACTGAAACTGCATGGCCAGTTGGCCCTAGAGGACGCACCCTGTTCTTAGGTTTAAGTTATTCTATGTAGTTAACTCAATTCATTGGAAACAATAAATATTAAAGCCGGATGTTTTTATTCTTTTATAAACTCATTCGGTTTTTTATTGGGTTTAACATGATTTTTTTCAAAATTATTCATAATTTGCTTGATTTTTTAAAAAACTGGACGATATTAAAATTAAGTGATACCTTTATATAACTCATCGGCATTACCTGCCCTTAACTTGTAGTAATACTCGTTAGAATCAATATTCTTTACTTCATTGCAATTAATATATTTTTGAACCTATTGTTGCATGTAAAAATTGAATGTTATTTTTATGTAAATTAGAATTGGGCATGCGGTTGGGTGCATTAATTTATCAAGCAAAGCAAACACTTATACACACATTTTGTCTTTGTTGTTACTTAGTGCTAAGACGTATTACCCAAATTTATTACCTTTAAATTAAAAAATACAAATCAATCCATTAATCACAAGTCGTAAAACTACACAGACCCACCAATATGAATTTAACTGATTTAAAAAGTAAACCTATTAGCGAGCTAGTGGCCTTGGCCGAAAGCATGGGTTTAGACAACCTCGCTCGAGCACGTAAGCAAGACATTATATTTTCAATACTCAAAGCCCATGCAAAGGGCGGAGAAGACATTTTTGGCGATGGCGTGCTAGAAATATTACAAGATGGATTCGGATTTTTAAGGTCCAGTGACTCATCATACCTTGCTGGTCCTGACGATATTTATGTATCTCCAAGCCAAATTCGCCGTTTTAATCTTAGAACGGGCGATACTATAGCCGGGAAAATTAGGCCTCCAAAAGATAGTGAGCGTTATTTTGCGCTACTAAAAATTCGCGAAGTGAATTTTGATAAACCTGAAAACTCTCGAAATAAAATATTGTTCGAGAATTTAACCCCGTTGCACGCTAATGACCGTTTAAGAATGGAACGAGGCAATGGTAGTACAGAAGATATTACTGCTAGAGTACTTGATTTAGCGTCTCCAGTAGGCTGTGGACAACGTGGACTAATTGTTGCGCCACCTAAAGCGGGTAAAACATTACTGCTGCAAAATATTGCGCAATCTATTGCTGCGAATCACCCCAATTGTGTGCTAATGGTATTACTAATCGATGAGCGTCCAGAAGAAGTAACGGAAATGCAACGATTAGTACAAGGTGAAGTGATTGCTTCCACCTTTGATGAACCAGCTAGTCGCCACGTTCAAGTAGCTGAAATGGTAATTGAAAAGGCTAAACGTTTAGTTGAACATAAAAAAG
>DDIL01000191.1:0-8288 GCA_002338515.1 Glaciecola sp. UBA1851 | reverse complement strand
TAGTTGAACATAAAAAAGATGTTGTGATTTTACTTGACTCTATTACTCGTTTAGCTCGCGCTTACAACACAGTTATACCATCATCAGGTAAAGTTTTAACGGGTGGTGTAGATGCAAATGCATTACATAAACCTAAGCGTTTCTTCGGTGCAGCTCGTAATGTGGAAGAAGGTGGTAGTTTAACAATTATTGCAACGGCTTTGATTGATACAGGTTCTAAAATGGACGAAGTTATTTACGAAGAGTTTAAAGGCACAGGTAATATGGAGCTCCACCTCAATCGTAAAATTGCGGAGAAACGTGTTTTCCCTGCAATTGACTTTAACCGCTCTGGTACACGCCGTGAAGAACTTCTTACCACCCAAGATGAACTTCAGAAAATGTGGATTCTTCGCAAAATTGTACATGAGATGTCAGAAATCGATTCAATGGAATTCTTAATTAGTCGTTTATCAATGACTAAAACGAATAATGAATTCTTTGATAGTATGAAGCGTCAAAAGGGATAGTGATACAGCGCTAATTCTTATACGATGTAGCCGTTATCGTATTATAAATTTAAAAAAAGGAACGAGGTTTATCGTTCCTTTTTTTATGCCTGATAAATCAAAGATAAACAGGCCTTAGTAATCTAATTATGAATATCTACATATAATATATTATTCAAAATTTTTAATTAGCTACTTTATTGGTCATTATTGCTGGATAACATGTATTTTAACAAAACGTTTTTCTTCTTGAGTGTCTCTTTACTTTTACTAGCAGGTTGCTTTAAGCATCAACATGAAACTACGCTGATTACTGCAAAGCATACAGAGCCTAGTCTTAGCATTGAGAATGGAAAACACGAGCTAAATTTAGGCAGTACTTTGTTTATAAACAAAGGTTTTTATTGGCGCGACGGTTACATATATATTCCTAAAATGTACAGAAAAAGTACGCCTATTCCGTTGTTAATATGGCTTCATGGCGGTGGCGGAGATGCGTCAGATGCAGATCATATGCTGCAAGTTGCTGATCAATATAACGTCGCTATTCTGTCATTAGATTCGAGGCATAATACTTGGGATGGTATTGACAGTCCTTTTGGACCAGATGTTAGGTTTATAGATAAAGCGTTATCCTATGTATTTGAACGAGTAGCTATTGATTCAACTAGAATAGCATTGGGCGGTTTATCTGATGGCGGAACATATGCGCTTGCATTAGGTAGATCCAATGGGGAAATTTTCACACATTTAGTGGCTGTTTCGCCTTGGCGATTGTCACCACCGTCAGATGTTAAAGGTAACCCTCATATATTTATAGGGCACGGAAAGAGAGATAACGTATATCCTATTGCTCATACTAGGCATTTTATTGTCCCAGGCCTCAAAGATGACGGTTATGAGGTTAAGTACCTTGAGTTTAACGGCCCACATTGGGCTACTGTGCCAGCGGTACGCGAAATTTTGAAATGGTTGGTAGATACGCCTTCTAATTCAACCAATTAGTTAGAGATATAGTGAGAATCAAACAATAAATAACCTAGCAATAGCCTAAATAGTTTAAATTTATGTTAAAAACATTGCTATGGGGTCGCTCTTTATTCACGCTTCTTGTATAATCTCGCGCTTTTCTTGGGTTTATTGAAGTTTATTTTCAATACCCCCTCATCCCTTATATTTATTATAGAGAGAATGTGATGGCAAAAGTCGCAATTGTTATGGGTTCCCAGTCTGATTGGCCAACCATGCAAAAAGCTGCATTAATGCTGAAAGAATTAGGTGTCACGTTTAAAGCGCAAGTAGTATCCGCTCATAGAACGCCAAATCTTCTAGTAGAGTTTGCTGAAAATGCTGATTCAAATGGCTACCAAGTTATTATTGCGGGTGCTGGTGGTGCAGCGCATTTGCCAGGTATGATTGCGGCACATACTCATTTACCAGTATTGGGTTGCCCTGTTAGGTCTAGTCAATTAAATGGCCTAGATTCACTTTTATCTATTGTACAAATGCCTAAAGGTGTGGCTGTTGGCACGCTTGCAATTGGTGAGGCTGGGGCGGCGAATGCTGGTTTGTTGGCTGCACAAATAGTTGCTTTGCAAGACGATACAGTAAAAGAAAATATTAAACAGTTTAGACAGAAACAAACAGAGACGGTTCTTAGTAATCAAACATTGGAGCTTGAATGAAAGTTTTAGTGCTTGGCTCAGGGCAATTAGCTCAAATGATGTATTTAGCCGCTGCTCCATTAGGGGTTGAGGTTAAAGCGGTAGACGTTACCGACAATAGCATCGTAAACCCTATTGATAAGCAGTTATACGATCATGATTTAGCTATTGCCATTGATGATGCTGACGCTATTACCGTTGAATTTGAACATATTCCAGAGCCATTACTAGACTTAGTTCATCAAAGTGGCAAGTTATATCCTAATATCCAAGCGATATTAACTGGCGCAGATAGAGTGCGAGAAAAACAGTTATTAGACGCTAAAGGCGTTGCCAATTGCCAACATATTGTTATTCGTGAGCATGCTCAAATTGCTGAAGTAATACCCACCCTTGGTGAGCGAGTTATTTTTAAATCTTCTCGCGATGGCTACGATGGATATGGTCAATGGAGAATGTCTAGCGCATCTGACTTGGAAGAGCTTGAAGTAATATTTGCTGGTTTAGATTTAGCTAAATTGCCATTAATTGCAGAAAAAATGGTGGCATTTGATCGTGAAATATCTGTCATTGGTGCCCGAGACAAAAATGGGCACGTGCGCTTATTTGATATTGCTGAGAATTTGCATTATCAAGGCCAACTGCATGTATCTATTGCACCTGCAACGGATGTTTCAGAATTAATAAAACAAAAAGCTGAAGATATATTTACTAGTATTGCTGAAGGGTTAGAGTATGTGGGTGTGTTAGCTGTTGAATTATTTCAAACCGGTGAAGAGCTATTAGTAAATGAAATAGCGCCAAGAGTGCACAACTCTGGTCATTGGACTCAAGATGGCGCTGAAACATGTCAATTTGAACAGCATATTAGAGCGGTATTAGATTTCCCACTTGGTAGCACGACAACATATAGCGTGACGGCTATGGTAAATATTATTGGCTGCACAAGTTTTAGCAGAGACTTAATTGCTATTGAAGGATGTAATTTACACTGGTATGGAAAAACACTTCGAGACAAACGTAAGATGGGTCACATCAATGTGGTAGCCGATTCTTATCAAGCCTTAGCCAGTAAATTAGACACATTAATGGCATGTTTACCTTCCGAATACTTCCCCATGTTACCAGGTGAAATAAAGCGCTTAAAAGCCATCGTTTAATCAAACTTTCATTCTGCTATACCCGTACAAATAACATGATTCTCTATGAGTTGTTTGTATGGTTTTTCTGAATATTGCGGTTGCTTTCTTTACTATTTCTATTTTTCTGGCCATTATAGGTTTCATACAAATAGCGACTTATGGTGTGTGGATAGCTGCTGGTTTAAGCACCGTATTTGTTATTAGATACTTATGGAAACGCATAATTGGGTAAAGTGTATTGTTTATTCATTCAGCTTTTTAAGCAAACCGTCAGATGCTTTTTCCAGTTATTTTGTCTTAACTTTAATCTAAATTTGGTAATTAAATGACAATGAAAAAATATATTTCGGATTTTAATATGCTTGTTGCTTTCTCACTTTTGATATCTATTTTAATTATTCCTTCGAGCTATGCTCATAACCACAATGAAAAGTCTATGGCTGATAAAGTAGAAATAGATGGCGCATGGGCTAGAGCAACATTTGCGTTAGCAAAAACCGGTGCCGCCTATTTTAATATGACAAATAATTCAGCAGAATCTGTCCATTTAAAATCAGCTTCAGTTTCTGACAATGTGGCAATGATGACCGAAATTCATCATACAATTATGAAAAATGACATGATGCAAATGCAAGAATTAGAGGAAGGTGTAATGATTGATGCAAACCAGACGGTATCTTTTGAGCCTGGTGGTAAACACATTATGCTTATGGGGTTGTCAGGCCCTCTTAATAAAGGTGAAAGTGTTGAAATTACTTTCACGTTTGCTGATGATTCAAGCTTGACTCATACTTTCAATATATTGGACAAACGCAACAACAAAGGCCACATGAATCACTAAGCAAATATTAAAATACCATACCTAATCTATTTTATAGATGAAGACGATTGATAAAATCGGTTGGTAAAGAAACGGTTATTAAGCCATTATGTTATCACTCACTTGATTTATAATTTAAGAAGGAAGCATTATGTCTACTATTGATATTGGTATAAAAGAAGACGATAGGATTGAAATTGCTGAGGGTTTGAAGACACTTTTGGCTACCTCTTACACGCTTTATCTACAAACTCATAATTTTCATTGGAACGTAACTGGCCCGCAGTTTAGAGAGCTACATTTAATGTTTGAAGAGCATTACACCGAGCTGGCGATTGCAGTTGATGATATTGCTGAAAGGATCAGAACTCTAGGGGTTGTCGCCCCAGGTACATATCGATCTTTTGCCGAATTAAGCAGTATTAAAGAAGTAGAAGGTGTTCCATCAGCAAGTGAAATGGTGTCATTGTTACTTCAAGGACATGAAGCAGTAGTGAAGACTTGCAGAGATGTATTGAAAATTTCTCAAGATGCAGACGATGAATCAACATCTGCATTGGTAGGGGACAGAATGAGAGTGCATGAAAAGACCGCTTGGATGCTTCGTGCTACTCAATAATAATTATTGGAGTTTTTATGAATCGTAAGTTTTTATTAGGCGCTGCTATTACTAGCAGCGTTTTTTTAGTCAGTAACGGTGTTGCTCTAGCACATGATCATGGCGCAAAAACAAAATCTTATAAAGTAGAAGAAGTTGTGACGGGCCTAGAAAACCCGTGGGGTATTGCCTTTTTACCCAATGGTGATGCACTAGTAACCGAGCGCCCGGGACATTTACGATTAGTAAGCAAAAATGGCGAAATGTCTGAACCAATATCTGGACTACCAACTGCTGTTGCCAAAGGTCAAGGCGGTATGCTTGGTTTAGCCGTTCATCCTGATTTTGAACAAAATAATATGGTGTATGTTTGTTTAAATGTAGCGGGCGAGGGTGGAGCAGGAAGTGAAGTTCATGCAGGTAAACTACAAGGCAATACATTAGTTGACACTAAACCCATATTTGTTGCCCTGCCAAAATCCGAAACGAGCTTTCACTTTGGCTGTCGAGTAACCTTCGATCAAAACAAAGATGTGTTTGTTTCATTAGGCGATAGAGGCCGGCCCATGGAATATGCGCAGCACCTAGACAAGCATATGGGTAAGGTTGTTAAAGTTAAGGCCGATGGCAGTGTTCCTGACTCTAACCCTTTTGTGGGCAAAGAAGGCGTAGATGATATTTACACTTATGGCCATAGAAATGTTCAAGGCATGACAATGCACCCAAAAACTGGTGCTATATGGACGCATGAGCACGGCCCAAAAGGTGGTGACGAAATAAATATTCTTAATGCGGGTGATAATTATGGATGGCCTGAAATAAGCTATGGTATTAATTACAATGGCACCATATTAACTGATAAAACTGAAATGGAAGGCATGCGTCAACCATTAACCTATTGGGATCCGTCAATTGCCCCATCGGGGATGGATTTTTATGATGCAGAAATGTTTTCTGATTGGAAAGGTGACTTACTTATTGGTTCTTTAAAGTTCAGGTATTTGTTGCGAGTTGAACTTGACGAGAACAACAACGTGGTTGCAGAGCATAAAATGCTGGAAGACAGAAATGAGCGTATACGCGATGTAGTTCAGGGTCCTGACGGAAGCATATATGTATTAGTTGATGATGCTAAAGATGGAAAAGTACTAAGAATAACTGCTAGCTAGTTTGAATTAATAGACTTTTTTACTAGCTTAACTATAAGACAGATAATGGATAACAGTAAATTTATTGAATACTGCAAAGCTGAATTATATAAAAGCTTTTCAAATACAAAGTCAGGCAAACTTGATAACACGCAGCGGCATAGAACAGAGGGATTGTTGCATGCCGCGCAACTTCTTGAAATTTTAAACCCTTCAGATATTCAAAGTATGATTGATTATGAGCATATGAACGTGTTTGGTGAGAGTATTGAAAGTCGTAAGAACAGAAAAGAAAAAATAACAAAATTAGGCGATGCTCAACTAGATGAATATTTTGATATTCCTGCCATTGAGAGGCGAGGCTAGTGTTTAATTAGCATGGGTTACTACTACTTTAAAAATGCATACTCTGAAGGCTCCGTTGCTTTTTAAGTGAGTAATATTTGAGTAGATGCAGTCTAACTCTAATCCGCTTTCTTTACTCTCAAAGTATTGTTGCCTATTTTTTTAGCATTTAAATTTTTGATTGCTGCTTTTGCTTCGCCAACTTTTGGCATTTCAACAAAACCAAATCCCTTTGATTGGTTCGTTTCTTTATCCATAACTACGCTGCAAGATTGAATTGTTCCAAACTCAGCAAATAGCGCGTGTAATTCTTCTTGGTTTATTTTTCGATCTAAATTGCGCACTAATAGTTTCATGATATATCCAATGTGATTGATAATAAATTTGCGCCACACAATAACAGTAAAGTGAATAAATGTATGTAACCGAAATGGGAGTATCTTTTATCTTTAGCTAAAGGATGATTGGGGCGCATGGCACAAACGTACTGAGGCTGAAATAAATGCTCTGATCGTATGTTGCCAGGGGCTGTATTTGTATGGCAAGTTAATAAGTGACGCGGTTATAGGTATCGCAAAATGCTATAGTTAAAATTCTAGGCTCTATGTACCCATTATTTCTTAAGGATACTGATACTAATGAAAACATTATGCAAATTAACTGCTTTAACGTTTATTGTATTACTCCATAATTGTAGCTTTGCAACTACACCAGACACCTTTGTACTCAATAAAACACTCTCCGAACTTATTCCAGCGAGAGAACCCGGGTGCTCTATAGGTGTTTACGAGAGAGGAAGACCACTTATCAAAAAGGGCTTTGGACTGGCTAATACCGAACTAAATGTGCCCATGTCAGATAACAACGTCCACCGAATGGCTTCAGTATCAAAGCAGTTTGTCGCGATGGCGGTTCATCTATTGGCAGATCAAGGCAAAATAAATTTAAAAGATGATATCAAAGCTTATGTGCCTGATTTGCCTGACTATGGAAAACGCGTGTCTATCCAGAGCATAATAGGGCACGTGGCAGGTATGGGTGACTACGATATGATTTCAAGCTTTGGTGCGCCCGATGGCTATGTTGGGCCAAAAGGTGCGCTGAATCTTAAAGCGGTATCTGGTCATCCGTTTAGAATAGGGAACGAAGACTATTTAAGTGTTGCTGAATTTCATGACTTAGTAAAAACTCTGCCATTGGTATTAGAGCCCAACACAGAATGGCGATATAGCAACATGGGCTATGTCATGCTCGCCATATTAGTGGAAGAGGTAAGCGGCTTAACGCTGCGCGAGTTCTCTGACAAACACATCTTTACCCCTTTAGGTATGAGCGATACTTTCTTTGCAGATCACCCTACAGAGATAGTGAATAACAGGGCTTATGGTTATGTAAAAAACGAAAATGGTGAGTATGAAAACAATATGACCAATCTGTTTTGGGTAGGGGATGGCGGATTGCATACTACTATAAGCGACATGCAGAAATGGGACGCTCAGTTCTATGATCCAAAACTGGGTACTAATCCAAAAGCGCTAATGCAAACATTTATGCTGGCGAACAGTTATCTTACGATTAACCCAAGTGACGGAGCAGACATGCTTTATGCAAACGGCCAAATGATCTCTAACACAGACTATGGATTTCGAGCTGCCCACTCAGGAGGATGGTTAGGTGCATATATAATGTATCGTAGATATCCTCAAAAGCAGTTTATGAATCTTGTTATGTGCAGCAATGTGTCAATCGATAGTACTCAAATCGCAGATGCAATCGATAAGTGGTATTTTGAGCGTTAATACACCAATAATCTTAGGTAACATCTAATAAATGTTCGCCAATCGATAGTTCCAATCGGTCATACCCTATACTTCAATATAATATCACCCTAGGTCCTTCCCACAACAGTGGGAACCTCCAACAGCATAAGAAATGTTTAAACAACAACAGTGTTGACGTTATTAAAAACAATTAGCTTTTTATCAAATTCAAGGCAGAAAAGATGTGCTTTGAACGTAACAAAGCCGAACATATAAACGCCATAGACCAGAAACAACTCTGCTCTTTCAACTGATTAAACGAT
>DDIL01000202.1 GCA_002338515.1 Glaciecola sp. UBA1851 | reverse complement strand
CCAGTGACAGTAATAAATTGACCAGTATAAGTTGAAAAGATATCATCAAAATTTTCCAACCCGACTTGATAACCGGGCTTGAAGCCATTTGTAACGAAGTCAGTAACTTCATTCTCAATGTCTTTGAAAGTTGTGACGTTTTCAAGGGGTACTGGTCTTGCTTTGGCAATACGCTTTGCCAGCTCTTCTTTTCCATATTCTAATAAATATTCATTTGCATCTTTGCAACCATTGAAGTCAGCAAGATAACATACTTCAGCACCTAATCGACGAACAAGCTCTGTTTGTAATGCTTGCCCAGCGTCATCTGAGTCAACAGCTATAATAATCTTTTCTTTGTCTGTAAAGTAATCAATACAGTTATCTAAGTAATCAAGATTGTTATTATTTAGTGTTGCACCGTTTGGAACTGATATTACGTTTTCAATACCTGCTTCATATAAAGAAAGGGCATCCATCTCGCCTTCTACAATAATACAATATTCATATCCTACGATACTGTTTATATTATAGAAAACCTTTTCGGCACCCTTATATAACTTAAAGTTTTTACGACCATCTCTGTATTTAACATTAATGAGTTGGTCACCCATAAAGTAATTAAACTGTATGGTATTCTCGGTCTTACCGGTTTGAGGCATAAACTCAGAGCCCTCGGTTACTTTGAGAGCTCTAAGAGAATCCTTTGAAATACCGCGTGATTCAAACCACGTTTCAACATTAGTCGAAACATCGTGTATAGCATCAGGCGTTTCAGGGCGAACATATACTTTTTCGCTCGCCCCTTTACGCTGATACGTATGCATTTGAAATGTGCGGTCACAATTATGGCAAGTTCCGAGACCCCGTTCCCAATCGTAAGAAGCACACTTTTGTTTCTTATTTTCAGGTTTCCTTGTGTGGGAACACAACGGACAAGTCCCCTGCGTTTTACCCACCTCTAGGTCATGTTGATTAAACTGGTCAATCAAAAATCCATTGATCTCCGAATTGTTTACTTGCATCTAATTGTTTTTAAAATGGCAAATCATCATTTGCCGCTACTGGAACTGCAGCTTGTTGTACAGGTGCAGGCGAACCATCGCGAGGCGCAGCCGGCACATTCTCTCCGTTTGACCATACTACTTGAACATTACCTAAATAAACTTTATCAACTTTTCCTTCGCGCTCCTCTTTAGATTGTGATACAATCACTGGACCTTGATTTCCAAACTGATCTAGCTCATCATTTAATGTAATAGTAATTGGTAAATATTTACCTTTCTTACCGTCGATAATCTTATCTTTCGGTATTTTAGTAAGGTCAATACTTGTTTTAATTATACTAGCCATTAATAACTATTTACAGTGTTAAACATTCTTTGCAACTGATCTTTGGTTGCATTAGTAGATCGACGTAAATTGTCGACTGCCTTTACATGGTTTTGATTAGCATAGAAGTTATTCTCTGTTGTTTCAATTCCTGTAACTGTACATACTTTCATTTTTCTACGTGGCATATTATTAAGGTTTAAAGGGTTTCATTAATTAAATAATTTGAAGGGTCAAAGCCTTCTGTGTTAAAGAAAAGGTCGTATACGTGACTTGCTTCTTCTACTTTACGTTCACCTCTTTCGTAAAAGTCTGGCGAACAATCGTAGACACCAATCACGTGAGAAGCTTTGTCGATAACTATAAAGACCATCTCATAACCAAATAGCTTACTATATATATAAGCTTGGCTATCGTAATTAAACCGTCTTGCACTTTGACGAAACGATTTAATTGAACTTGTAGTCTTCAAGTCAACCACTAACTGCTCATCGTGATTGATTATATCGGCTTTGCCTTTCCACATATTGTTTGCTAGCTCGCCGATTGCTGGTACTTCGTATTCAACATTCTCTCCTTGGATTAATCCTCTGCATACATCATTCTCCATAAGTTTATCGCGCATGAAATTTATATTGTCCACTTCATGTTGAAGCATACACATTTCACCGCCTGATAATTCCTTATACTTTTTAACCGCTCGGGTTGAAGCGTCTATAATTTTAAAACGCTCCAACTTTCCCGGCTCTAGTATAGCTGTATGAAAGTAACTACCTATAACTAAATTAGGTGATGCTTTCAATGGAGTGCCATACTTCAAAGGATCATCCAGTAAGGTACCTATATCAGAGTTACTTAGATACTGTTTGCCGAACTTACCATAGTATAGTTCATCGTCTCTAAGCTTCTCGATAATCTCTGTCTTTGTCATACCTCTACTGTCTCAAGCTTCTTCAATTCAGCTAATGCTTTTTGAGTGAGCTTGTACTTTTGGTTGATGGCTTTTAATGTACCACCGGATTCAATATACTGTTTTGCTTTTGTAAAAGCGTCGGTGTTTATATCGAGGGTTGCTTTTGCTTTAGCCTCTTTACCGTGAGTATTTGTAGCATCTGCATCTGCAGTGTCGTCAATCAATAGTAAGTTTCCTAATGCGTACTTCTTACCATAACTCGAAGCAGAACCAAACTGCTGAGG
>DDIL01000126.1 GCA_002338515.1 Glaciecola sp. UBA1851 | reverse complement strand
TAAAACTAAAGCAGGTCCATTTGCTTTCCAATTAGCAGATAACTCACCAATACTTAAATCAATCTCATATTGTTTAGAGATATATTGCTCTAATTTGTCTTTATGTTCATTTAAATAAGGTAGGGAGTATCTGAGTAAACTCATCAGTAATGCAAACAGCACTAAAATCGCAACCGCCGTCATCCACAACTTCCTTATAATAAAAGTAGTTGTTCTTGACACTAAAGATGGTTTTACACTAGCTGTAGTCATGTTTTATTTAAAAAATTTCGCTTTTACCATTAATAATATTAGGCACAATTGTTTAGACATTCTCGCTTTTTATGAAAGTTTAGCGCACTACATCATCACAACATCAAACTTATCTTGATGATATAACGGCTCAACCTGCACTTTTATCTGTCTTTCAACAAATGCTTCTAGTTCAGCTAAAATATGTGACTCTTCACCTAAAAGTGCGTCACATACAACCGCTGATGCATAAATTACAAATTTATCAGCATTATAAGCCTTGTTAACTCGAACTATCTCGCGTGTAATTTCAAAACAAATTGTTTCGATAGTTTTTATACTACCTCTTCCTTTACATGCAGGGCATTCACCACAAAGTAAATGTTCTAGCGACTCTCTTGTTCGCTTCCTAGTCATTTCTATTAAGCCTAGAGAGGTAAACCCATGTATATTCGATTTAGCCCTATCTTTGCTCATATTAGATTCTAATGTATGTAAGACTCGACGTTTATGGTCTGGTTCAGTCATATCGATAAAGTCGATTAGTATCATGCCACCTAAATTACGTAACCTTAACTGCCTTGCTATTGCCGATGTAGCTTCAATATTGGTATTAAAGATCGTTTCTTCTAAATTTCTATGACCAACAAATGCACCCGTATTTATATCTATGGTTGTCAATGCCTCTGTTTGATCAATAATTAAATAACCACCTGATTTTAAATCTACTCGCCTTCCTAAGGCTCTTTGTAATTCATTTTCAACATCATACAAATCGAATATGGGCAATTCGCCTTGATAGTATTCAAGTCTATTACCTAATTCAGGCACATACTCTTTTGTAAATGCTTTGAGTTCTTTGTATGTTAAGTTCGAATCAATTCTAACTCTATCTATTTGCGTACCAACAAAATCACGTAATACCCTTCTTGCAACAGGTAAATCTTCATATAAGACCTGTATTTTGCTGCCTTTATTGCGAGATTGTATTTTGTTCCACAAACGCCTTAGGAAAGTCGCATCTTGAACCAACTCTTGCTCATTTACGCCTTCAGCCGCTGTACGAAGAATATATCCACCATTTTCATCGCATAAATCAGAGACAATAGATTTTAATCGGTCTCTTTCAGATTCATCTTCAATTTTTTGTGAAATACCAACATGCGTCACGGATGGCATAAATACTAAATAGCGAGATGGCAAGGTTATATCAGTGGTTAGTCGTGCACCTTTAGTCCCTATTGGGTCTTTCACTACTTGCACTACAATAGACTGCCCTTCTCTTACAAGCTCCCTGATATCTTTTTTCTCAATATTTGAAGATTTTACTTCTTCTGCCAACTCATCATATACAGCAATATCAGAAGCATGCAGAAAAGCAGCTTTATCTAAACCAATATCAACAAACGCGGCTTGCATCCCCGGTAAGACTCGACTCACCTTACCTTTATAAATGTTACCGACCAATCCTTTTTTAGTATGACGTTCAATATGAATTTCTTGTAAAATTCCGTTTTCAATCAACGCTACTCTAGATTCAGAGGGAGTCACGTTAATTAATAATTCAGCTCCACTCATTATGTATCCTTTAAAATTTTAGTTAATAGGTATTTAGTTTCATGTATTGGCAAACCCACCACAGCACTAAAACTGCCTTCAATGCTTTTGACGAATTGGCCACCAATGCCTTGAATTGCATAACCCCCGGCTTTATCTTGAGGTTCATTTGTAGCCCAATAATTTTGCGCTTCAATTTTTGTGATTTCGCTCATAATAACTTTGGTTACAATCGTTTCACTCAAACATGTATCTTTGTATAAGATACTAACACCTGTATAGACATTATGAACACTTCCACTTAGCGTAGCCATCATTGCAAGGAAGTCATTATAGTTTAGAGGCTTGCCTAAAATCTTTTCATCTATAGCAACGACCGTATCAGAACCGATAACAACCGAATCAGCATGTGTATTTTGTATAAATTGAGCTTTACTGGTAGCCAGCCGACTTACCAACTGTTTTGGTGTTTCATTTAAAAGAGGGGTTTCATCAATGTCTGCAGAAATTTGGGTAAAACTATCAACAATATAACCTAATAGCTGTTTTCGCCTAGGCGAGGCGGAAGCTAGCACGATTGGAGGAGTCATCAGTTAAGTAACATTTAATTTGCGTCTAAATTTGCGCAATAACCAGAACAACCAAGGCCATAAAATGACTGATGAAACAGAAGGCCATAAATACATCCAATTAAACTCAATCCCTGTAATCCAATATTGGAGCCAATACACGATAATATGGTACAAAGACGACAAAGCTAAGACCATCATTGCTTGTTGCAAAAGAGAATAATTTCTTATTCTTTGGTAATTAGCACAAACTAAATAAATAGGAATAGCAAGTGCAAAGCTGTGAACACCTAATGACGTGCCATATAAAAGGTCTAACACGATACCACTTAACCCAGCTATACCAATACTCACTCTATTTGGGAGTGCCATTGACCAATATATAAGTATCATAAGCAGCCAATCAGGACGATATAGATCAACTGGGGGGGGCATAGGAATAATTTGTAAAACAATGCCAATTATTATACATATGTAAATGAAAGATTGGTTAGTTTGCATCGTTGACAGCATTCCCTAATACAATCTCATCTTTACTAATTGCTTCTTTCGGTGCGATATCTTCTGGCCATAACAGCAATAAAAATTTCAGTCTATCTAACTGAGCAGAAGGCGTAGCTGTGACAGAAGCAAACGGCTTACTTTCATCTCTAATAATATTGTTAATTGTGGCAACCGGGTAACCTTCTGGAAACACTTTTCCTAAACCTGAAGAGACTAATAGGTCACCCACCTGCAAATCAGCACTGTGAGGCACATGCTCAAGCGCTAGGTCAATTAATCCGCCGGTTCCACTGGCAACTAACCGCACGTTGTTTCTAGCGACTCTTACTGGAATGGCATGCGTAATATCAGATATCAGTAATACACGACTATTTGTGGTGCCTACTTCAACAATTTGACCCACAATACCGGTATCATCTAATACTGATTGCCCTTCGAAAACATCATGTATTGTGCCTTTATTGATTACAATTTGATGGCTATATGGATTATTATCCACAGCCATTAATTCGGCAATCATTCGATGCATATCGGTTCGCACAGGTGCATCAAGGAGTCGTCTCAAGTTTTGATTTTCTTGCTCTAGCACATTAAAGCGTTGAAGTTGCTCACTCATTAAAGTGATTTGATTGGTTAACCGGTCATTTTCCTCAAGCAGAGAACGCCTTGAAGTAAATCTAGATACACTCCAGTCTAACGCTTCGCCAGGTAGGTCAGCAATATACTGTAGAGGGCTCACTAAAGAAGTGAGATAAGTTCGCAGGGTAGATATATTCTCAACTTTTGTGTCGATTACCATCGCACAGACCGACAACAACAAGACAATACAAAGCCTTGTGAATAATGTTGGTCCGCGCGCAAAAACCTCATTCATATTAACAAGGCTTAGTCGTAACTAAATAGGTCGCCACCGTGTAGGTCAATCATATCGAATGCTTTACCACCGCCGCGTGCAACACAGGTAAGAGGATCATCAGCAATCACGACTGGAATGCCTGTTTCTTCCATCAATAGTCTGTCTAAATCTTTCAGTAATGCACCACCACCCGTGAGCACCATGCCTCGCTCTGAAATATCGGACGCTAATTCAGGAGGCGATTGCTCAAGCGCTACCATTACCGCACTAACAATGCCTGACAACGGCTCTTGGAGTGCTTCAAGTATTTCGTTGCTATTTAAAGTAAAGCCCCGTGGTACGCCTTCTGCTAAGTTACGTCCTCTAACTTCAATTTCTTTTACTTCTTCACCAGGATAAGCGGCACCGATTTCATGTTTGATACGCTCGGCTGTTGCTTCACCAATTAAAGAACCAAAATTACGACGAATATAATTGATGATTGCTTCATCAAATTTATCACCACCAATTCTGACTGATGAAGAATAAACCACACCATTAAGTGAAATGATAGCAACTTCAGTTGTACCACCACCAATATCAACCACCATTGAACCAGTTGCCTCAGATACAGGTAAACCAGAACCGATCGCAGCAGCCATTGGTTCATCAATCAAGTATACTTCTCGAGCACCTGCGCCTAACGCTGACTCACGAATTGCTCTACGCTCAACTTGAGTAGACCCACAAGGAACACACACTAGTACCCTAGGAGACGGCCTTAAAAAGTTATTATCATGAACCTGTTTAATGAAGTGTTGCAACATTTTTTCAGTCACATAGAAATCAGCAATAACGCCATCTTTCATTGGCCGAATTGCTTTAATGTTGCCAGGTGTTCTTCCTAACATCTGCTTGGCTTCATGACCTACCGCAGCTACACTTTTAGGACCACCAGCTCTTTCTTGTCTAATTGCGACTACAGATGGCTCGTTCAATACAATGCCATTATCTTTTACATATATTAAAGTGTTTGCGGTGCCGAGGTCGATAGACAGGTCGTTAGAGAACATACCTCGAAGCTTTTTGAACATGGAATGCCTTTATTATTCTAATGTTAATTATTTGGGCGTAGTGTAACGCAAGTCACTACAATACGATAGGTACTAACTAAGTATTTTAGCTAATTCGTTATGATAAATGTAGCAATTGACGCTTACAATCGCAAATATTAGTTTTTTACATGTTCGTTATTAATTCTCTTCCTGAAACGCGTCAACAGATATAGTACGACTGACTACTTGTTCTTGGTCAATTTCGCAGTTACCGGTCGACTCAAATTTGTACGAAATATAATTTTGGTTGTTGTATGTTACCGATTCGCTAGTGCATGTTGCACTATAAATACAATTAGACAGACCTTCAACGGTTGAAAAATTTGACGGGCTAATAATATTGGTATTACAACTTGCTAAGGTGCCATCAACCAGAAAACTTGCTTGAAGTAGTTTTTGAATACCCGATTTTGCTGCCAATTCGGCTCTGACTCCATAGACTTGCTGAATGGAAGAGCTAGATGAAGCTGATGTCATTTTTATTATCGCGGCGGTTAATAGGCCAACCACAACAATAATGAAAATTGCCATTACGACAAAATTGCCTTTTTGACGATGTATAGTTGCATTTAAATTAGGGCACATTGGGCACCTGTACCTCTTGCATAAATGTTACGCTTTCGTCGTTTTCACTAAATACTAAGAATGTTTGAGTAGACGCATTACGCTGCATGGTCGCATTGATTTTCTTAAATGGATTTTGCGATCCTGTTTGAGGATTTGCGCCAAGCACATTAGATAAATTTTGTGCCATCAAACTGCCACCAGTGGTATACACTGTTTGACTGGCATTGATGCTACTTTCATGTCGAAAAATTGACTGATTTCTTAAACAATAACTAACGGCTCGGTCGGCAATGTAAAGGCGTTTTGAAGGAGATTGCTGAGCAAAGCCATTGCTTACCTCTAGCTGAATAATATTGTCTGAATCATCTAGTGTTGCGCAATTGCCATCGCCATCGTCAGAACAACTATTAATGGTTTGTCTATGATTTAAACTTACGTCATAAACTTCATTCGGAGTAGTTGGGTACACGATAGCAAAACTATTCGGGCCTAAAACAAATGCATTATTGCTGATATCGGAAAACTCTAAAACGTCAACTGTATCATCGCTTGTTCCATCAAGGGGTATTTTTAAATAAACAGTATTCCAGTTCATTGGAACAAATTCCACACATTGTGCCGAAGCATTGCCAGCTACGCGAACTGAATTCGGTACAGCCGATCTTAATTCTCTTTGAATCCTTTCTGTTATAAAGCTGCCAGCTCGAACTAACTCTTCTCGTTGAGCTACGTTTGTAATAGCATTTATTGAACCGCCTAATATCCCACTAACCGACACTGCCACTATGCCCAATAATGCAATAACAAGCACCAGCTCAACCAACGTAAAACCAATTTGATTATTTTTGATGAACTTAGCGTGTTTTATGCTCATTAAAAGTTTGCTCTGTAGGTAGCAAAAACAATAGGCTGCTCATCAGGCGTAAATACCGTAATTCTTATTAGCTTTTGGTTACCAATATAACCTGCAACATCAATGGTACCGTCGTTGTCTGTATCAGCGTCATTAATGCCATCTTGATTATCATCATAGAACACATTAATTTGTGCACTAAAACCTAAGAATAAATCGATTACATCTTGCGTTAATGTTTCTTCACCAGAATTACTTATTTGCGCGCCCGTAAGCACAAGGTTGTGATAGTCATCAATATCATCATATGTTCGCCTACTTTCGCTTGCATCGCTCCCTAGTGCGCTAGCTTGTGTGCAGTCAATATTGTGATTGCACGCTTTTCTGCCATTTGATGTAATAGAGTTTTCATCGAATGCCTTTGACGACATTTCACTAAAAAGCGATTGTGCTAAGGTCACCGAACGTACTTGCCATAAAGGATCAACGCTTCTTTGATTTAAAGGTGCAACGAATGACACTAAGGTGACTAACACTACTGAAATAAGTGTAATACCTATCACTAACTCAACTAGAGTAAAGCCTTGTGAGTACTTACGTTTTCTAATTGAATAAGCGGATTTAACAAGCATAGATGTACCCTTCAGATTCAATACAAATACTGACGGTGCTCTCACCAATAAAATTTATTACGCATCCTTGTGAGCATCTTTCAACACTCGATATTGGTCGACCCAAACTATCGAATTCAATAAAGTTTGTTATCGTGACATTGTCGAAGGCTGAAAAGCCAATTCCTAGGTCAAACAGTTCATTTGTTTCGCTTCTAAGGTAATCAGAAGATTGAAGATCAACGCTTGTTCCGCAAGACGTCGCTTGCTCACCATTCAAATATGAATCGGTAGATGGACCAAACTCAGCGCCCAAAGAAGCATTGGTTACGAATACCATTCTGTGGCAGAAATCAGCTCGTGTATCGTGCATTGCTTTTAACTGAATATTACGTAATGCGGTGATCATACGCTTTTGAAGGCTATATTCACTAAAACCTTGGCTGTCTAAAAACTTAGGCGCAACGGTAATGCTGAGGGTAGCGAGGAGGACAATAACGACAACAAGCTCAACAAGAGAAAAACCTTGTTGAGCTTGGCGGGAAGCATAATGTTTTAAATATATTTTTCCCATTTTTAAGACTTTACCTTGACCCTAATGGGCTTTAAACTTCGCTCTTATTTAACAACTCGCATCGTTAACAGAAATAGTCGGAGATGCACCGGCTGAAGCTGCGTTGGTATATTCAATAAAACACCCTGACACCACACTGCTTACAGTAGTTGTTGCGATGTTGGTAAATCGAATTGCAATTTTACCATCGCTTGCTGTGTCTTCGATAGTTAGTTCTGAGTCTGAACCTAGCTCAATGTCCACAAACTTTTGGATTTCAGCCGCTGAAGTAAGCGAATCTGCATCCGGATATCCATAAACTGTGTCTACAGTCGCGCCATTTACTAACACGTCGCTGTCATCACTTTTTTGGACGCCTTTAATCGCAGCTTTTGCATAAACTAACTGCGCGGCACCTTGGAATGCTGCTTTCACGCCTTGAAGCGTTTCTTTGCGTGCGTCTGATTGAATGTCAATAAATCGTGGGGCGGCAGTAACCGCTAATATCCCCAAAATTACAATGACAATGATAAGTTCGATTAAGGTAAAACCTTTTTGTTGCTTCATAATTTGCTCCTGAAAAGCGTTAGTTATTACTGAATACTTGTACTTGGCCAATACGTGGGTCGTACACGAACCCATTGCCTATGTTCACTGTTAACGGCTCTGAAACCTGATTCTTTACTGTTTGCATTAAATAATATTGACAAACATCATTACCACCAGCACCACCGCCTTGGTTAACATTAGTAAAATATCTGAAATCATCAGAATCAACTGGATTCCAAATAGTTGTGATAGAAGGTGCACTTTGCATAATTAGACCAAAAATACTCGCGCAATCTTCATTACTAATAGCAATGTCTTCGGTACTAGAATCATTGCTAATTCGTCCTGTTGGATAGCCTGTATCCCCATCCACACCAATTAAAATACCTTCAATATTTACCGTCGTGTTGTTTGGTGACTCGTTAGATTCTGGTCGTGCATCAATTTCCCACTGCGCTCTAACTAGCCCAACACCAGTAGCAAAACCACCAGCTACCCCTTCTACCGTCGCATCTTCAGCATCATCGGTTACATCTAAAAATCGAGGAATGGCGGTTGCGGCAAGTAAACCAAGAATGACTACAACAATGACTAATTCTATCAATGTAAAACCAGACTGATTTCCCAATGATTTTTTTGAGCATTGTTGGCGTTTATGCACAACTTGCATATGTGTCTCCTGCTAATAAATAGTTAGTTCGCCAGAATCTATTTCATAAAAATAGACTCTATCGGCATATTCAAACTTGCATAAATTTAAAGTACTACTGGTTACTTTATCGTCACTTATAGCGTTGATCTTTAAATTATTTAACTCTCTGCGTGTTTCCGGTAACTCAACATCATTTAAAATATCTACTTCTATCTGCAAACGGCTAATTGGATATTTATCGCCTATAAATAATTCAAGCAGCTGCTTACAACCTTCTATATCTTTGTCAATTTCTAGTACACCGTTTGCGCTTAAATAAAGCTTTACTGTCGAAATTTTGTCACTATTGCTAGACAACAAGGAGTTAGGTTTGCCTCTGCTATACAATATAGAACCTGGTCTGCCTTCGTTTTGCCACTGCCAATAAATTTGCTGCAAGGTACTGTTCATCTTTGAAGATAGTCCTAATGAACTCACATCATCCCATTCTTGCTCTTTCTGAGTTAACGCCTGCATCATTAATGCCATTATTATGATGATAACGCCCAAAGCGCACATTAAATGGAATAAGCGCTGTGACCACATAATCTAATTAACTACACCCATCATGTCCCACATCGGAGTAAATATGCCTAGCGCCAGAACTAACACCATACCTGCTACAATTGAGATTAATATAGGTTCAATTTTGGACGTTAAACTGGAGAGCTCGTAATCTACTTCTCTTTCATAAAAGTCAGAGACTTCGCTTAATAACTCGTCAACTCGACCGGTTTCTTCGCCAACGTTAATCATTTGCAGAACTAGCGGCGTAAATAAATCACTCGCATAAGCGACTCGCGTTAAGCTTTCACCTTTTTCAATACGCCTTCGCATATTTAATATGGCGTCAGCCATGAATGCATTATTTACAGCTTCCGATACTAACGATAAAGCAGTAGTAAGAGGCACGCCCGCTTTTAACATCATAGAAAAACTTCTGGAAAATCTAGCTAGCAGACTTCTTTCAATTATCGAACCTATAATTGGCAACCTTATTTTTAAATGATCCCACTTTATTCGCCCTGCTTGGGTATTAATATATTGTTTAGTTATCACAACGAATAACAAAATAAACCCAACAAGCAAATACCATTGATTTAAAAAGAAATGTGACATGTTAAGTAAGATCTTTGTCATTAATGGTAAATCAGCACCGAACTTTTCAAACATCCCGGCGAATACAGGAATTACAAAGATATTCATCACCACCAAAGCAATAGCGATGGCTGCAATCACGAATATCGGGTAACGTGTTGCCGCTTTAATTTGTTGTCGAGTAGCTTGTTCTCTTTCTAAGTAATCGGAAAGTTGTAGAAAGGATGCGTCTAGCTGGCCCGTGTTTTCACCCACATGCACAACACTGACAAATAGTTGATTAAATATTTTTGGATGAGACGCTAATGATGAAGAAAACGTTCGCCCTTTTTCTAGGCTTGCCACTACATCTAGTAGAGCCATCTTTAAACGTAAAGAACGCGTATTAGATAACCCTCTTACTGCGCGAATTATAGGAATCCCCGCTTTAGTTAAACTATACATTTGCCTTGCAAATACAATGAGATCATCAAGCGAAACATGAGGTGTTAGAAAATTTACACTTTTTTCTTTGTCTACTTTTTTATCTGTTGCCGCTTCACTTTTAACGACTTCTATTTGTATAGGAATAATACTTCTACCCATCAATAGCTTTGCAGCAGCCGATTCATCAATTGCATCAATTGACCCCTGCGTGACCTGACCATCCGTCGCTCGACCTCTATATTGAAAGGCAGGCACTAGTCAATATCCTCTAAACTCAAACCAGAATTACCGCTTTTAGGTTTTGATTTAGACTGTTCTTCATTTAAAGATGTCGCACGCTGAATAATGTTGTTTTGTACTCTCAACCTCTCCCTTGGCTTCGGTTTGGTTGCAACTTGTTTTTGATTACCTGTTTCTGATTTATCTGATTTGTCAGACCCACTATCAGTTGATTTTTTCACTTCAGGGATCTCTTGTACCATTTCCACTAAACGTAACACTTCGTCTAACGATGTTACACCTAACTTGGCATAGTCGAGCGCTGCTTCTGCTAGTGTTCTGTAGTTCTTTGAGGTTTTTGCGGCATCAGTAAAAGCAGCAGTATCATTATTCTTAAGCGCGGTCATCATGGCTTCGTTCATTTGCAAGAGCTCAAACACACCAATACGGCCTTTATAGCCTGTATAGTTGCATCGCTGACAACCTTTACCTTGCTTAAAGGAATGATCGGTCAAATTCGCATCTAATTGAGACAACCAAATTTTATGTTCATCTGTTGGCTGATGATCATCAATACAATTGTCACAAATTTTACGCACCAAACGCTGAGCAATTATCGCTTTTAATGAACTCGCGACTAAATATCCTGGCGCGCCCATATCTAATAAACGAATAGCGCTACTTATTGCGTCATTTGTATGCAATGTGGACAATACTAAATGCCCAGTAAGCGCGCCTCTAAGCCCTATTTCAACTGTTTCATGGTCACGCATTTCGCCCACCATGAGAATATCAGGATCTTGTCTAAGTGTGGTTCTCAATACCGATGAAAAAGTGAGATCAATTTTAGTATTTACCTGTACCTGATTAATTCTAGGCAGGCGATATTCCACAGGATCTTCAACGGTGATAATTTTCGTTTCAGCTTTGTTTAGCTCGTTTAGTGCACCATATAAGGTAGTGGTTTTACCTGAACCTGTTGGCCCAGTTACCAATATCATGCCATGCGGACGATGCAGTAAACTACGAAATGTCTTCATAATATCGTCTGGCATACCCGTTTGCTCTAAACCCAGAATCCCTTCTGATTGGTCAAGTAATCTGAGAACAACAGATTCGCCCATTTGCACTGGCATAGTTGATACACGAATATCAATTTTGTGTTGCTTAATAACAACTTGCGCCCGACCATCTTGTGGTAGTCGTTTTTCAGAAATATCTAATCCTGACATTAGCTTGAGTCTTAGCACTAAAGCAGAAGCTATGTTGGCTTCATCAATCACGTTTTCCTGCAATATGCCATCAACTCGCATTCTTATTCGAAGTTTATTTTCATCAGGCTCAATATGAATATCTGAAGCTTTCGCCATCACCGCGTCTTCAAGAATAGATTGTAGCAACTTAGCCACAACGTTATCTTGATCATCACTTAACCCGCTAGAAAGCTGAAATTCACTTTCATCTTCATATTCATCTGCGAGTTCTTGCGCAAATGATGCAATTTCTTCGGTTTTTCGATAGAAGTTTTCATAGGCTTCAAACAATTGTTTTTCACTAACTACGGCTACTTCAATCGGTTTAGGCAACTTAACGCTTAAATCATCCACAGCATTGATATCAGCCGGATCACTCATGCCAACAAGGAAATAGTCACCCTTATCTTCAAGGACTAATGCTCTGTAACGCCTTGCCTGAATTTCTGGCAGCATTCGAACTGCATTAGCATTTACCTTGAAATCGGATAAATTAATTAGCGGCACTTTTAAGTGCTGAGATAAAAGTTCCAGTAGCTGCGTTTCTTCAACAAGTCCCATCGATACTAAGGTAGCACCTAATTTCCGCCCGGTTTTGCGCTGTTCTGATAATGCGCTTTGCAACTGGGTTTCATTAATTAGATTATTTTGAACCAGTAAGTCACCTAGACGAACTTTTATCCTTTCTACCATTAGGACTCTCTCGCTAAAAGTTGAATGCGTTTAGATACAAAACTATCTACTTGCTGCGGAAGCTGATTAAGCGCTTTAGCTTGTTGATAAGAATTGATTGCTTGTGCGGCTAACTTCTGTTTGTCTTGGGCAACACCTAATCCTAACCACCATTTTGCTTCTGATGGGTTTCTTTTTACAAGTAACTGATAATCTATTTCAGCATCAGGATAGTTACCTAATTTCTCAGCTAATCCCGCTCTGAAGCTCAACAATTCATCAGTAGCTAACTGCTTATAGGGGTGCTCGCTTAGCACATTGAACGCTCTTGCTTTATCCCCTGCTTTAAAATAAGTTCTTGCTAACATAAGCCGTAAACTTGATTCTGCAGGAGCGATAGAAATTCCTGTTTCTAAAACTGCCGCCGCTTCATCTAATTTGGCTTTTGAAAACAACAAGGCGGCGAGTTGTTTACGAGTACGCTGATCGCTTGGTGAAATCACAAGAATGTGTTGCAAACTTTCAATTACTTTCCGATCATCACCCTGATTGGATGCAATATGCGCTTCAGCACGTAAATTTGAAAGCTGCTGCTTACCACCTTTGCTAGGTTTGACAGTAAATGATGAGGGTTGTTGTATCGACAATGCGGCCAATTCGTCTTCTTTGGCGATAGGTTTTGCTACTTCATCATTAATAGAAACTTCGTTGCGCTCTATATTTTTTAACGGCTTTTCAATGCTAACTGATGCAATGGTTGAAGGCTGATGTTGAACTCGCTTATCAGTATTATTGTCAAGATTAGATTTCACTAATTGATTTTTTGGCGGACCAATAAGGCTTCTTTCTTTTTCTTTCACTCCAGCAGGTAGCTGTGCAGCGGCATAAGCATTTAATTTTATATCCGTGCTTTCGTTTAAATCTAGTTTTATGTTTTTAATGGGCGACAGCGATTTTAGTTGCTGTACTTGCCTAATTGGCTCTTGCTCTTTCGACTCATTTGACAAAGCATAGCGATCACCTGGTTGTAGCTTTTTCTTAGATTCAACATCGTCTTGCTGTATTTCTTTTTCTTCTTGATTCATCACCACATTCATGGTGTAAGTTGCAGCTAAAGAGAGGGGTACAAGTAATGCTATGCCAACCAAAATGATTGGCTTATAGTTTTTTTCAGGTACGTAATTCGCCCCAATTTCTTGCTGATGCTTACGAGATTCTAAATCTCGAAGCATTTTATTAACGACACTCATTGACGCCACTCGCTCACAAAGCCTAATAGCGCTTGATAGTCTGGTGTAATGTCACTGTGAATAAAAATCGTCGATAAAATTATTAAACAAGATACTGCAGGAATGGCCCAATTTAACCAAGCAAATGATTTCATAGGACTCGCGGCGGCAGTATCTGTTACAGCGAGTTTGATGTGCTTCGCAGTTATAGTAGACTTCCCTTCTCCATATGCGAGCATTAATGCTTTATGACAAATGATATTAACGAGTCTTGGCGTACCATTAGATGCTTGCAACAACTTTCTGCAAAGACCTTTACTGAACAAAGATTCAGAACGCGTGTATCCTGCCGCTTGCATACGATGGTTAATATACTGATAGATTTGATCAGATGTCATTTGAATGAGTTGATAATCAAAAGTAATGCGTTGTCTTAACTGCCTAAGCTCAGGTCGGGCTATCTTTGCATCTAATTCAGGTTGCCCAAATAATACAACTTGCATAAGCTTAGTAGTTTCGGTTTCTAAATTAGTCATTAAACGCAGCGCCTCAATACTCTCATCAGGCAAGGCTTGCGCTTCATCAATAATGAGTACAACCGCTTTACCGCTTTGTCGAAACTCGATTAACTTAGTTTGAATAGCTTGAGTGAACGCTTGCTGATCACTCCCGTTTGGTAGCTCAACTTCTAACTCAGTTGCAACTGAATGTCTCAATTCACTTGGCGACAAGTAAGGATTAGGTAAATATGCAGCAACAAAATTATCTGGTAATTCATTTAATAATTTCCGGCATATTAATGTTTTGCCCGTACCTACTTCCCCAGTAACTTTAATAAACCCTTCGCCGCTATAAAGGGCAGTTTTCAATACTGAAAGNNGCGCCTCAATACTCTCATCAGGCAATGCTTGGGCCTCGTCAATGATAAGTACAACGGCCTTGCCGCTTTGTCGAAACTCAATTAACTTAGTTTGAATCGCTTGAGTGAAAGCTTGCTGATCACTCCCGTTGGGTAGCTCAACTTCTAACTCGGTCGCAACCGAATGCCTTAATTCACTTGGTGACAAATATGGGTTAGGTAAATATGCAGCAACAAAAT